>CAYZSO010000001.1:0-56841 GCA_964479695.1 uncultured Fastidiosipila sp.
CAAATTTGCTTTTATGTGCATGATAGAGCCGAAGTTTATGCGTGACACGTCACCCAATCTGCACATATCTTCAAATTTGCTTAAATGTGCAAGCGAACATGATCTGCACTATGGATTCACATCTTTCTACGAAATTTTCTGAGAAATAACTACGCACCGTCGAAAATTTTTTCTTTGAGTTGAATATGCTTCAGTCTTTGACGTGTCTAACGTGCCTAATGTGCCTAATGTGCTTAACGTGCCTAACGAGCCTAACGTGCTAGTAAGGTTGTTCGAAAAGTTACCGACCAGGAGTTACCGTCGAAAAGTTACCGTCCAGGAGTTACCGACCAGGAGTTACCGTCGAGGAGTTACCGTCGAGGAGTTACCGTCCAGGGGTTATCGACTAGGAGTTACTGACCAGAAGTGACTGGCCAGAAATTTCAGCCAGAAATTCGGCCCAGAAATACAGAATTTCTGTAGCAAATATTTTTGCCATGTTGCGTTTGTGGTGGTATAATTCCTGCGTGTGTCGCTCCGCGCGCGCATTTTGGCGTGCTATTTCGGAGCGATACCATTGTAAAAAATGAGAAAGGAGGTGTATTGATGCCAACGTTCAACCAATTAGTTAAGCAAGGTCGCCATGACAAGACGTACAAGTCTCACTCTCCGGCACTTCATGTCAACATGAATACGCTGAAGAAGCGCGAAACGGAGATTGTTTCTCCTCAGAAGCGCGGAGTTTGCACGGTTGTTAAGACCACGACCCCGAAGAAGCCTAACTCAGCAATGCGTAAGGTGGCTCGTGTCCGTTTGACTTCCGGTATGGAAGTTACAGCGTATATTCCGGGTATTGGCCATAACCTGCAGGAGCACTCGGTTGTCCTCATTAGAGGCGGTCGTGTGAAGGATCTGCCGGGTGTCCGTTACCATATTGTACGCGGAACTCTGGATACAGCAGGCGTGAATGACCGTAAACAGAGTCGTTCCAAGTACGGCGCTAAGAAGCCAAAGGCTGCCAAGGTCAAGAAGTAAGGGTCAGGTTGAACTCATTTGCTCAGTACATCTTGTCGCATATGTCTCTTAAGGGGGACTTTGGCCGGCAAGGCGCATTGACAAAACCCAATAAGGGTATTGAGTACCTGTGATATCAGGGCACACCCTGATTTATCATGTAAAGGAGGGAAGACAAAGTGCCACGTAAAGGCCATGTCCCAACAAGAGAAGTTCTCCCTGATCCCATTTACCATGATGTGAGAGTTGCAAAACTCGTGAACAACATCATGCTAGATGGCAAGAAGGGAACCGCACAGTCCATCGTATACGGTGCATTTGATATTATCAAAGAGAAGACCGGTATGGATGGCCTTGAAGTATTTGAAAAAGCGTTGGAAAACGTTATGCCTATGCTGGAAGTTAAGGCACGCCGTGTCGGCGGTGCGAACTACCAGGTTCCGATCGAAGTTCGTCCGGAAAGAAGGCAGACTCTCGCCCTGCGCTGGCTAGTCCAGTTTGCACGCAAGAGAAGTGAAAGAACTATGAAAGAGCGCCTGGCAGGTGAACTCACCGATGCGATGAACAATGCCGGCGGCGCTTTCCGCAGAAAAGAGGAAATGCACAGAATGGCCGAGGCCAACCGCGCGTTTGCTCACTACAAATGGTAATGTCAGCGAAAGGAGATCCCAATGCCTAGAGAATTCTCACTTGAGAATACCAGAAATATCGGGATTATGGCCCACATCGACGCGGGTAAGACAACGACGACAGAACGTATCCTTTATTACACCGGTAAGATCCATAAGATCGGCGAAACACATGAAGGCGCCGCGACCATGGACTATATGGCGCAGGAACAGGAGCGCGGTATCACCATTACTTCTGCTGCGACTACTGCCCAGTGGAAAGGTCATCGTGTCAACATCATCGACACACCGGGACACGTAGACTTCACAGTTGAAGTTGAACGTTCCCTTCGTGTACTCGACGGTGCCGTTACTTTGCTCGATGCTAAGAGCGGTGTTGAGCCGCAGACTGAGACAGTCTGGCGCCAGGCTGATCACTACAAGGTCCCCCGTCTGGTTTACATCAACAAGATGGACGTGACCGGCGCAGACTTCTTCTACTCTGTCAACACCATCAAGGAGCGCCTGCGTGCAAACGCAGTACCGATCCAGATCCCGATTGGCGCTGAGGAGACTTTCACCGGCATCATTGACCTCGTGACGATGAAGGCCGAAGTCTACAAGAACGATGACGGCACCGTCTACGAAGAGACGGATATTCCGGCTGAGTACCTTGACCAAGCACAGGAATGGCGCGACAAGATGGTCGAAGCGATTGCCGAGGAAGATGAAGAGCTGACGATGAAGTATCTGGAAGGGGAAGAAATTTCTGTTCCGGAGCTCAAGGCTGCACTTCGCAAGGCGGTTGTCAACGTCCATATCATTCCTGTCACCTGTGGTTCTTCTTATAAGAATAAGGGTGTTCAGTTATTGCTTGACGCCGTGGTCGATTACATGCCTTCACCTCTCGACATTCCTCCTATTAAGGGGATTGATCTCGATACCGGTGAAGAGACTATACGCCACGCTTCTGACGAAGAACCATTCTCAGCACTCGCGTTCAAGATCATCGTTGATCCTTTCGTAGGGAAGCTCGCATTCTTCAGAGTGTACTCCGGTACGCTCGAGGCAGGTTCCTATGTTCAGAACTCGACGAAGGGTAAGCGTGAGCGCATCGGCCGAATTCTGCTGATGCACGCGAATCATCGCGAGGAAATCTCGAAGGTCTATGCGGGCGACATCGCTGCTGCAGTCGGCCTGAAGGATACAACCACCGGTGACACGCTCTGCGACGCATCCGATCCGGTTATCTTGGAGTCGATGGACTTCCCGGAACCGGTTATCAGTGTTGCGATCGAACCGAAATCGAAGGCTTCGCAGGATAAGATGATGATCGCTCTGCAGAAACTGGCTGAAGAGGATCCGACTTTCCGGACTCATACCGATGAGGACACCGGGCAGACGATTATCTCCGGCATGGGTGAGCTCCACTTGGATATCATCGTGGATCGTATGTTCCGCGAGTATAAGGTGGAAGCAAATGTCGGCGCTCCTCAGGTTGCTTACAAAGAAACGATTACACAGCCTGCCAGAGCGGACGGTAAGTTTATCCGTCAGTCGGGCGGTCGCGGCCAGTATGGTCACGTCGTTCTCGAGATCGAACCGATGGAACCCGGCACCGGTTACGAGTTCAACAACAAGACGATCGGTGGCTCTGTCCCGAAAGAATTTGTTGAACCTGCAAACCAGGGTATTCAAGAGGCCATGCAAAGTGGTATCTTGGGCGGCTATCCGGTTGTTGATGTCCGAGTGAATCTCGTAGATGGTTCGTACCATGATGTCGACTCTTCGGAAATGGCGTTTAAGATCGCAGGTTCCATAGGCTTCAAGGATGCGATGCGCAAGGCGTCCCCCATTCTGCTTGAACCAATCATGAAAGTGGATATCACGGTTCCGGAAGAGTACATGGGTGATGTTATGGGTGACATCAGCTCACGCAGAGGTCGTATTGAAGGTATGGAAGCCATTTCCGGCGCACAGAAAATCGCCGCGATGGTTCCCCTGTCTGAGATGTTTGGCTATGCAACAGCTTTGCGTTCCAGAACCCAAGGACGCGGTACTTTCGTCATGCAGCCGGCACAATTTGAACCTGTGCCGAAGAGCATCCAGGAGAAGATCCTGGCAAAATAATCCTATTCGGCCGCAGGCACCTAAACGAGGCACAGCATAGCGGGCGCCAGAAGCTTCCAAGTGAAGATTTCAAATGCCCCAAACAGTTGCCAAAACACAAGTTTTGTGTAAAATATCATTTAGGTGTCAGCCTGATATAGTTTGAAACAATTGACTTCGGGAGAAACCCGAGTCACACAAGGAGGATTTCACACAAATGGCTAAAGCAAAATTTGAAAGAAACAAGCCCCACGTCAACATCGGCACCATTGGCCACGTTGACCACGGCAAGACCAGTCTCACGGCTGCCATCACCAAGGTTCTGGCTATGGACGGTACCGCTGACTTCACGGACTATGCCCACATCGATAAGGCACCGGAAGAGAGACAACGTGGTATCACGATCAACACTTCTCACGTTGAGTATCAGACGGCCAATCGCCACTATGCTCACGTTGACTGCCCAGGACATGCTGACTATGTTAAGAACATGATCACCGGTGCGGCTCAGATGGACGGCGCGATTCTCGTCGTATCCGCTGCGGATGGTGTTATGCCCCAGACCCGTGAGCACATCCTGCTCGCACGTCAGGTCGGCGTTCCTTCTATCGTTGTTTTCATGAACAAGGTAGACCAGGTTGACGACGAAGAGCTCTTGGATCTCGTTGAGATGGAAATTCGTGACCTCTTGAACGAATACGAATTCGATGGCGACAACTGCCCGGTTATCCGCGGTTCCGCTCTGGAAGTTCTTGAGTCCACCAGCACAGACACGAATGATCCGGTCTATGCACCGATCCATGAGCTGATGGCTGCTGTTGACGAGTACATCCCGACTCCGACCCGTCCTGTTGACCGTCCGTTCCTGCTCCCGGTTGAAGACGTCTTCACCATTTCCGGTCGTGGCACTGTTGCTACCGGTCGTGTTGAGCGTGGTACGATGAAGGTTGGCGACCCGGCTGAGATCATTGGTCTCCAAGAAGAGAGCCGTTCTACCGTTATTACCGGTCTTGAAATGTTCCGCAAGATCCTGGACAGCGCTGTCGCAGGTGACAACGTTGGTGCTTTGCTCCGCGGTGTCAACCGTACTGATGTCGAGCGTGGCCAGGTTATCGCTAAACCCGGTTCCATCACCCCTCACTCCAAGTTCGAAGGTCAGATCTATGTTCTGACTCAGGCTGAGGGTGGCCGTCATAAGCCTTTCTTCAGCGGCTATCGTCCTCAGTTCTTCTTCAGAACGACCGACGTTACCGGCATCATGCACCTGGAAGAGGGTACAGAGATGGTTATGCCAGGCGACAACGTCAAGATTGATGTTGAGCTGATCACACCGGTTGCTATGGAAGAGGGTATGCGCTTCGCTATCCGCGAAGGTGGTCATACCGTTGGTGCAGGCACTGTTTCCAAGGTTGAGGCGTAAGCTGATACTGGAACTGAAACGTAAATCGAAATCGCTTTGATCGGAATTTTTTCGGCCAAAGCCGCACATTACAGCCGCATCCGTGAGGGTGCGGTTTTTTTATGGTTTTAGTGTGGTTTTATTGTGGTTTTATTGTTGAGCGGAAAATTCGGCAATTTCTCAAATTTCCGAATTTTCAGCAGACACATCCGTACTGCTGCAGGCTACAAGGTTAATGCTATAATTTTAAAACGACTACAGTAGTAAGGATTGTCAACCCTATGAATGAAACAAAAGACAAATTTACAGATGACCTAGGTCAGGACACTGCACAAGATCAAGATCAAGATCTAAATCAAGATTTAAATCAAAATCAAGATCGAAATCAAGATCAAGATCTAAATCAAGATCTAAATCAAGATCAAAATCAAGATCACGATAAAGATCAAACGCAAGATCTTGACGCAGAGAATGTTACGACCACACAAGATATTGATGCAGAGGAGATCACATCGCAAGGCGGCTCCGGTTCGGGGGCGGCGGATGGGAAGCTGCGCTTGCCGCTGATCCCTTTGCGGGGTATTGTTCTCCTGCCTTATCTCCATTTAACCTTTGATGTCAGCAGGGACCTGAGTCGCGAGGCGATTGGGAATGCTTTGGAAGGGGATATGCTGATCTTCGTGACAGCACAGAAGGACTCTTCGATCGAATTTCCGGACCTTGACAGCTTGTATCAGACTGGCTGTGTGGCGAAGATATCGCAAGTGATCGAGATCAACGAAACCGGGATTTTGCGCTTGACTTTGGAAGGCCTTTACCGCGCGAAGATCAACGATCCCGATTTTGATGGTCATGAATATGTCATTACCGTGGAGAAGCTGGAAGACCAGTATCCGCAGGGAAGTCAGGATCAGTTTGTTCTTGAGGCGACTCGCAGAGGGGTTGTCGAGGCGTATCAAACATTCTCGATGGAGACCGGGCGGCAGAACCGTGACCAGATGTATACGCTGGTTGAAGAAACCGATGCAAGCATTCTAGCGGATCGAGTGGCGAGCCAGGCTTTGGCCATGTTCCATGACAGACAGAGCTTCCTCGAACAGACGAATGTCTCGGAGCGACTCGCCTTCCTCTTGGCGAAACTGAATCGCGAAATTATTCTGGCCCGCTACGGCAAATCGCTGAACGAGAAGGTCAAGGAGAATGTTGACAAGGGGCAGCGCGAGTATTTCCTCCGTGAACAGATCAAGGTCATCCAGAATGAGTTGGGGGATGCCAGCGACAACCGCTCAGCCGCCGATGATTTCCGCGAGAAATTGGCGTCGATGAAGATTTCGGACCAAGCCCGCGAGAAGTTGGCAAAAGAAATTGATAAACTCACCTCCTACGCGCCGCAGAACCCCGAGGCGTCGGTTCTGCGCAATTATTTGGAGACGGTTTTTGACCTGCCGTGGGGGAAGGTCGATCAGCTTGACTTCGACCTTACCAAGATTCGCCGCCGCTTGGACAAGGACCATTACGGCCTGGAGCAAGTGAAGGAACGGATTATGGAATATATTGCTGTTTCGAAGCTTCGCGCGGCCAAAGGCGAGCGCCGCACCAAGGGTCCCATCCTTTGCTTAGTGGGTCCTCCGGGTGTCGGCAAAACGTCTGTCGCCTCTTCCGTAGCCGCTGCTATGGGGCGCGCTTTTGTGCGCATGTCTCTGGGCGGTGTGCGGGATGAAGCCGAAATTCGCGGTCACCGCCGCACGTACATTGGCTCCATGCCGGGCCGAATCATCAATGCGATGACGCAGGCCGGCTCGGACAACCCCTTGATTTTGATGGACGAGATTGACAAATTGTCGGCCGATTACAAGGGCGACCCGTCTTCTGCGCTTCTCGAAGTGCTGGATCCTGAGCAAAATAACACCTTCCGTGACCATTATCTGGAGCTGCCGTACGATCTGTCACAGGTTCTGTTTATCACCACGGCAAACCGAGCCGATCAGATCCCGCCGGCGCTCTTCGACCGAATGGAAGTCATTGAGCTCAACGGCTACACGGTTCCTGAGAAAATCGAGATTGCGAAGCGCCACCTTCTGCCCAAGCAGATGAAGGAAAATGCCCTCGAGAAGGGCCAGCTCACGGTTCAGAAGGCGGCTTTGACCGACTTGATTTCGAATTATACCGCTGAGGCGGGGGTGAGGCAGCTGGAGCGGGCTTTGGCCAAAATATGCCGTAAAGCCGCTCTGGAAATTGCCGCGGCCAAAGACGCCGACAGCGACTCCAATCCGGACCCGAAAGTGAAGGTTACTGCCCAAAACTTGCAAGATTATGCCGGCAAACCCCGATATCACTACGACAAAGCCGGCAAGAAGCCGCTTTCCGGCCTGGTTCGCGGCCTGGCCTGGACCGCGGCCGGCGGCGATACGCTGGAGATCGAAGCCCTCACAATGCCCGGAAACGGCAAACTCAACATCACCGGCCAATTGGGCGACGTGATGCAAGAATCTTGTCAAGTCGCCTTGGCTTACGTGCGCTCCCGCTCGGAGAAATACGAGATCCCGGATGATTTCTTCGAGAAACATGATATCCATGTCCACGTCCCGGAAGGGGCCACACCCAAAGACGGCCCCTCCGCCGGCATCACCCTCGTCGTTGCCATCGCTTCCGCAATCACTAAACGCAAAGTCGAACCCAGCCTGGCCATGACCGGCGAGGTGACCCTTCGCGGCCGAGTCCTGCCAATCGGCGGCCTGAAAGAAAAGCTCATCGCCGCCGACCGCGCCGGTATTAAAACCGTCATCATCCCGGAAGATAACCGGCGAGACCTCGATGACGTCCCCGAATCCGTACTCTCCAAACTGACCATCCACTTCGCCCAAGACGCCCAGGAGGTCCTGGACCTTGCGTTGTGAGTTAGGGGCAGAAGCACTACACAAGTTTTGCACTACATAAGTTTAAATTTAAACTTATGTAGTGCAAAACAAATCATCACGCCCCCCCGCTCATGGGGAATTGGGTGTGGTAGAGTTTGGCGTAGGCACCTTCAAGAGCCATGAGCTCGTCGTGGGTGCCTTGTTCGCGTATGCCGTCGCGATCGAGGTAGACGATGAGGTCGGCATTGCGGATTGTGGAGAGACGGTGGGCGATGATGAGGCTGGTGCGGCCTTTGGCGAGGGTGTCGAGGGCTTTTTGGATTTTTACTTCGGTGGCTGTGTCGAGAGCGGATGTGGCTTCGTCGAGAATCATGATGGGTGGGTTTTTCAGGAAGACGCGGGCGATGCTGACACGCTGGCGTTGGCCGCCGGATAGCGTTGTGCCGCGTTCGCCGACGACTGTGTCGTAGCCGTCGGGGAGTTCACTGATGAAGCGGTCGATTTCGGCGAGTTTGGCGGCCGCGATTACTTCTTCGTAGGTGGCGTTGGGGCGGCCGTAGCGGATGTTCTCGTAGATTGTGTCCGCGAAGATGAAGACATCTTGTTGAACGATGCCGATTTGGGCACGAAGACTCTCGAGTGTGATGTCGTGGATGTCGTGCTCGCCTATGGTGATGGAGCCTGAAGTGATTTCGTAGAAACGTGGGAGCAGTTGGCAGAGGGTGGTTTTGCCGCTGCCGGAAGGGCCGACGATGGCGACTTTTTGGCCGGCGGGGATCGTGAGGGTTAGGTCGCGGAGGACGAGGCTTTCTTCGTCGCCTTCAGGGTTGTAAGTGAAAGTGACGTGGTTGTAGCGGATATCACCGTTGAGGGGGGAGGCGGCTTTGGCCGAAGGAGAATCAGCGATCTCCGGATCGATGCGCATAATCTCGACGAACCTGGCCATACCGGCCATGCCCTTGGTGTATTGCTCGAAGAATGCGACAAGATTCCGAATCGGGGCGAGAAAGGTGTTGACGTAGAGGGTGAACGCGATGAGATCCACGAGCGTCATTTGCCCTTGCGCTACGTAGTAGCCGCCGACACCGATGACCAGCACATTTAACATGGCGGTCATGAACTGCATGCCGGAACTGTAGACGGCCATGGAATGGTAGTAGCCTTTCTTCGCATCGCCATAGGCTTGATTGTGCTTAGTGAATTTCTTGATTTCGAATTTTTCGTTGGTGAAGGCCTGAGCTGTCCGAGCGCCTGAGATGGAGGATTCGATGCCTGAATTGATCTCGGCGGTGGTTTCTTTGACCTCGACTGAGCTGTCCGTCATTTGCTTGCGCTGCCGGATCGTGAGAATAATGATGAAGGGGATCATCACGAGAAGGACCAGAGACAGCTGCCACCGAATCCGAAACATCATAATGAATGAACCGACTAGGGTTACCAGCGAAATGAAGAGATCTTCGGGGCCATGGTGCGCTAGTTCAACGATTTCGAATAGGTCCGAAACCATGCGGGAAAGGAGCGAGCCGGTTCGATGGTTATCGAAGAAGCGAAAACTCATCTGGGCGATGTGGGTGAAGAGGTCTTCACGCATATCTTGTTCCATACGCACGCCCATGAGATGTCCCCAATAGGTTACGATATATTGGAGGACCGCGCGCACGAGATATCCCAGAACCAGGAGCAAGATCAGCCAAGTGAACGGCTGATAGAGCGCTTGCGGCAGAAGTTCTTGCAGGGCAAATCGCGAGGCCATCGGGAAGAGAAGATCAATCAGCGCGATTCCCAGCGCACAGGCCATGTCCAGGAAGAAAAGTTTCTTGTGCGGTATGTAATAAGAAATGAAAACGCGCAGGAGTGGTTGGTTGAACCTTTTTTTTCGTTGCATTTCGGTCATATTAGGTATTCCCCCTTGTGTTAAAATTATGCGATGTTGTTGGGAAGTTCATCTCAGGACTTGGGCTCGCAGCCTGGGTCAGAGGATTGGACTTGAGGCTTCCGGCTTTGGCCAAAGCCGCAGACTTCAACCTAAGGCGAAAGTTTCAACCTAGGGCGAAGGTTTCAACCTAGGGCGAAGACTCCACGAACAACAGTCAGTAAACAACAGTCAATATAGTATCACAAAGGGGTAGTTCGATCGGTAAAAAGGCTTACATTACGATTGCTCGCGACGCAGAGTATCGCCTCGAGGAGAAGAAATCTGTTTTCTACGCCGCTTGTCGCAGAGTAGAGACAGAAGAGGAAACTGTGGCTTTTCTTCAGGAGAGGAAGAAACTCTACCCGGACGCCAGACACCACGTCTATGCTTGGCTTCTGGGAGGAGCGGGTGTACAGAAATTACAGCGTTTTTCTGATGATGGAGAACCTCAAGGAACGGCGGGACCTCCTGTACTGGATGTATTAGTAAGAGGAAATATCTATGACACAATGATCGTTGTCACGCGATATTTCGGTGGTATACTTCTTGGAACAGGTGGCCTGGTGAAGGCATACGGCGGAGCCGCTTCAGGTGTAATTGCTGAGGCGGGTCTCATGGAAATGCTTCCGGGCCGACGTTATCTTGTACGATTTCCGTACCATTTTGTTGATCAATTGCAGTATCAGCTGGGTCAGACCGGTATTGAAATTGCGGAAAAACATTTCGGACATGAGGTCAGTTTTACTTGCCTGGTTGAATCCAGCAAGGAAACAGACTTCCTGAGACTTGTCACCGCAAATTTAAGAGGTCAGGCCGAAGTCAGCAGAGGCGAAGAAATTCTGCTGCCGCAAATGGTTAAGGAGAAAGCGAATGGAAACGATGGAAATTAATGATTATCGTCTGGCAGTCTTGATTGACGCAGATAATATTTCGTATCAGTATGTCAAACCAATGATGGATGAAATTGCCCGCTACGGGTTTCCGACAATCAAACGGATTTACGGCGACTGGACGAAACAAAATATGAACGGTTGGAAGAGTGTTCTTCTGGACTACGCAATTCAACCAATACAACAATTTGGCTATACTTACGGGAAGAACTCAACGGACACCGCGCTCATTATCGACGCGATGGACATCTTATATACGAATGATGTCGATGGCTTCTGTCTCGTCTCGAGTGACTCGGACTTCACAAGGCTTGCTATGCGCCTCCGTGAATCCGGCAAGCAGGTGATCGGGATCGGTGAACAGAAAACGCCAAATGCTTTTATTGCGGCATGTAACCGTTTTCTCTTCTTGGAGATCCTGGATTATGATGAGAGTTCCGAGAACCCTAATTATGTTCACGGCATTCGCGAAGCCGGCCCTGACGACAGCCCCTTGACCGGCCAGTCCGGATCCTCGTATTATCAACATCAGAGGGCGGCTTCCAGGCCGGTGCAGCCGACGATTCATCATATTGATGACGACTTGACTCGTCTCATCCGCAGTTTCACCTCGAATCTTGCGGACGACAGCGGTTGGGCATTCCTCGGCGATGTGGGGAACATGCTGCTGAAAGTCAGACCTTCCTTCGATCCCAGAAATTATGGCTACTCGAAATTAAGCCACCTGATTCGCGATATCGAAGGGATCGAGGTTGACGAGAGACCTACGGCAAACCAGAATGTCAAACATATCTACATTCGTTACCAGGGCGACACGTAAACGAAGTCTCTACCGTCATAGAACAACATTTCGGAACTACATTTCAGAACAACATTTCGGAACTACATTTCAGAACAACATTTCGGAACTACATTTCAGAACAACAATGGAGGCATTACATTGAGTGCAACAAGTAAGGCGGAACAAGAAGTCCAATTTCCCAGAAGTTCCGCAAATCCGGTAGCGGATTGGTTTATTCGTGTCGGCAAAGGCATTTTAGTCGGCATCGGTTTCATCCTTCCCGGTTTGTCCGGCGGCGTTTTGGCCGTGATTTTCGGCATCTATAACAGCCTGCTGAGCTTCCTCGCGCATCCATTCCGGAAGTTTAAAGAGAATATCCTTTACTTCATTCCGGTGGGAATCGGCGGCGTGCTCGGCGTGCTTTTGTTCTCGAAAGTCGTTACCGTAGCGCTGGTCAATTATCAAGCCCAGTCCGTCAGCCTGTTTCTGGGGTTTGTTGCGGGAACCTTCCCGTCGCTTTATCGCAAGGCAGGGGTGAGAGGTCGGCACAAGTCAGACAACACCTTGATGCTGGTCTTAGCGGTGGCGTTTGCCGCGTTGATGATTTTCATGGGGCAAAGTCAGTTAGTCACGTTGACCCCCAGTTTCGGTGTCTGGATCTTCTCCGGAGCCCTGATTGGTTTAGGCGTCATTGTTCCCGGCATGAGCCCTTCAAATTTCCTCCTGTATTTCGGCCTCTACGACAAGATGACCGAGGGAATTTCGAACCTCGATTTCGGCGTGATCATCCCGCTGCTCATCGGCCTCGTCGCCTGTGTTCTGCTCTTGGCCAAAGCCGTCGATTACCTCTTCGATCGCTACTATGCCAAGATGTATCACTTCATCTTAGGGCTCGTGATTGGTTCAACCGTTGCGATCATTTTCACCGAAGTTGTTCCCGCTCTCCGCACCTCAGGGAACCTTGTTGTGGGTGTACTCATGAGTGCCCTCTTCTTCGCAATCGGCACAGTGCTCTCCTGGCTGTTCAGCAAAGTTGAAGACAAATACGATCCCGACAAGGCAAAAGTTCAAGAAGAGAAAGGAATATCCCAATGAATCGTTCCTCCGGCGTGTTAATGCATATCAGTTCGCTACCCGGCCCATTTGGTATCGGCACACTGGGCGAAGAAGCCTATCATTTTGTGGATCAGTTGGCCAAAGCCGGCGTCCGCTACTGGCAGATGCTCCCTTTGACTCCTCCCGGCAGCTCCAACTCCCCCTATCAGAGCGTCTCGTGTTTCGCTAATAATGAGCAATACATCGACCCGCGCCGTTTGGTCTGGGAAGGTTACCTTCGGGAAGAAGAACTGGAGCAGTTCCACTTCCACGGCCTGCCGTACCGCACCGACTATGGTTTTACGTACACGAACTCCTCGGATTACCTTCATCTGGCCTTCTCCCGCATGAACGATGAACAGCATAATGACATGTTGGCCTTCGTGAATTCGGAGAGTACTTGGATTAATGACTACGCCTTGTTCGAAGTCATTCACCGCGAGCAGCACTATGCCATGTGGCAGCTTTGGCCTGAAGAACTGGCCACGCACAATGACAAAGCCCTCCTGAAGTACTCCATGGAAGAAGAACACATGAAGGAAATTGAGTACATTTACTTCGTTCAGTGGCAGTTCCGTCGCCAGTGGGACCAACTGAAGAACTATGCGAATAGCAAGAACATCCTGATCATCGGGGACATGCCGATCTTCCCGGCGCTTGACAGTGCCGATGTCTGGGCGGCACCCGACCAATTTCAGTTGGATGAGAAGGGCTATCCCACGGCTGTAGCCGGTGTCCCGCCCGACTATTTCTCGGAGGATGGCCAGCTCTGGGGCAACCCCCTCTACGACTGGGAGAAGAGTGAGGAGGAAGAATTTCACTGGTGGGTCGACCGAATCCGCTACTCCATGACACTCTTCGATATGATCAGGATCGATCATTTCCGCGGCTTCGACAGTTATTGGGCGATTCCTGCGGAGGCCAAAACCGCCCGCCACGGCGTTTGGCGGAAGGGCCCGGGGATGAAACTCTTCACGAAGCTTCATGAGGAAGTGGAGAATCTGGCCGTGATCGCGGAGGACTTGGGTGAAATCAACGAGGATGTAGCCCAATTGGTTCAAGACACCGGCTACCCCGGAATGAAAGTGCTGCAGTTTGCCTTTGATGACATGGAGAAAGGCACGGAACTACCTTATACTTACTCCGAAAACACGGTCGTCTACACCGGCACCCATGACAACAGCACCATCTACGGCTGGATGGAAGGCTCAAGCGAAGAGGTCAGAGCCTTCGCCCTGGACTACGTCCGGATGCCGGATATGGTCGACTGGCGCATCGGCGGCCCCTACAGCCCATCGGTCAGAGCCTTTATAGAAACGGCCTGGGCAAGCCCTTGTGTCCTTGCTGTAGCCCCGATCCAAGACCTCTTGGGCTATGGAAACAACACACGAATGAATACTCCCGGTACGAATACACCGAATAACTGGGTGTTCCGAATCGAAGCGGATGAATTGGCAAGACTTGACACCGATTGGCTTTACCGAGCAAATCAAGTTTTCCAGAGGCTTGATTTGAAGAAATGATTAGGTAACGATGGACTGGCTGGAGACTGCTTGGCTTGGGCGTACGCCCAGGGCTGAAAACACCCTTTTATCTTCAGGCATTGCGGCTTTTCTTCTGGAAGAGAGAGGCTTACTTGCTGAAGACAATGAATTTCATGATCCTTTCTTGATGAAAGGAATGAAAGAAGTGGTCACGCGCCTTTCTGCCGCCCTTGATCGCAAGGAAACGATCCTCATCCACGGCGACTATGATGTCGACGGTGTGAGCGCCACAGCCCTCATGAAAACGCTCCTGGAGCGCTTCGGCGCAAAGGTTTTGACCTACATCCCCAAGCGCCTCGAAGATGGCTATGGACTGTCATTAAGCGGTGTGCAAGAAATCCTCAGCACAGAGGCTTCTCTCGTTGTCACGGTGGATTGCGGAATTCGTTCAGTAGCTGAAGTTTCGCTCTTAACAGATCAAGGAATTGATGTTATAATAACAGATCACCACGAACCGGGTGATTCGTTGCCCAGTTGCTCCGCCGTGATCGACCCGCATCAAGTGGAGGAAACCTATCCTTACGCGGATCTCTCCGGTGCCGGTGTTGCGTATAAGGTAGCGCAGGCACTTTGCCGGGAGCGGAAAACGGATCAGATGGTGGATCTGGCGGCTTTGGCCACACTGGGAACGGTGGCGGATGTCATGGTCCTGCGAGGCGAGAACCGCCTGCTGGTGAAGACCGGAATTCGTGAACTACGCCTCGGAAGCCTCCCCGGCATTCAGCAACTGCTCAGCCGAGCTGAAAATGTGGCTCCGCTCACGGCGAATCGTCTCGCCTTCGAAGTGAGCCCGAAACTCAATGCAGCCGGCCGAATGGGTGACTCAAGGCCCGCGCTCGACTTGCTCTTGGCGAAGGATCCTGCCCAAGGAGCTCGCCTGGCTCTCTCGCTGACCGAAATCAATGCGGAGCGCAAAGCCACGGAAATGGCTGTTTTGGAAGAAATTACGCAGCAAGTTGCCTCCTCACCTGAGATACTGGCGGCGCCTGTCATCGTCCTTCGCGGCGCTTCGTGGCACCCCGGCGTCTTGGGTATCGTGGCTTCCCGGGTCAAGGACCGCTTTCGCAAACCTTGCTTGATTTTCTCTGCGGCAAGTGGCGACCGGGCTGCGGATGGGAGTTTCTTGTGGCGCGGATCGGGTCGCTCGGATAAGGACATGGATCTCCTCGGCATAGTGACAGAAACGGCTGATTTCCTGGACATGTATGGCGGCCACAAACAGGCGTTGGGCCTTTCGGTTTCCGATCGGAATTGGCCTTCTTTCTGTGAGGCGCTTAAGAAGGCGGGTGAGAAGTCTGCGGAGAAGTCCGCGGCCGAAACGGACTACGACACGCCCGCTGTCACATATTTTGATTGTCTCGTTGCTGCGGAAGCACTTTCGCTTGCGGAAGTTGAGAATCTGGCGCAAGTGGAGCCTTTTGGCAACGGCAATGAAATGCCGGTTTGTTATTTTCCGAACCTCCGGGTGGTTGAGGCTTCGCGCATAGGCAAAGACAAAACACACCTGCGTCTGAAGTTTGCCTCCCCGAATGGCCTCATTACCGCTGTTGCCTTCGGCAAGGGGGCTTGGGCTGATCTGCTGCATCCGGGCCTGGATATGGATATTCTGGGGACCCTGCAAATTAATGAGTGGCGGGGCACGAGGTCTGTTCAGATTCAGGTTCAAGATCTTCGTTTACCGATTGAGCATGTGAAGGCTTGGGAAGAAAATGCACCTAAAGTAGAGGTCTTATCCGCTGATGACCTCTACCGTTACTGGGAGAACCTCAATTTGCTTCTGCAAGAGGGACCTGCTTACGTAACTCCGGAGCGTTTCGCGAAGCTCTTGGGCTTCCGTGGGAATTGCGTATACCAGCGGAAACAAGTAGAATCTATGCACAATATTTTTCTGGAAGCCGGCCTAATCGCCGTGACTGCCGTTACCGGCGGATCGACCCTCTGTATGGAGAAACGAGTTCCGGAGAATAGAGCGAAACTTTCTGAGACGCCAACCGCGTCTCGATTACTTAGGGAAGGAGGACTGAGACTATGAGTGATGAGAATATGAAACAAGGAGATCACGCCAGAGATGATTTGAATCCGCAGAATCCTGCGGATGAAGAGTTGATGCATGCCGCTGAAGAAGTGAATAGGCAAGCGATAGCTGATGATCAGCAGAAACCGACGGACGAAACGCCGAATGAGGCAGCTGATGATCAGCAGATTTCGGCTGATGATCAGCAGGAACCGACGGACGGAGGCGAGCTGCAGTCTGTTCAAGACATGGTACTCAAGGCGCCCTTCCCCGAGGACTGGCCGTCGATCCCTGTCGTTGAACAAGCGATCGAGCAGACAGAACTCACAAATTTTTCACCGGAAGACTTGTCAGAAGTCCTGCTGTCGATGCGCAATTTGGTTCAGAGCTATGCCTCCTACACACCGGACGTGCGGATGGCAGATATTGACCGGCTGATCAGTGCGATGGAGTTCGCCTTCCGAGCCCACTTGAATCAGCGGCGCACAACCGGCGAGCCATACATCACACACCCGCTCTACGTAGCGGAAGCCCTCACTGAACTTGAGGTCGACGAAGACACCTTAATTGCCGCAATCTTGCACGACACGGTAGAAGATACCGGCGTGACGATTCAGGCGATTGGCGAGCGCTTTGGCCCCGAAATAGCAAAACTGGTTGATGGTGTGACCAAGCTGGAGAAGATGACCTATTCTTCGAAGGAAGAACTTCAAGCGGAGAATTTCCGCAAGATGTTCCTTTCTATGGCGAAGGATATTCGTGTGGTCTTGATTAAGCTTGCGGATCGACTGCACAACATGCGTACCCTGAGTACGCTGCCGCGGGAGAAGCAGGAACGCGTGTCCCGCGAGACCTTGGACATCTATGCGCCTTTGGCCGGACGATTGGGCGTTTACCGCTGGAAGTGGGAGCTCGAGGATCTGTGCCTTCGCTACCTGGACAGCTCTGCATACTACGAACTGGTTGGGGCGATTTCCCAACGCCGCTCGGAACGGGAGCAGTACCTCCAAGAAGTGATGGAGAAGCTGCGTGTAGAAACCGCGAATGCCGGCATTGAGTCGGATATTTCCGGCCGCCCGAAACATTTTTACAGTATATACCGCAAAATGAAGACGAAGGGCAAGCATTTAAACGAGATCTATGACTTGTTTGCCTGTCGGGTCATTGTCAACACACTGACGGATTGCTATGCGGTTCTGGGAATCGTTCATGATATGTACCGGCCGATGCCGGGGCGATTCAAGGACTACATTGCCATGCCGAAATCAAATGGCTATCAATCGCTGCACACAACGGTCATAGGGCCCAAGGGCTTCCCGTTTGAGGTGCAAATTCGAACGAAAGAAATGCACCGCACCGCGGAATTCGGTGTTGCGGCCCACTGGCGCTATAAGGCAGAACAGACCGGTCAGAAAATCTCCCGTCATCAGACGGAAGAAGATGAAGACCGCCTCAATTGGTTAAGACAGCTCCTTGATTGGCAAAAGGACATGCACAAGTCCGATGAGTTCATGGATGCCTTGCGCAACGGCCTCGTGGATGATGAGGTGTTCGTTTTCACGCCCAAAGGCGATGTCATTGCTCTGCCGAATGGTTCGGTGCCTATCGACTTAGCTTACGCCATTCACTCCGGGGTCGGCAATCATATGTTTGGCGCAAAGGTCAATGGCCGAATTGTGCCGATGTCCTATGAGCTCCAAAATGGCGACATTGTCGAAATTTTAACGTCGGAGAAGGTCCACGGCCCCAGCCGTGATTGGCTGAACCTGGTGAAATCGTCTTCGGCGAAGAATAAGATTAACCACTGGTTCAAGCAAGAAATGAAGGAAGAGGCCATTACCCGTGGCCGTGAAGCGGTCGACAAGGAAATTCGCAAAGACGGTTTCGTCTCCCTGCAGCTCCTGCGTCCGGAGTTCCTTCAGCCGATTCTGAAACGCTATTCGTTCAAGACGGCCGATGATCTTTTCGCAGCGATTGGCCATAATGCCTCCGGTTTGACCGCTTCTAAGGTTGTGCCGAAACTTCGCGATGAATACCTGAAGACTTTGCCGGAAGCAGAGCGGACGAAATTGGGCTACCGTATCGGCGAGAACGGGCAGGTCTTATATAATCCCGTCAACCCGATCCTGCAGACCGCCAAGGAGAATGCCGAACGTGGCATTGATCAGCCGGTGACCACCGCTCCCAGAAGTTCCGATAATGAATACGGCATTGTCATTGAAGGCTTGGATAACGCGCTGCTGTCGCTCGCCCGCTGCTGTAACCCGGTCCCCGGTGACCCGATTATCGGCTACATCACGAGAGGCAGGGGCGTGACCGTGCACAGGCGCGATTGCCCGAATATCCGCCATATCTTGTCCTCCTCGCTGGAGACACCGGAGGATCGGGAAAATGCTTCCCGGCTTATCGACGTCCATTGGGATTCGGAAGACAGCCAAGGTATGTTCCATGTGCCGATCATTATTACAGCACGTGACAGAACCCATTTGCTGGGTGACATATCAAACGCCATTTCCGAAGAAAGGGTGTCGATTATCTCCGGCCAGATGAATGCGGTCAAGGATGTTACAGCTACATTACATATGACTTTGGAAGTTCACTCCCAATCGCAGTTCGATCGCGTGATGGGGCGGATCAAGGCCGTCCGTGACGTGATTGATGTCAGAAGAGGCGGCGTGTAATATTTCATTACCGTTTCGGTTTGTTATCAAACTGAAATATAAAAACCACAATAATTAGTACCATACGTCTGGAAAAGGCACAAGATGTGGTGTATGATCATTCATACCGCTTACTTGTGCTTTTGCCTTTTTGAGGGCTTTCCATTCTCTCAAGACAGGCAGGCACAGTGATTATAGATAGGAGAATACCATGAGCACATCGGTCAGCGATTTAATCCAGCGCTACTATACAAAGGATCTTGAGAAACAGAAGAAGAAAACCGTGTATGACCTTTTCACGTGGGCGAAACGCGACGTAGTCCTGAAGGACTGGAAGAAGGGGAAAATACTCACGGAAATGCATGATGTGGAGTTTCCGGAGGACTATTCACAGAATGCTGTGGATATCATTGTCTCGAAGTATTTCCGCAAGGCCGGTGTACCGGGTACAGGCCACGAAACGTCACTTCGCCAAGTGGTTCACCGCATGGTGGACTTCTGGGTCGCGTCTCTGGTTGATGAGAAGATGATTACAGAAGAAGAGGGGAAGATCCTCTACGACGAACTGGCTTACTTGATGCTCAGCCAGCGCTTCGCGCCCAATTCGCCGCAGTGGTTCAACACGGGGCTGAAACGCGCCTACGGAATTTCCGGAGGCAAGAGCAATCTCTTTTACTATGATGAGGCGAAAGGCGAAGTCGTTCTCTCCGATGATGATTACACCAGAACGCAAGCCTCAGCCTGCTTCATTCTCTCAATTGAAGATAAACTGCTAGGCCCCCATTCCATTTCCGAATCGTATGTAACCGAGACGAAACTGTTCAAGGGCGGTTCCGGCACCGGGAGCAATTTCTCGGCAATCCGAGGCCTGGGGGAGAAGCTGTCCGGTGGCGGCGTTTCTTCCGGCCTGATGAGTTTCCTCAGAGGTTTAGACAGAAACGCCGGAGCGATTAAGTCCGGTGGCACCACGCGCCGCGCTGCGAAGATGGTCTGCCTCGATATTGACCATCCGGATATTGAAGATTTCATACTCTGGAAGTCCAGGGAAGAGGATAAGGCCTTGGCCCTGATGAAGATGGGCTACGACGGCGATATTGATGGGGAAGCCTACAGCACGGTCTCCGGCCAGAATTCGAACAATTCCCTTCGTATCGGCGATGACTTCATGCAGAAGGTCGTGGATCTCGATCAGAATCCCGACGCCACAATTGAACTGAAGGGACGCGTCGATGATTCTGTCAACCGTGAAATTTCTGTAGGTAAGCTGTGGCGTGAATTTAATCAGGCCGCTTGGCGCTGCGCCGACCCGGCACCGCAGTTCACGGATACGTTCAACGCTTGGCACACCAGCCCGGCCGGTGAAGATGGCGATGTCGGTGCCCGCCACAACCGTCTCAACTCCACGAATCCTTGCGGTGAGTATGCGTTCTTGGACGATACTTCCTGTAACTTGGCCTCGATCAATCTCTATGCTTTCTACGACGAGGCAAGCCAAACCTTCGACTTGGCAGGTTACGTCCACACCATTGGCATGGTTCAACTGGTGCTGGAATCCTCCATTCATTGGGGCCAGTTCCCGACTGAGGACATTGCCAGAAGAACATACCTTTTCCGTACAACCGGTTTAGGTGTGGCCAATCTCGCCTCTCTCTTGATGGTGATGGGCCTGCCTTATGACTCGAACGAAGCTCGTGTCTATGCAGCCGCGCTCATCGGTATTTTGACCGGCCAGAGCTACGAAGTTTCGGCGCTGATGGCGAAGCAGACAGGACCTTTCGCAAAGTATGAATTGAATAAGCCCTATATGCAACGGGTGATTCGTAACCATGCCAGAGCAGCTGGTGCCCGCACGGACAAACTCGAAGATCTGAATTATGAACCCTTCATGGTCAATCATCAGATGTTGGAGAACTTGGGCCAGAAGGAACTCTCCGAGACTCTGAAAACCGTGTGGAAGAACGCTGTTTCCGACGGTGAAGCGTACGGCTACAGAAACGCCCAAGTTTCCGTCATGGCGCCGACCGGAACAATCTCCTTCGCCATGGACTGCGGCTCCACCAGTATTGAGCCTTTCTTCTCCCATGTGAGCTACAAGAAGCTGGTCGGTGGCGGCTCCATGACCATCACCAATCCGGTTATCGCTCCGGCGCTTCGCAACCTGGGCTATACCGAGGAGCAAGTGAAGGAAATTACCGCGTATGTCGAGCGCAAAGATGAGAACGGGATGATCCTGGATGGCAAGATCGAGGGCGCTCCTCACCTTAAGGACGAGCATCTCGCGATCTTTGATACGGCCAATGTCGCCGGTTCCGGCTCCCGCTACATTGCCCCCAAGGGCCACGTACTAATGGTGGCTGCTCTGTCACCGCTTGTCACGGGAGCCATTTCCAAGACCGTCAATCTTCCGAACGAAGCAACGGTTGAAGATTTCGAAGAAGTTCATCTCTTAGCCTGGAAGACCGGTGTGAAGGGCATTACCCTTTACCGTGATGGTTCGAAGGCCGCGCAGCCCTTGAACAACACCTACGATCGCAGCAATAAGGAAGAGAAGCTGGAAGACCTGAGCTACCAGGCTCTTCTGAGTTATGCCAAGGAAGCTCGCACGGAGCTTAGTTCACACAGCCAAGTTTCCAAGCGCGAGAAATTGGTGGGTATTCGCTCCGGCAGAACTCATCCAGCACAAATTGACGATGTCAAGTTCTACACAACGGTCAACCGCGATGATGAAGGGAACATCTCCGAGATTTACATCACAACCGACCGCGAAGGCACCACCATCATGGGTCTTCTGAACTCACTGTCCAAGACCATCTCCGTCATGCTCCAGTACAAGATCGCACCGGCGCAGATTTCGAAGATGCTCCGCGGGCAGAAGTATGAACCCTACGGCTTCGTCCAGCGTCACCCCAACATTAAGTACGTGAGCTCCATCTCCGACCTGATCTCCAAAATCATTGACATTGAATTGGGCGATTACAGCCGCGTGCAAGTGAAGCCGGCTCCGGTTTATCAGCCGCTCGTTGAGGATGAAGAGGAAGTGGAAGCGGATCAAGGCCCCGATCTGACGAAGCTCATAGCCGAGAAAGAGCAGAAGGTCAAGGATGATGAAGGCGACACCTTCGACTCCAGCGACCCTTTCACTCAGAGTTTCATTCATGAATCGGCCAAAGAAGCCGCCACCCACGGCGAGCGCCTCTATGGTTCTACCTGCCCCACCTGTTCTTCCACGCGCATGGTACAGAATGGTGTCTGCAAGGTCTGCCTCGATTGCGGCACAACCACCGGCTGCAGCTGATTGGCTGAGGTTTCGTGCAGAGGAAGACTCAGCACAAGTGAATCATTGAAGAATGCGGATGACCTCGCAAGGGTTGTCCGCTTTTTTTTGAATTTTCTTTGTGGGATTTTTCGTACATTCTGTTGTCGAAAATAAACGATTCTGAGCTTGACAGAGACTTGGAGAAGCGTATAATGAATTTACGTTCATATGAAAATGTATTCATAACATAACGAAATGCAAGTTGACCTAATTGAACACAACGTATCATGATTGAAGGAGGCCGGAGAACCATCATGGAGAAATACAGTGAAACTGATATTGACAGCGCAGCGGCTATGCTGAGAGTCTTGGGAGAACCGATTCGCTTCCGAATCATGTTATTACTTGAGGAGCGGAGTTGGTTGGTGAATGAGTTGGCGGCGGCTTTGGCCATCGAACAATCCTCACTATCGCATCATATGCAGGTGCTGAGGGCACATCACTTGGTGAGAGGAACGAGGGAAGGCAAGGCAGTGCGCTACGAACCTAATGACCTTCATGTCTACTCGATTATCAACCAAGTTATGGAACACGTACAAGAAGAGGATTCGGAGGAGCTTATATGACGAGCGTATATGTGAGTCAATTACATTGCGAGAGTTGTTCGGCGGACTTGCTGAAGAAACTGGAAGAGATTACCGGGGTGGCGGGGTTTCAGTATGACCCCGCTGAAGAAGTGTTGATGGTTCCCGATGAGGCGAATCTCCGCTTGGTCCATCAAGTCCTTGGGGCGAACAAAATTGCTGAGCTGAAGGCGCCCGAGGAAGCAAGCTCGGAACTTCATGCGCTTGGTGAGGCTGATACTGGGCACTCTCATAGCCAGGGTCATAGTCATTCGCATGCGTCGCGAGATGCTTCGGTGAAGAGCCTCATGGTGGTCTTCGGAACGAATCTCCTCTTCTCCATCATCGAATTTGTTGCCGGAATTCTGTTTAACTCCACCGCCATTTTCTCAGATGCCGTCCATGACTTGGGTGACGCGGTCTCTACGGGAACGGCCTTGGTCTTGGAGAAGAAGTCCATGAAACACGCGGATGGTACGTATACCTTTGGCCAAAGACGCTTCTCCCTACTAGGTGCCCTCATTACCGGTCTGATCTTGATTATTGGTTCCGGTATCGCTCTATTCCGGGCTATACCTCGATTCTTCGCACCGGAACCTGTTGAGGCTACGGGGATGCTTTGGCTGGCTGTTGTGGCCATCGGGCTGAACCTTGTTTCCGCTGTGGCACTCCTGGGGAGGAAGTCCCGCAGTGAGCGGATGCTGCAGTTACACATGTTGGAAGATGTCTTGGGCTGGGTGGCCATTCTGATTATTTCTGTGATTTTGCAGTTTAAACCTTGGTACTTCCTGGATCCGCTGGTTTCCGTAGGGATTTCTCTTTACATCCTTCATGAGGCGATCCCCCAAACAATCGGCACGATTAGGATCTTGATGGAGTCGGTGCCCGAGGATGTGGATGTCAATGAAATCTCAGATAAACTGCTGCAGATCCAAGGTGTCCACGGTTTGACTCACCTGCATCTCTGGTCCATGGATGGCCAGGACAATAATTTCGCGGTGACGCTCTTTACGGCTGATCCGTCCGTTCAAGAGCAGGATCGGATCAAGACCGCTGTCCGTCAAATACTGGTTCCGTACCACGTTACTTGTTCCACGATCGAGGTGAATTACGATCCCGACCGCTTGTTCGAATGAGGCGACTTTGGCCAAAGCCGCCTGCTCCAACGGCTCCGTCTGCTCCACTTGCCTCGCTTGTTCAGCCTGCTCCGCCAATTAAGGCGCGGGTTTCAGAATGACTGCACTGTACGCGGGGATTTCGATTGACTGGCCAGTGAGCGCCCCCCGTTCCATGTCTACGGAGGGGAGGGCTGCGACCAGTTCCCACGCTTGGTAGGCTTCCGGAAGAGCATCACTGCGGTTCTCCCAGGAGAAGTTCATGATGACCAGAGCCTGATGTGTGGTGCCGCTGCTATCGGTCCAGTTTTTTTCAATTGGAACAAAAGCTTTCTCCGCGAAGCCCTCTGCAACAGTAGTCAGGCCACGAGCGATTTCCGGGTAGAGCTGCCGGACGCGGATTGCCTCGCGGTAGAAACTTAGCAGCGATGCGGGATCTTGCGTTTGTTCGGCGACTGTCCCGAAAGGGCTGCCGTATTTTCCTTCTTCTTTATCCGCTGGTCCTGTGGTCAAATAATCCGTTCCGGGTGGCCCCCAGGGGAGGGCTGTGCGTTTATTCTCGTCGCGGCCGGATCCTTTCATACCGAGTTCCTCGCCGTAATAGATAAAGGAATTTCCCGAAGTGAAAAGATTCGCCAGAGCCGCCGCCCGAAGTTTCCCCGGGTCACTCCCTAGGAAACCTGCCAGGCGCCCGGTATCGTGATTGCTGAGAAAGGGTGCGTTGATTGCCTGAGGGTTAATCTCCAAGAGCAGGGACTGCGCGTTGGCGAGTTGGGTGGCGTAATCTTGGCCGTTACCTGTGTTGATATCTTTCACCGCGATTCCGGAATAGTCTGCGAAGGAAAAATCCATGAAAGAATCCACACCACTCTCATAGTAACGTTTGTATTCTTGGAAGGTGGTCCAGGCTTCGCCAACCAGATAAGCGTCGGGGCGGATGCTCTTCGCGGTTTGATTAATCCAGGTCAGGACCTCAATATTGGCGGGGGTATTGCCGGAATAGAATTCTTTTACCGCATCCAAACGGAAGCCGTCGACATCGTGATCAATCAGCCAGAATTGCATGATGTCAGTGAATTCCTGACGCACGGCTTCACTTGCGAGATTCAGATCCGGCATACCGGACCAGAATTTCCCTTCGTAATACCAGCCTGTGGCTCCTGTGGCATACCAGGTATCATCTTTCTTTTCGTTACTGAAGTTGTAGTAGGAAACATAGGGATTTTCCAAGTCACCGGTCTTCAAGGCTTCCACGGCCTGTTTGAACCAAGGGTGGTCTACTGCCGTGTGGTTCATCACGAGATCGATGATTACATCAATGCCCCTTTTATGAGCCGCTTGGATGAATTGATCGAAGTCTTCCAGGTTGCCGTATTGCGGATCGATCGCTTCATAATCTAGAACATCATATTTATGGTAGGTGGGGGAGGGCATAATGGGCATAAGCCAAATGCCGTTTGCCCCCAGGTCTGTCATGGTTTCGGGTTTACCGTCGTTGATGTAATCGAGTTTTTGGGTTAGTCCCTTGAAATCGCCGATGCCATCGCCATTGCTGTCCGCATAAGAATAAACGAAAACCTCATAGTAAGTCCTGTATTTGTCATCCAGAGGTGTGACCGGCGGATAAGAGACTTCTGGCACAGGGATTGGTGTGGGGGTGACCATGGTTTCCGCAGTGGTTTCTGCAGTGGTTTCCGCAGATCCTGAGGAAGATTCTGTTGCTGCGGGTAAGCTTGTTTCACTTGCCGGGAGGCTTGAGACGCCGGCCGTTCCCTGCGTGCCGCAGGCGGATAGGGTAAGCAAAACGGAGACTGCGGCCAATAGGACACTGAGCGGCTTGGTAAGATGTGATTTCTTCATGGTGATGATCCTTTACAGACTGATGATCCTTTACAGAAGAGGAGGGAAGGAAACCCGGAAGTTTCATTCCCTCGCTCGAGTAAAGTTGTTCTCGTGTGGATAAGGGGGTTGGGGGCGGCTTTGGCCTAAACTGACAAAGCGAACAAAGCGAAAATCCCCTAGCCCTTCACGGCACCACTCATACTCTGGTTGTAGAATTTCTGCATGATGATGGTCAGGATAGCGATAGGGATGGAGACCATCACGGCGCCGGCGAAGTAGTTGAGGTACCACTTGGCGGTGCGCTCCTTGTCCAACATGTTGAAGAGCCCGACAGAGACGGTGTAATACTTGCTGTTGGCGCCGGCGATGACCTTCGCGAAGATGAAGTCAACCCAAGGACCCAAGAAGGAAGTCAGCACCTGATAGACGATCATGGGTCTGGAGATTGGGATAATGATTTTGGTGAAGACTTGCCACTGCGTCGCACCGTCGATGCGGGCGGATTCGTCCAGGGAGCGGGGAATCGTGTCCATGTACCCTTTCAGAAGCAGAAAACCGGAGCCGGAACCCGCGGAGAAGACCAGAATGAGCGCTAAGTACGTCCAATCGCCTTGCAGGAGGCCAATCTCTTTTAGGATGAAGTAGACGGCAATCATGGACATGAAACCCGGGAACAAGCCCAGGACCATATTGATGTTCATCAAGGGCTGGCGCATTTTGAAGCGTCTGCGGCTCATGGCGTAGGAGACGGACAGGACAAAAGTTGTACTGATCGCTGTTGAGAAGATCGAGATAAACAGCGTGTTCAGGAACATCCTGGGGAAGTCCATGATCTGGCGTTTCTCTGGGGTGAAAAGCTCTTTGTAGTTGTTTAAGGTCCAGCCATTTTGCGGCCAAAAGGAGCTGCTGTACGCGCCGAGTCCCGGCGGTTCGTAACGGAACGAGGTCATGACAAGCCAGCCTAATGGCAGAAGCCAAATGATGACCAGGATGGCCAGGAAAATATGGACGAAAGTATTTCCGATAATGGCGGAGGGTCTTCCGCCCATGGTTCTTCTTCTTGTACTCATTGGAAACCCTCCTCATCTTTGTAAGAACCGGTTGAGCGATAGGTGACCAGCGCGACGACAGACAAAACCAGGAAGGTGAAGATGCCGATGACTGCGCCAATGTTGTATAGCTCGTTATCAATCGTCAACTTGTAGAGCCAGGTTACCAGCAAGTCGGTGTAGCCGCCGGATTGGGCACTGAGGCCTCGGGCAGGTCCACCGCCGGACAGCAGGTAGATGACATTGAAGTTATTCACATTCCCGGTAAACTGCGTGATCATATAAGGGGACATGATAAACATGATGTACGGTAAGGTAATTTTGCGGAAAATCGTGAAGGGTCTGGCGCCGTCAATGCGGGCGGCCTCATTGTACTCTTCCGGGAAGTTCTGGAGGATACCGGTCACCTGCAAGAGGGTGTAGGGGATACCTACCCACAAGTTGACAATAATGACCGTGACTCTGGCCCACGTGGCATCTTGCCAGAAGGGGAGAGCCTTCGTGATCCAGCCCAGTTCTAAGAGGAGGCTATTTACGGCACCTTGCTCATTCAGCATGGTGCGGATAGTCAGGAGGGAAACGAATTGCGGAACGGCAATCGTCAGGGAGAAGAGGACGCGCCACATGGATTTCAATTTCGTGCGTTTGCGACCGATGAGCATGGCCAGGCCAAGTCCTAAGAAGAAATTCAGGAAGGTTGCCAGGATGGCCCAGATCAACGTCCAACCGAGAATCGGCCAGAAGGATTGACCCACGAAGCTGCCGGAGTCCAGTACTGTCGCGAAGTTTTCGAGACCGACCCAATCGAATAGCACCAGATGGTCGCCCACTTTGCTGTAGTTGGTAAAAGCCATACAGATCATAAAGATGAGCGGCATAATCGTGAAAATTAAGATGCCGGCGATTGGCAGAGACAGCAATAAGTTGTGAATCTTATCATCGAAAAGGTCGTGAACGTCATCACGGAAAGTATTGACTTTCTCACCGGATTTGCTCAGGATTTCGGCCTTATAGGCACTTTTCAAGGTCGCTCGCCAAACGAAGAACATCGCAATTGTGATGGAAATTGTCACGACACCCCAGAGCAAGAGCTGAACCGAACGGTGACCGGCTGTGTATTCGTAAATACCCTTCGCTTCATTCCAAACTTCTACCTGTTCCAGCCAACCTAAGGATGGGAACATGGCGAGATCTTGCAGGCCCTTCGTCACCATATAGTATATATACGCAGCTTGAATACCCAGGAAAATGAGTCCCTTAACCACCTGTCCGCGCACGATGTTCCCGAAACCCATGATCAGTATGGACAGTTTCGTCGCCCAGTCGCCGTGGAGAATCGCTCCTGTCACGGTCCAAGGTTCCGCAAAGGGGCTTTTTTTCTTGGCCAAAGCCGCCGTCTTGGCACTTGATTCCATTCTTACCTCCGTAATCCCAGTCTGTTCATTGGGCTACTTTATTCTTTCTGAACTTTGTCTGAACTCTTCCTGACAAAAAGGGATATCTGCCGCCTGGCAGATACCCCTTGGAGACCACTTAGATTCGCTACAACGGGAGATCAGCTGACAGGCGCAGTATTTACGGCTGTGTTGAATTCCTCAGTCTTCGCTTCAGCGTTGTCCTTCGTGACTTCGCCATTATTGAGAGCCTTACCGAAGTTCTCGGCTGGTGTCCACCAGTTACTCATGTTCGTAACAAATGGTTGGAGGAAAGAGGTGTTCGCCATTGTGTCATTCTGTGCGATCACCATCGGATTCTTCGCCATTTCAGGATCTTCCAGGAGAGTAAGGTTCGTCGGAACGATGTTGCGGAGCTCATAGTGAGATTGTTGTGCTTCAGGTCTTACGAGCCATTGAGCCAGGGCGACTGCAGCAGGCATAGCCTCTGCCGGTGTGCTCGGGTTTACGCCAATTGCCTTGGTACCACCGAAGGACAGGAGTTGTTTCTCGGCACCATCAATCGTGATGGTCGGAAGTTGTGCGGCACCCATCTTGTCGCCAAGTGCGGTGTGGATATCGTTGTAGTCCCAGCTGCCGGAGAAGATCGCGCCGATGGAACCATCGTTAAGACCGGTCTTGCCGACACCGTCAGCGTCATTGACGAAATTCGGATTAGCAACGAGGTCAACCAAGTAATTGGTCACAGCCACGCCGTTTGCGCCGCCGAAGTTAATACCGGCTTCGTTATCGGTACCGTCAGGACCAAACATGGTTCCGCCGTTTGCCAGATAGAAGGAAGCGATGTACCAGCTGTTGGTCAGCGGGAAAGCAACTTTACCCTTGGCCAGCATGGCATCCAAACTCTTCACATCATCAGCTGTGAAGATGTCTGTGTTGTAGTACATAAACCAGGTGTTGGTTGTGAAAGGCAGGCCATAGACAGCGCCGTCAACTGTGACTGACTTAGATACGGATTCAGCATTCGTCTCAAGGACATACTTCTCAGCGTCACCACCCAGACGAGCAAGGGCATTACCGCCAATCAGGTCATTAACCTGGTCATTCGCATACATGTAGATGTTGCCTGCTGCGCTGACATCCTTCAGGACCTTGTCACGAGCTTCACCTTCACCGGCCTCGCCGTATTCAAAAGTGATATCCCATTTGTCCTTATTGGCTTCAGCAAAAGCATTAGCTTCTGTAACCAGCCAAGCGCCTTGCGACTCTGCTTGGTCATCAGAAGGTGACCACAAGGTCAAGGTAATCTTGGTTGCTTCCGCAGGAGCAGCGGTTGTTCCATCTGTTGCTTGCGGTGTAGTTTCGGCAACGGTCGTACCGTCCGTGCCCGGAGCGGCAGTTGTTGTTGTGGTTGTGGTGTTGTTGCAAGCAGCGGCAGCAAAAATCATTGCACCTGACAAAGCAACAGCAGTCAATTTCTTGAAATTCATTGTTTCTCCTCCATTTACATAAATGTGTAAAGCATTCCGCGATGTGGCTCCCCCGGAGTTTTCTCCGTGAAAGTGCATCTTTTCCGACGGTTCGGCAGGAGGTCTCCATCCTGTTTCAGTCAGAAAATAGGTATTTTGTCGGCAGGTCGTTTCCTCATACCTGCTTCTTTTGTAGATTATAACGCAGGCGTTTTGCAATGTGTTGCATCAAAAGGGGTGAAATTGGAAACGTTTCACCGAAAATCGCCGCTTTTTCCCAAAATCGGAATATAGCACAGAAAACGCATCATAGATTTAGTTACTTTCCCCAAAAGTTGGAAAAGTTGAAAAATTGAAAGGTTGAAAAAGTTTAAATGGTTGAAAATAGATGAATCTCGTTCCGCAAATGGAAAAGGCGGGTGGATCTGACTACATAAGTTTATTTTTAAACATATGTAGTCTGATCCACCCGCCTCAACTTGCTAGTGAGGGGGTCAATCCGCTTTAGCTCTCCAGCACAGAGACCAAGGTGATCGGTTTGCGACCGGTTTTATTGAAGAAGAAGTTCTGCAGTTGATTGCGGAACTGACGCGAGCGAAGGATGGTCGGAAGTTTGGATCCTTCTGAAGCATTATTCCGGATATATTCCGAAACGAAGCGTGCAATCTCGCTATTCGCTTGCGACTCATCACTGTCAAGCAAAGCACCGTAGGACAAAATCGCCGGTTTCCCTTCAAGACGGTATTTAGAATCAAGCCTGATGGCAACAGAAATCACACCATCATTGGCGAGGTCTTTGCGCTGCTGCAGAACAATGCTGTCTTGCAACGTAGCCGATTCGCCGTCGATGAGGATGGCTTCGGCAGTGGTGTATCCACCGATGCGGGCTGTCTGACGGTTCACTTCGAAGATGTCACCATTATTTAAAATGAAGATATTTTCCCAAGGGGTGCCGAGATCATGGGCAAGCTCCCCATGATTGTAAAGCATGCGGTATTCGCCGTGGATCGGGATAAAGTACTTCGGTTGCAGCAATTCATGGACGATTTTGTGTTCTTCTCTGTTTGCGTGGCCGGATACATGGATTGCGGCAATGGAGGAGTAAACCACTTTGGCGCCGCGTTTATAGAGTTCGTCAATAACGCGGAAAATCGGTTTTTCATTACCGGGAATCGGTGTGGCGGAAATGATCACCGTATCACCATCATGGATCTCGATCGAATGATGTTCTGCATAGGCCATACGGGTGAGCGCGGACATCGGCTCACCTTGAGAACCGGTCGAAATGATGCAGACTTCTTCAGGCTTCAGTCGACTGATTTCATTCAGCTCAACCAAGGTGCCTTCTTTGATACGCATATAGCCAAGCTTACTTGCAGCATTGAAAACATTCAGCATGCTTCGACCAACCAAAGCCACCTTACGATTGTTTTCTTCCGCAGCTGTAATAATCTGCTGAACACGGCTCGTATTGGACGAGAACGTCGCTACAAACAGGCGACCCTTGGCTTTCTTAAACTCTTGTGAAAATGTTTCGCCAACCGTTCTTTCCGACATTGTGAAACCCGGTCGCTCGACATTTGTGCTTTCACCCAGATAGAGAAGCACACCTTCGCGTCCCAGTTCAGCAAGCCTCAGCAAGTCAATCGGCTTGCCATTGACCGGTGTATAGTCGACTTTGAAGTCACCGGAATGTACAGCAACACCCACAGGAGTGTGAATCGCCAACATAAAGGCATCGGCGATACTGTGGTTCACATTGATGAATTCAACTTCGAACACACCGGCGCTGCGGGTTTGGCCAGGTAAAACTGAGTAGACCTGCTGGCTGAATTGTTTCATGCCGCGATCTTCGAACTTCGCTTTGATCAGTTCAGCAGCTAATTTTCCCGCATAAATTGGGACATTTTTCCGAATGCTCTTCATCAAATAGGGCAGAGAACCGATGTGGTCCTCATGACCGTGTGTAATAAAAATGGCCCGCAGATTTTCCAAATGTTCCAAGACATAACTGTAATCCGGGATGACTGCGTCGATACCAGGTTGATTTTCCTCAGGGAAGAGGACACCGACATCGACAATAATCATGTCGTCTCCGTATTGGTAAACCGTCATGTTCTTACCAATCTCACAAAGCCCACCCAAAGGAATCACTTTCAACGTGTCTTTGGCCAAACGACTGGTATTTTCTACCATCTGTTGCGTATTATCGCGAATGTTCGTTCCGCGGTGGCTCCCTCCGCGCGACTTGATCAGCGAATATTGAGGGGAGAGGACCGGCGCATTCGCACTGATCTTTGCTTCAGGCGGTGTATGCCCCCGCAACTCTGTGTCACGAGCCCAAGTCGGTGTCTGAGACTGGTTCTTCTTCTGGTAGGTGCCCTGCTGGCCTTGACGCCGGCCACCTTGTGCGCCTGATTGACCCGTGCGAGGTCTCTGGCCGCCTTGTCGATGCGGTGTTCCGGAAGTTCCCGACGTTCCAGTTGTTCCAGTTGTTCCACGCGCTCCCGACGTTCCAGTTGTTCCGCGCGTCCCTTGCGCTCCCGACGTTCCCGTAGTGCCTCGCGTCCCTCGCGTTCCCGACGCGCCGGCAGCACCCTGTGCACCTGAGGTGCCCGTGGTTTCGGATTTCGCAGCCGCTCTAGGCTGAGCTACGTGCTTTTGTTGCGATTGTTTACTGCGGTTCTTCAGGCTCTGCGTCTTCAAACCGGCCGTTTCATTCGTATCCTGAATCAAGCGCGGGACAAACTGATCTTGATTCGTTTGCGGTTTGCTCTTGCGGCCACTGTGGCTTCGCGGAGCGGGTTTTTTCTTGTTTTCAGCGTTTTCATTACTATTTTTTTGTTCAATATCAGACATAAATTCTCTTTCTTTAACTCATTACAAGTTCTCTAATTCATTACAAGGGAAGACAACACAAAAAATTACAGTACTTCTGTCACAGTCTGCTGAGTACTCCCATTTCCGTTCGGGTGTGAATCGCGGGGCCGCCGGAATGCCCTGATTCAATATTCGAAGATAAACTACAGGTATTTTATACCTTTAAAAGAACTTTCGCAGTGCCAAATTCAGATATCTCTTTACTCTACAAATTGCACGAACTTTCATCGGAATTATTGGTGAATTTGCTGTGTGCGACTTTGGCCAAAGCCGCCCCCATCCAACCATCCGCTAGAAATTTATTTTTTCACACCCCCTGAAAATTGCTTGAATTGTCAAACCTTCTGTGGTAAACTTCCAAAGCGTTTTAATAGCGACAACGACAGGAGGTGAAATCAATGCCGAATATTAAATCATCGATCAAGCGTGTTGCCGTCCAGGCGAAGAAGGCCGAGGCAAACAAGGCACAGAAGAGCAGACTGAAAACGTCTTTGAAGCAAGCCCGTATTGCCGTTGCCGAACAGGACGAGAACGCAGCCGAAATCGTGAAATCCGTTTCGAGCCGCATGGACAAGGCTGCTTCGAAAGGCCATATTTCCAAGCAAAAGGCCTCGCGCCACAAGTCCCAACTGGCTCGCGCTCTGAACCAAGCTGCCCAAGCCGAGTAAGCTGAGTGAGCTATGGTGACTGAGTAAGCCGGTAAATGAAAAATTCTAGGAACACTTCTCGCAAGAGGGGTGTTTTTTCATTGGTGCGCTTTTTGCGACGTATTGTTCCTCGTGCAGGTTCGCTATTGTTTAAGTTAATTATTGAAGCGAGTGAGATTAAGTGAGATTAAATGAATTGCAGAAATTTCAGCTCGCTCAGCTCGTTTGGATGAGATAGTCTCCTTTAAAGAAAAATTATTCAGCTTGAAAAGTATGCAATAAGTTAATTCATCCCGTTCTATCACATTACTTTCAATCTGTGCCAGAATGGATTCATCCAATTTTCTATGCTACAGAAAAATTTCAACAAACTGTTGAAACGAGTAAATTATGACTAGACACCAAGCCAAAGCCCCTCAATTCTTTCACCAAGCAAGAAAAAATATTCCAAACTGGTCAGGATCCGGAATCTTGCGACATCAAAAAGTTTTAGAGGGAACCTTACCACCCCTTAAGTTATAGACTGAATGATTACTGACCTGGGGGTGGAAATTGCTGAATGAATACTGACATTCACTGAGTAATGTTGCGTAAATGAAGAAGACCAGCCAAAAAAGACGCTTCGTAACCGAGTGTAAGTCAATCCATTGTCGCAAGTTTCACGATCTGGACCAACTTTGAAATAATGTAATAAATTTCCTAAAATACGAGGAACATAACTAGAAAGAATACGTTGCCAAAACCGCTCCGCAATCAGAAATTGACTACATAAGTTTAATTTTAAACTTATGTAGTCAATTGAGAAGACAAAGCTGCACCTAGGCAACGTCTAGGTGCAGCTACAGAAACTTAACTACTTCACTCGCAAACTATTTCACTTGAAAACCGAATTCGCTCGCAAACTACTTCACCTGCAAGCGATGGTATTTTTTCTTGCCTTTGCGCAGGATGATTTCGTTGTTGTGGAGGTCTTTTTCGCCCAGAACGTAGTAGGGGTCGGTGACCTGTTCGTCATTGACCGTGACGCCGCCTTGTTGCACGTTGCGACGGGCTTCGCTTTTTGAGGGGACGAGGCCCGCGGTGAGCAGTGCGTCCAGAAGGCCGATGCCGGCTGTCAAATCGTCTGCAGAAATCTCAGTGGTGGGCATTTCGTCTGAACGACCGCCTTGTTCGAAAATGTCGATTGCTTGTTGGGCGGCGGCTTTGGCCTTCGCTTCGCCATGAACGATCGCTGTGACCTCGAGTGCTAGGCGCTTCTTGGCTTCGTTCAAAGCCTCACCCTCGAGCTTCGCGTACTCGGCGATTTCTTCCAGTGACACGAACGTGAGTAACTTGAGGCAATTGATGACGTCTGCGTCGGCAATATTGCGCCAGTATTGGTAGAAATCGTAGACTGGGAACTTGTTTTCATCAAGCCACACCGCGCCACGGCCGGTTTTGCCCATTTTCTGACCTTCACTATTGAGCAAGAGGTTCGTGGTTAAGCCTTGGGCATCATTCTTACCGGTCTTCTTGCGAATTAACTCAACACCGGCAATGATGTTGGACCATTGGTCATTACCGCCCAACTGCAGTTTGCAGTCGTAGTCCATGTAGAGTCTGTAGAAGTCATAGGCTTGCATGACCATATAATTAAATTCGAGGAAGGTTAAGCCCTGTTCCATACGCGTTTTGTAAGCTTCCGCCTGGAGCATACGGTTGACGGAGAAATGTACGCCTACTTCACGTAGAAATTCAACATAGTTGAGATCGAGCAACCAATCCGCATTGTCGACAATAATGCCCTTACCATCACTGAAGTCAACGATATTACTCATCTGCTTCTTGAAGCATTCCACGTTGTGCGCCACGGTTTCACGAGTCATTACTTTGCGCAGATCCGAGCGGCCTGACGGATCGCCGATCATTCCCGTGCCGCCGCCCATGAGCGCGATCGGAACGTGGCCCGCGCGCTGCATATGTGCCAGAATCATCATTTGGATGAAGTGGCCTACATGCAAGCTGTCAGCTGTGGGGTCAAAGCCAATATAAAAACGCACACCGGGTTCCTCTAGCATCTCGCGGACGGCTCCGATGTCCGTACTTTGAGCAATGTACCCTCTGGCCATCAAGGTATCGATGACGTTCTCCCGAGTGTTATCTGTCGCCATATTTTCCTCCTAGAAAATCACTTCGCATAAATCAATTAAATCAATTAATTCTATAAAATCTCTGTATAAGTGTCAAAAATAGTCATCGTTGTTCCCGCCCGCAGGCGGTAGAGTGCTTCGCCTCGGAGTGCGAGGTTTTGTTGCGTTTTTGTTTCGGCCAAAGCCTCCAATAACTCCGAATTCTTATCAATCCGGGGAAGTTTCGCGGTTTTCCGCATGAGTCTTACAAGGTAGCGCCCATGTTTATCCATTCCGCAAACGCGTATGAATTGCGGCCCTTCCGCTTGCATGGCGAGCCAATCCTCAGATGTAATTCCGAGAAACCAGGAGAGCACAGCACGACGAAGTCTGGTTTGCGGGTAATAGCGTGTCGAAGCATCCACCCAGAAATCTTCCGACCTTCCGGAACTTGCCACTTCACGCGCTGTGTTAATCAGACGCTCTGCCAAGCCTGGTTCCATATAGCGATATGGCAAGAGCTCCTCTGGCTGCCTTGAAACCAATGCTGCCACAACTTGATCGTTGAGTTGATCAGCAAGAACCGTCTCGCCGCTAAGCAAAGCCGCGAGACTAGCCGGTGGCACATAGGCTTCAAGAGCTTTCACCCGCTGACTCCGCGAAGGCTCCGAGGCCAACACTCGTCGGATTGCAGTCGCGGACGCAAAAACCGATTCACCGGAAGTCGTTTCACCGGAAATAGATTCTCCGGCAGCCGCTTTGACCGAATCTGAGCCATCCAATTCAGCGTTTCTGTCGTCACCATTGCGAGGCAGAAGGTGCAAGGTCAGAGGTGCTTGGCGTGCAGGACCCTCACGCGAATCATTCCCACGCGAAATATTCTCACCCGAAACATCCTCACGAGAAGTGTTTTCGCGTCGAAGGTTCTCGCGGATGATCGCCATCTGGTATTCCAGAGCCAGGATGTTATTCGGCTCGCGGAAGAAGGGTCGCCAGGCAGAGGCATATTCAGGATATACGTCCAGAACCGCCCGTTCGCGGGCCGCGGGGTAATTGAGTCCTTGAGCCAGGAATTCTTGTAACTTGTTCTTGTAAAGGGGGCCTTCTTCGTGGAGCACGTGGGCCAATCGTTCTAAGTCCGCCTGCGCAGAATCCGTCTCGGCGCCGCAGACCAAGTCCCGGCAGATCCCGCTGGCGGAAAGCAGGCGTACCGCTCCGTCGGCGAAGTCACGGGCGCTCGCGGTCGCAAAGGCAAGGGGGATTTCCAAGACCAAGGATATTCCGGAGGCCAAAGCCGCCCTCGTCCGAGCTTCGCGACTCATGACTGCCGGTTCACCGCGCTGGACAAATGGGCCCGACATTAACGCAATCACACGAGTTTCCTCGCCAAAGCGTGAACGGATCATCTCCAATTGGTGGAGATGACCATCGTGAAATGGATTATATTCACAAATGATCGCGACGGTTTTCATGCCGGAATTATACCGTATATTTCCCGGAGTGGGGACTAGAGAGCAAGAGAGCGTGGAGCGGGTGTTAGGACGAGGGGCGTGGGGGATGTGGGGCGGGCGGCTTTGGCCGAGGTCGTGGCTGAGGCAGTAGCTGAAGTTGAGATAACGAGAAGGCTCAAATCGTCAGACAAAATCAGCCGTTAAGGGCATAATAAAAGGTAAACGCTTGACTTAGGGTCAGCGAGAAGGAGTCCAAGATGGGTGATATACGAAATAAAATGAATTTGAAACAGCAGCAACTCGCCGTTGTGCAGCTGCCTACTGAACTGGAACGCCAATTCAGTGAGGAAGGATCCTGGACAAAATACACGGAAGTTCCGGAGCAAACACAGGATGCGATCCTGTTATTTGCCAAAGATAAGGCCAGTTTGGATGGTTTGATTGCGGCTTTGATGCCACGGGTTACGGACAAGACGTTGATCTGGTTCGCCTACCCTAAGAAGACCTCGAAACGGTATAAAAGTGATGTTACTAGAGATAAGGGCTGGGAGATACTCGAGCGGTATGGTTACCGGCCGATTAGGCAGATTTCTCTTGATGAGGATTGGACCGCGTTGCAGTTCAGACCGATGACGGAAGAGGAGAAGGCTGAGGAGAAGGCGGGCGAAGAGGGTAAGTGAATTGGCACTGTGAATTGATCCTGGGTGTAATTTGGCGCACAAACGGAAGCTTGAGGCAGGAATTCAGCTTGTTAGGTTTTCACCATTGCGGTAAACTTAAATCAACTTGGAACGCAGGGGGTAAGACCCTGAGTTTGCCGCATAGTTTGCCGCATGAAGACGCATGAAGCCGCATGAAGCCGCATGAAGCAGAACCGGAAGATCAGATTGAACAGATCAGGGCCAGAATAAACCGCGAGAGGTTCGTTCAAACAGGTCAGCCCAATCAGGTCAGTTCAAACAGATCATATTGGAAAATGTAAAAATTGGAAGAAGAGGTATGAGTATGAGTTTTATTGACACCATTATCGAACGCGCCAAGCAAGATAAGAAGCGGATCGTGTTGCCTGAGGCAACCGATGTCCGCGTCCTTCAGGCCGCAAGAGAACTGACCGACCGCGGGATCGTTGACGTGATTCTAGTCGGGAGTCAAGCGGAAGTAGAAGCCGCTGCCAAGGAAAATCATGTCGATATCAGCGGGATCACGCTGGTTGACCCGGCAACGGATGCCAATACCGCTTCTTATGAAGAAGCCTTTTATGAATTGCGCAAGAAGAAGGGCATGACACCGGAGAAGGCCAAGGAACAGATGAAAGATCCCGTCTATTTCGGCGTGATGATGGTGAAACAGAAGGCTGCGGATGGCTTGGTCTCCGGTGCGATTCACAGCACCTCTGACACTCTGCGTCCGGCTCTCCAGATTGTGAAGACCGCTCCCGGCACGAAACTCGTCTCGGCGTTCTTCCTCATGGCCGTTCCGAACTGCGAATATGGTGAGAACGGCACCTTTATTTTTGCTGACTGTGGCCTGAATGAGAATCCGGATGCTGATCAGCTTTCGGAAATCGCTATTTCCTCTGCGAAATCTTTTGAACAACTTGTTGGCACAGAGGCCAAGGTAGCTATGCTCTCTTACTCGACGAAAGGTTCGGCGAAGTCCGACCTGACGCAGAAGGTGATCGACGCCACGAATCTCGTGCATGAGAAAGCACCGGAATTAGCTTGTGATGGTGAGCTCCAGTTGGATGCAGCTCTAGTCAGTTCCGTCGCTTCTTCCAAGGCACCGGGTTCGCCCGTGGCCGGGCAGGCAAATGTGCTGGTTTTCCCCGATCTTGATGCGGGAAATATTGGGTATAAGCTCGTTCAGCGTTTGGCCAAAGCCGAAGCCTACGGCCCCGTTACCCAAGGGATCGCCGCTCCGGTGAATGACTTATCTCGCGGCTGTTCGGCAGAAGATATCGTTGGTGTGGCTGCGATTACCGCAGTTCAGGCTCAAAATAGTTAAGGATACGGGGGGAAGGTTCATGTTAATTCTGGTTATTAATGCAGGCAGTTCATCTCTGAAGTTTCAGTTGATGGAATCCGATACGGGTGAAGTTAAGGCGAAAGGTATTTGCGAACGCATCGGTATTGATGGCGCGGTTACTTACACACCGGGTGACGGTGAGAAACTTCGCAAAGTGCTTGATCTTCCGACGCATAGGGAAGCGATCAATGAAGTTTTGCGCGTGCTGACTTCCGAAACGGTTGGCGTGATCAAGTCGCTGGAGGAGATTGCGGCTGTTGGGCATCGAGTAGTTCACGGTGGTGAGGCTTTTGCTGATTCCGCTGTGATTACCCCTGAAGTTATCGACGCGATTCATGACTGTGTGCCGCTGGCACCTCTTCATAATCCCGCGAACTTGATGGGAATTGAGGCTTGCCAGGAGGCCATGCCGGGGAAACCAATGGTTGCGGTCTTCGATACAGCCTTTCATCAGTCCATGCCCAGACGTTCCTACATGTATGCACTCCCGTACAGCCTCTACCACGACTATAAGATCCGTCGTTATGGTTTCCACGGCACTTCGCATGAGTATGTTTCTTTAGAAGCCGCGAAGTTTCTCGGCAAAAATATTGAAGATCTCAAGATCATTACCGCCCACCTGGGCAACGGTTCCTCACTCACCGCCGTTGAGAACGGCAAGTCTGTCGACACATCCATGGGGATGACGCCTTTGGCCGGCGTACCGATGGGCACGAGATGTGGTGATATCGACCCCGCGATCCTGAAATATTTACGTGAACAAGATGATTATTTCGATATTAACTCTCTGGATCGCATCATGAACAAGGAGTCCGGGGTGTATGGAATCTCCGGAGTGAGCTCTGACTTCCGCGACCTGGAAGAGGCGGCGATGGCAGGGAATGAGCGGGCGGCTTTGGCCGTGAATATGTTCTGCTACAGCGTCCGCAAGTACGTCGGATCCTACGCGGCTGCGATGAATGGCGTGGACGTGCTGGTATTTACTGCGGGTGTTGGCGAGAATGACGGGAAGGTCAGAAACATGATCTGTGATGGTCTCGGCTACCTAGGCATCACGATTGACCAAGAGAAGAATCAGATCAGAGGACAGAACGTGGAGATCTCCACCCCGGATTCCAAGGTGAAAGTGCTTGTGATTCCGACGAACGAAGAACTCGTGATCGCACAAGATACCGCGCGTTTAGTGAAGTAATTTTTCCCTTGACAATATTTGAAGCACATGGCCTGCTCCGGAAGGAGCGGGCTTTTGCTGTTTGAGGATTGGCTGTTTGAGGATTGACAAATGTTTGGTAAAGTAAAAACCAGAAATCATGACAAGGAGATGCCGGATGACGGAATTTGAGTCAGAATTCTATGAGTTGCTGACAGATATCATGGATTTGATCGGCCGTACGGAAGAAGAAGCGCTGATGAAGGGCGAGTTCTCCAATTTGTCGCGTTCGGAAATGCATACTCTGCAGAGTATAGGCCTCTATGAGACCCGCTCGATGGGGGAGACGGCTGCTATTTTGGGCGTGACGACCGGGACACTGACGGTTCAGATCGATCGTTTGGTAAGGAAAGGCTATGTCGAACGCCGCCGCAAGGAAGAGGACCGGCGCGTGATGGAAGTGAGGCTGACCCGCAGTGGGAAGTTAGCCTGCCGTATGCATAACCGTTTCAACCGCTTGCTCCTGCAAAATATGCTTGAGCCGCTGGATGAGTCTGAACAACAGTTACTCTATCGCAGTATGCAGAGAATTGATGGTTTTCTAAAAGAGCAGTACCGCAAGTACGCTGAGAGAGAGGTAAGAAAACATGACGAATGAGAAATTGGCCGGCATCCGCAGCGTGGTCTTGCCTGTCGTTTCCAGAGCTTCCGGTGTTGAAGTCGACAATCTTCACGATGAAGATGAGCTTATCCGCGATCTGGACATGGATTCCTTGGGAATTTTGGAAATTGCGGTCGACTTAGAGACACACTATGCGGTGGAGATCGAAGACGAGGACTTGGACCAGATTATCACCGTGGGCGATATCATCCACTATATTGAGGACAGGCTCTAGGCAGGTTTTGCCAAGCTTGACAAGCTTGGCCCAGCCTGCCTAATTAGTTCCTAATTAGTTGATCCGTTCACTTGCTCAACTTTCGTCAGCGGCTTTGGCCGAGGGATCCTTGGCGATCTTCTGCATGTAAGCCAGATTTGCACCTTCGTAAACCCGTGGCACTTCCTTCTTGTCATACATTTCGTGATACCAATCGGACAAGGCTTGGGTAATATCTTTTGTATTCTTGTAATTTTCCGGGAAGATCGGTTTGCCGTACGTCATGATCAGACGTCTGCGGCGGAAGGGTTTCTCCCAGAAACTTGGCCATTTCATGTGGCGGCTGAAAATTTCGTAGCCGCCGTCCAAGAAGACGGGGACAATCGGCACACCGGCTTGCTTGGCGATGAAAGCAGAGCCATCACGAATCCTGCCCAACTTGCCATCGGCTGTTCTCGTGCCCTCGGGGTGAATCATCAGGATATTCCCCTTCTCCAGCTGGTAAATACAGGTCTTGAGTGAATGGATGGAATTGCCTTTGCGATCAATCGGGATTCCCCTGCCGACATGGACGATCAGTTTCCCGAAGGGTCCATGGCTCTCCAGCAGGTCTTTCGCCGCGAGCGAGCAGAATTTACGACGATGTTCATGACTTAAGCCCATGGAAGCGATCAAGCCGTCTACATAGGTTTCGTGATTCGGCGCTAACATGTACGGCGCATTTTCAGGTAGGTTCTCGCGGCCGCGAATTTCAAAGCGCGTGAAGAGGCGGACAAGTGCGATCCCGACACCATAGAAAAATTTCCCTATGATGCCTTGCTCCAAGGGTTCTAAATATTTTGCTTCTGTTTCGGGAACAGATTTTTTCTTCTGATCGGCCAAGCGAATACCTCATTTATGTTTGTTCTGTAATTTGACCTTATACGATCACGTTTTTCGTTGGATTTGAATATAGCACAAACGAATTCGTTCTTGTATCTAGTCAAGTGACTTCAGACATGATAAATTAGAGATACTTTGATTGTCAAAATAACGGAGGACTTCCCCATGCTTATTCATACTGGCAAACCCGTAGTAGAGAAGCCGCGTCAAACCGACCTTCGCTCACTGATCAAGAACAGTGCCGAAAAATTCCAAGACCATCCGGCTTATGCGTTTCGCAGAGCACCGGGTGGGCAAGAAGAAACTAGATCCTATGCCCGACTCTGGGAAGATATCCAGAATTTAGGCGAATACCTGGCCATGGTTTTCCCGGGCGAACAGCGTGCCCATGTAGCCCATTTAGGTCAGAACTCCTATGAATGGATTGTCACCTATCTAGCCATCATGACGGCCGGTACGGTAGCCGTACCCCTAGACAACGCTCTTCCCGAGGGTGAGGTCTTGAATCTCCTGGAGAGGGGCGATTGTCGTGGCTTCGTCAGCAATGGTAAGCACATGGATGCAGCAACGAAGGCTCTTAACGAGATGCCCGCCTTGGAGCTCTTGATCGTGAATGACCTCACATTGACTCCGAAGGATGAAATTCCTGCCTTGCCTTCTGTACCAGCGGGGAAGGTTGTGATCTATTTATCGGAGGCTTTGGCCAAAGGCAAAGCGATCAGAGACAGCGGGAAGGGGATCTATCTCGCACAGCAGCAGAATGTGACCGATGTCGGGGCGATATTCTTCACCTCCGGAACGACAGCGCAGGCAAAAGGCGTCATGCTCTCGCAGAACAATATCTTGCATAATCTCCATGGGATTGTCCGGGTCTTGCCGCTCACCCGGGACGATCGTTTCCTGTCTGTCTTGCCGATGCACCATACCTTCGAACACACGGCGGGCCAGCTCTATCCCTTGATCGAGGGTGCGACGATTTACTTCACCGACGGACTCCGCTATCTGGGTGACAATATGCGTGAATGGCATATCTCCTGCATGATTGGGGTCCCGCTGCTTTTCGAAAGTATTTGGCGCGTTGTGAACCGCGGGATTGAAAATTCCGGTAAAGCAGGCATGGTCAAATTGGCGAGGCCTATCTGCCGCCGCTTGGAACAGAGCGGGTTCAAAATAAGACGCAAAGTATTTGCGCAGGTTTTAGAACAAATGGGCGGTGCGATGAGGTTGATGGTTGTGGGCGCCGCAGCGGCCGATCTTGAGGTGATCAAGGGCTTTAATGATTTGGGGATCGAATTTTTCCAAGGCTACGGATTGACCGAACATTCGCCTGTTGTCAGCACCGGCAATAGCGAGGTTGATACGGAAGGCAGCATCGGTTCACCGATTCCGGGCGTTGAGGTGGCGATCGCCGAGGATCCCTCTCTGAGTGATGGTCAAGGCGAGATCCTGGCACGTAGCGGCAGCGTGATGCTGGGGTACTACAATAATGAAGAAGCCACAGCCGAAGCGATTGACAAGGAGGGCTGGCTCCATACGGGTGATATGGGTTACTTCGACCAAAAGGGCTGCCTTCATATTACCGGTCGCTACAAATCGGTCATTGTTCTGGCAAACGGCAAAAAGGCCTTCCCGGAGGAAATCGAAAGTCTCTTCAAGAATATCGATGGGGTCACCGAAACCCTGGTTTGGGGTGAAGCGAATGTCAGAGAGACGCTGGATGTGGCGATTCGTTTCGAGGTTGATCTTGAGAAACTCCCCGCTGACGTAGATTCGGATGATGCTTCCGTCTCCGCTTACCTGCGTGAACAAGTGAAGCGTGTGAATAAACAGATTCCGGATTACAAGGCGATCAAGTATTTTGTCTGGTCAACGGACAAGATGATCCGTACAACGACGCTGAAGGTCAGGCGCAATCAGGAAATCGACCGCATCGAATTAGCCCTTTTAGAGAGCGGCAAAGTTCTTCGCGAAGCCGATGGTGAGAGGATCACACTGCGCTAATCTAGAGAAGCAGAATGTGCCTGGTGGGTGCTTTGGCCAAAGTCAAAGGACTACACTGGGCTATCTTTTTCTGTGAAACTAGGAACCGATAATAACAAGCAAAACAAGCCAACGAAGCAAACAAGCAAAACAAGCAAAGACCGTTTAATGGGTCAAGCCTGAAAGGATTTGATGCTACAATGAAAGAAGTAATTGACGGCAGGAACAAGGTCTATCATTTCCCTTGGAAGGTCTCTTATTATGAGACTGATGCGATGAAGATTGTTCATCACAGTAATTACATCCGCTGGATGGAATCTGCGCGCTGCGCCTGGCTGGACTGGGCGGACATGAGTTTTAAATGGCTGGAGGAACAGGGCATCACGAGCCCCGTTCTGGGTGTAGAGGCTAGCTACAAGAAACCGGCGTTTTTTGCCGACGATGTGGATATCGCTGTAGCCATGTCCCGCTATGATGGTTTGCGCTTCGAGTATGTCTATCGGATTACCCGAGATGGCGAGCTCCTTTGCGAGGGGAAGAGTAAGCATTGTTTCACGAATTCTGAAGGAAGAGTCCTGTCCCTGCCCAGAACGAGGCCTGATCTGCATGAGCGGATCGTGGCTTTTTTAGGAGATGAAGGTGACCATGGCACAGGAGAGGCAAGAACAGAAGACGCAAGAACAGAAGGGGCAAGAAGAGAAGGGGCAAGAAGAGAAGATTCATGAGTTCTCAGAGCTTCTGGGAAATTCTGAGCGAATTGTTTTTTTCGGCGGTGCCGGTGTGTCGACAGCGAGTGGTATCCCGGATTTTCGCAGTCCATCCGGCTTGTACCGCAAGATGCGAGAGGAAGGCAAGCCCTGGGCAAACTATGATCCGGAAGAGTTATTGAGCCATGATTTTTTCATGGAGCATACGGATTGGTTTTACGAATATTACCGAGAGGCAATTCTCCATCCGGAGGCCCGGCCTAATGTCTGCCACCAGACGCTGGCGGAGTGGGAAGAAGAAGGCCGACTCTTGGGGGTGATTACCCAGAATATTGACGGCTTGCATCAGCTGGCCGGGTCTCACAGGGTTACCGAACTTCACGGAACGGTTCACCGAAATTTCTGTATGGATTGTCACAGAGCCTATTCGCTTGACGATATTCTTGGCTCGACAGGGGTACCCCACTGCAGCTGCGGCGGCGTAATTAAACCTGCGGTTACGCTCTATCAAGAGGCCCTGCCGGACGGTGCTATGGAAGAGGCGATCAGGCTTCTTGGCCAGGCGGACTTACTTCTGATTGCCGGAACCAGCCTTGCCGTCTATCCGGCCGCGGGGCTAATCAATTATTTCGGCGGCGAGGCATCGGTGCTGATTAACCTTGGCGAAACCCCCTATGATCACAAAGCGACCTTGCATGTAGAAGCCGACTTGGCTCAGGTTTTTGCGCAAGTCAGAACAGTATTCCGGGAGGAAGCATGAGAGTCATCTATTCCCCAAGCAGGAGAGAATTAGCTTCCGCTGTAGTCGCGGAGATTTCCCGGCATCACCGGGAAAGGCCATTTGCCCGCGGGTTCCTCCTTGTGCCTGAACAGCAGAAGGCTTCCATGGAACGACTGTACTTCGCGGCGAATCCGGAACAGACCTTGATGCTGGAAGAAGTCTTGAGCTTCCGCCGTTTCGCCTTGCGACTCGCGGAATTGGGCGGCGGACAAGGCCGGTCTGTCATGAGCCCCGGTCTTCAAACTTACTATTTAGGCCAGATGCTAAATGACCTGAAACCAGAGCTCACGGAGTTTACTGAGGCCATGTTCCGGCCTTCTTTCTTAAGCCGTATTTCCGAGGCAATCGGTGATTTCCTGCGTTATAACGTGAAACCGGCCATGCTTCTCGAGGCAGCGTCCGCAGCCGAACAAGAAGGCGAAAGGCGCTTCGCTGCCCGCATGCGCGATTATGCCCTGCTGCTGGAAACATATCAGGTGAGAGCCTCAGAGGGAAACTTACTTCCCGGAGACTTGGTTCTTGATGACCTGGCTTCCCGTTTGGAGACTTTGCAAGCAGAACTCGAGCTTGTGGGCGGCGACTGGGCTTCCCTCCGGTTTCCTTGGCATCAATATGAATTTCTACGGACAAGCACGATCTGGATCCACGGTTTCGGCACCAGCCGAAGCCTCACACCGCAGGAAAGTCGCATTGTGACCTCCTTGAATGCACTGTGTCATGAGGTCCTGATTACCGCGGAGAGTGACCGTTTGCCTTCCCCTGACTACTCTGATGTAGCCCGAGGACCTGCCTCATTCCGAAGTGGCCGGCACCTTCTGCAGAGCCTGCAACATGACTATACGGTGATGGCGGATTTCCTGCCGCTTCCGGCCAAGAGGCCACGTTATGAATTTCACCGTTTCGAACGGCAAATCGATGAGGTGAGGCGCACAGCGGGCGAGATCAGAAGACTGCTCGCCGAAGAGAACTTGGTGCCGTCGAGTATTGGAATTGCCCTGGCGGATGCTGGCGCAGCGCCGGAAATGCAACAAGCGCTCAAAGAATTGGCCATCCCTTTTTACACTTCTGATACATTGCGGACAGCTCAAGGCGCGTTCCGAAATTTCCTCCGAGCGCTCAGTGATTTTCTGAATCGCGGCTGGGACCAAGAGTTTCTCATGCCCCTTCTCCGAAACCATTACATGGGTATCCCAGCTGAAAAATTAGATGAACTGGAAAATTTCTGGCTGGCTCGCGGCATCAAGGGCAACCTCATTTGGGACGAAGATCGTTACGCGGAAACCTGGCAACCGCAAGCCGCCGCACCTCAGGAATCAGAAGAAGACGAGGAGAGTGAGTCCATCGAGGAAGAGGCGGAAGAACTTACGTTTTACGACCGCGCGGCCCTTCTGGGTATGCGGGAACTTCGTGACCTGACCCTGGGCGGCTTGCAGAAGCTCTTTGCGAAGACCCGCGGCCAAAAGTCCGTGTCGGACTTCTCGAAGATTTTGCTGACCTATTTTGCCGAGGAAGGAATCGAAGAGCGGGTAAAAGAGAGAAGTCATGCTCTTCTGCAAGATGACCGTGATGAGGCGGAATTCGAAATCAAAGCGTGGAACGAGGCATTATCTCTTCTGGCCGATTTCTCAGTTCTTGAAGAGGAAAGCCTGCTGCCCTTGAGCGATTATCTCTACTATCTGGGAGAAGCGCTGGAGCAAAGTGGCGGCCGCAGAATTCCCGCGACGGGAAACCAAGTGGTCTTAGGTTCCTTGCAAGTCCTGGCGCAGGAGCATACAGATTATCTTTTTGTTCTCGGAGCCACAGAGACGAATTTGCCGGGCAAAGGCTTCCAGACGAGTCTCTTGACTCAAACGGATCGTCTGACATTTAATCGCTACTTCTCAGACGAGATTTTGCCGGAGTCTGAGGAACAACATATTTATGCGAATGAATCCCATCTCCACGGGGTCCTGAATTTACCTTCCGGGTTGGTCAGCCTGAGCTTCACGGGTGCCGCGGAGAGAGGGGCACAAATCGTGAGCGACTTGCTTCAACAAACCCAAGGCGAGCTCCACTACCACGCGACGCCCTATTCTTTGCGCGATCCGCTGCTTGCTCTGCCGGAAAGGGCCTTTGCCTATAGTAAGTCGCAGGCAGCCAGTGGAGAGCACCCGCAGCCTGAAGACCTCACTGATCTTGCTGATCTGGAAGCATGGCTCGGTGAGAACCGCCAGAGTCTTCTGAAGGCCTGGGGTGAGCCCGCCGGACGGAAACTCTTACCGAATGGCCAGTTGCACTTGGATCCTGCGCTCATCCGCGACTCGGACGGCGAAGCCAAGGTCTGGTCGATTTCTCAGCTGGAACGCTATTCCGCTTGTCCATTTTCATACTATGCCAACAACCTGCTCCGTCTGGAAGAACGCGCTGAATGGACGCCGGATGCCGCGAGTTACGGCACTTTGATTCATAAGGTGATGGAAGAGCAGCAGCGGGATTGGCAGGACGCTTTGGCTCAGGAAGGATACGAAAATGCGGGTCAATATTGGCAGGCGTATTTGAGCACCTTGAATGAAGAACAAATTCTGGACTATTTCACAAAGGCTCGGGAAGAAGATCCATCTCTGGGGCTCTTCTGGGAGAAGGGAACCGCTTATGCAACCCGTCACAAGGCGGCTAGGGCGGCTTTGGCCGGAAGTATGGCCTCTGTCCTGGAATATGCCGGAAGTGAGGGGATGTGGTTCCCCCAATATGAGGAATGGGCGTTTGGACCCGAAACTTCGAATCCTTTTACCGTTACGCAAGCGGGAAGAACCTTGACTTTCCGGGGCTGCATCGATCGTGTGGATCTGGCCAAAGCCGCCGAAGGCAACTCTTACGTACGGCTGATCGACTATAAGTCCGGGCTCAAGAGAGTGTCGTACGAAGATCTATATTCGGGCCTCGACTTACAGCTGCCAATCTATTTGCAGGCCTTTGAAAGTTTGAGTGAGGGGGAGAGTCTGGCGGTGGACGCGGCTTACGCGCCTGTGTCACCCACGGTGCCGCTAAGTGAAGCGAAGCCTTTGGCAACAGAAACGGCGAATGAAAAGATCATCAAAGGCTTGAAATTCAGCAACTTGGGACTCGAAGTCGATGCGCTCCACAAGTTGATGGACAAGAGCCTCAGCCGGGCTGACGAACTGGTTACCCAAATGAATCAGGGGGATTTTTCCGCCCAGCCCCGCAGCTCCAAGCCTGACAAAGCCCCTTGCCGTTTCTGTAATTTCCGCATGCTGTGCGGGATTGACCGCGGCCGGATCAGGCTGCGGCAAACGCCCAGATTAGATGATCTGGCCGCTTCTTACACGGAGGACGGACTTCCGCCCTCTGTCCCTTCGAAAATGAATGCGCAGCAATTTTACCTGGAATTTATTCTGAATCATGAGGATGAAGCCAATGGCCAAGACCACTAAAATTTTCTATACAGAGAAGCAAACCGCAGTAATCGAGGCCGAGGCGGGCAACATCCTGGTCTCGGCGGCCGCGGGTTCCGGCAAAACGGCGGTGATGACCGAGCGCCTCGTGAGACGGCTCTCGGCAGGCGACATCCGTTTGGATCAGGTGTTGGTGCTTACATTTACCAACGCTTCCAGCGAAGACATGAGCCGGAAAATTAAGAAAAAGATCAACAGCAAACTTCAGGAAGCGGAAGCTTCGGGTGACCACGTGCTGGCGGAGCGCCTTCACCGGCAGCTCACCATGATGCCTGCAGCTCACATTTCAACGATCCACTCTTTCTGCCTCTGGCTGATCCGTAATTTCACGCACGAGGCCGGGGGAGAAGAAGGGGAGGCACCGGAAACTGACTTTGTTACGGTCGATCCGGAGGGGGCGGAGCAGTTGTTGGAGGAGGCTTTGGCCAAAGTCATGGACCTTGCCTACACCTACGCGGAAGAAAATGAGGATGAAATCAGTCGAACCTTCATGCAACTGGTGGATAACTATTCCGGCTCGAAGAGTGACCGGCGCCTCCGCCAGCTGATCCTCAATCTGCACACGAATCTGCGCAGTCTGCCGGATTACCGCACGGAGGTCGTGCCCACCAGGCTGAAGGACCTGAAGCGGAATTGTGAGAATTTCGAAGAGAGCCCTCATTTCCGTTATATCTGCGACGGACTGAGGCTCAGGCTGAACCACGCCTTGGCCGGAATTCCCGAACTTCGTGCGTGCCTGGAGGATCCTTCGCTTCAGTTTGTGAAGGACAAGACCAAACACGATACCTATCTTGCCCAGCAATTGGGCAACCTCCGCACGATTGAAGCGATTGATCAGGTTCTGAAAAATGCGGAGACCTGCGCTCAGGGCGAAACCGGCGAAACCGGCGAAACCGGTGAAACCGACGTGAAAAGTGGCGAAACCGGCTCGAAGAGCGGCGCGACCGGCGCGCAGACCGGCCTCTGGGATCAGATTTATCAGCTGGCTCAGGACTTGGTGTGGGAAGGTCCCAGACGTGGGAGCCGCCTGGCTGACGAGACAAAAAACCACTATCTGAACCTCCGGCAAGCGAGCCTGAGTGATCTTTTCAACTATTTAGATCGTGGCCCTGCGAGCCTCAAAGACAGCTGCCGTTTCACCCCGCAGCGTATCTGGACGATGACGGCTTCGGCCATTGGCGAAGGCCTTCGTTTCATGTATCCCTTACTGGAGCGACTGTTCTCTCTGGTTCTGGAGACGGATCAGGAATATAGCCGCATGAAACGCCAGCGAAATCTCGTTGATTTTAATGACTACGAGCATCTGGCCTTAGCGGTATTGCGCGGTGAGACGGGTAAGGCTTTTTGCCAAAGCCGCTTCAAGGAAGTGTATATCGATGAATATCAGGATACTTCGGGCATTCAGGAGGCGATCTTACAGGAAGTGTGCAAGGATCGCCTGTTCATGGTCGGCGATGTGAAGCAAAGTATCTACCGTTTCCGCCACGCCAGACCGGAAACGTTCCTGGCGAAAAAGCTTCGTTACGAACAAGGGGACGGGGGAACCTATTTCGACCTTAACCGTAACTTCCGCAGCGAGGCCGGGATTCTTCAGGCGATCAATGAAATTTTCCAACGCGTGATGGCTCGTGATTTCAGCGGGATTGACTATCTCAAAGACCATGCCATGGAGCAGGATCCGGGGAGACCGCCGGAACGAAACCGCATGACCGGCAGAGTCGAGCTCTGGATTCAAGAACTCCAGAAAGAAACACCACCCGAAGAGCTTGCCGCGCAGCAGGAGAGAGCGGATTCTCTGCAGTCTGCCCTCAGCAGCACCTACCACGACTTCACAGTCAGACGCTGGCTGGAAGGCGGCAGTGACTTACAACAATATTTCTTGGTCGGTCGTGAGATTTTGCGGCTTCACAGGGAAGAGGGTGTGCCTTTTCGTGACATTGCGCTTATGGCCAGAACGAATTTTGCCTGTGATGAGGCGGGCCAAGTTTTCGATGAGATGGGCATACCGACCAACCGCAGCCGCAGCGAGGTTGTGAAAACGAATTTCATTTTGCAGCAACAATATGCGTTACTCCGTGTTCTGGATAATGCCAGTCAGGATATTCCCCTAGCTGCCCTGCTCCTGAGTGAACTCGTGCCTGTGCCGTTTACGGAGGGGGATCTTGCCGAAATCAGGCAAGAACAGCGTAAGGCCAAGCTGCAGGGGAGTTTCTACGAGGCTCTGAAAAGGACCGCTGAGGTGGGGGCGGGGGCTTTGGCCGAAAAAACTAAACTCTTCCTGACCACACTCGAACGCTGGCGTGGCCGCGTGAACCAGGTTTCCGTCCGAGCCTTACTGGAGGAGATCTGGTATGAAGCTGATTATAAGGCGAAATTGTTGCGCGACGAAGGCGGGGCGGCCGTGCCTGTCTTGGAAGACTTTGCCTTGCAGATCGAACGAATTGAAGCGGGCGGCAGAGGGAGCCTCTATGCTGTGGTTCGCTACCTTGAAGAGAATCTGAAAGCTGAACGCAGAGAAACCGGTGAAGTGGACCTTTCGGGTGACGGCGTCAATGTGCTGACGTTTCACAAGAGTAAGGGGCTGGAATTTCCGTACGTTTTCCTGGTCAACTTACAGAGTCAACTGAAAGACAAGGATACTAGGGACCGCGTGATCATGTCTGAGGAGCTGGGGATTGGTTTCGATGTGGGAAGTCCTGAGGGCCACTATACCTACCCGGGAATCTTGAAACAAGCTATGCTGGCGGAGAAGAAACAACGTTATCTGACGGAGGAAATTTGCCTGCTCTACGTGGCCATGAGCCGCGCCGAGACGAAGCTTTACCTCTGCGGTGCGATGACCCGGGGGACGGAGGAAGTGCCTGCTCCTCCGAAACTGGACAGTCTGATGAACCAAGCGGCCATGCACAAGGCAGCCGATCTCCCGGCTTGGCTCTTGGAAGAACTATCCTCGTATCAAGATATGATTTTCTTAGGCCTGTCGGGGCATAAGGATCCCTCGATCAGGGCCTTTCTTAAGGATCTGGGCTTTTTCCGTGAGCAGGAGCTCCCTTCAGATGGGGAGGCTCGTGGGGAGGCCCTTGGGGAGGCTCGTGGGGAGGCTCTCTACGAAACCGGGGAGAATTTGGCTTGGACCTGCAAACACTATCCCGCGCAAGAGGCGTTTTTCGCTGCCCTTGAGGAGACTGCGCAAGAAGGGGTCGCGGAAGAAATCCTAGATCAGGAGGCTTCCCTGCGTGGGGAACCTAGTGACCTCATCACGCTGCCACTGGGCGAGTTTTACAGTTTCCGGACGGACCAGTATGATGCCTTGCCGAAGCAGACTGTCAGCGAGATCAAAAGGCGCTCACAACTAGGGGCGGTCTATGAAGCGGAAGAACCTCTGGAAGTTGAACCATTAAGAGAGGCACCCCAAAAAGAGCCCCTGGATGTGAATTTGCAAATGACGGCTCTGGCGCCTCTTCTGGAACGTCCGGCGGAGGGTACGTTGCGCGCTGCCGATCGCGGTACGGCGATCCATACCATTCTGCGTTTTCTGGATTTGCGTTCCTTGCGTGGTTTGCCTGCGCCCGAGGCGTCAAAGGAACTCCGGCGACAACTGGATCTTATGTTGACTCATCGTTTGCTAAGCAAACAAGAGTATGAAGAGACCACAGCCTGGCATGGAGCGATCCTTTCCTATGCAAATTCTCCGTTGGCGGGAGAGCTTGTTCAAGCGGAGCTAATGGGTGACAGTGACGCCGGCGAGCCCCCCCGAATTTACCGGGAAATGCCGTTTACTTTCCGTTACGTGGATGAGGCAGACCACAAGTCTCTGGTCCAGGGAATAATCGACCTCTGGTACGAAACACCCGAAGGCTTTTCGCTCGTGGATTTCAAATCCGACCGCCTACCTAAGGATGAGAAGGAAGCCTGGTCGGTGCTCTACGAGCGGTACCGTGTGCAACTTCGTATTTACACGATGGCATTGGAAAGCACCTTAGGACAGAGGGTCAGAAGCATTTCCATCTGGGCGGTTTTCCCAGCCAAAGCCTTCTCCTTCACCCGAGCGGAGCTTGGCCTTACGTAAGCCTCCTTCTTGTTCCATGAGTTTGCGGCGGGCTTCACGTCCGCCGAGCTTCTTATTAAGTGCCTTGTTACGGGATCGCTTCTCACGGAAGAATTGTTTCAGCATAGCACTTGCCTCTTCTTCCAACAGGCCGCCTTCATAGGCAACTTTGTGGTTCAAACCAGGCCTTTCAAAGAAACGATCCGTGGAGACGAGTGCTCCGGTTTTCGGATCGGGAGCCGCATAATAGACCTTGGCTACACGTGCCTGCTGAAGTGCCGAAGCGCACATGGGGCAAGGTTCCAGCGTGACATAGACTTCACAGCCATCCAAGCGCCAGGAGTCTCTAAGGGTCGAGGCCTCCCTAAGTGCCAGAATTTCCGCATGGGCGGTTACATCCCGATTGTTTTCGCGAAGGTTATGGGCAGCAGCAAGGAGAACACCATCTCGGACGATCACACAGCCAATGGGGACTTCCCCGGCCAAAGCCGCAACTTTCGCCTGCATCAGAGCAAGCTGCATCCAGTGTTCCGGCTGTTTCGGCTGTTCCGGCTGCTCCTGTTGTTCTTGCTGCTCTTTCGAAATTTTCAATTGACTTCCACCCCGCCAAAAGGCCTGATTTGCACAATTTGGGCGCTGCCTACACCGTAGACAGCGTCGAGCACTTCTGTATAAGCCTTCGTATCCTCCAAGGAAATGTAGGCTTGGATCGTTCCGCCAAAGCCGCCCCCATGCACCCGAACCGCCCCCTTCCTCCCAGAGAGAAATTTGCGGCTCAGCGCTAAGGCTAGTGCAACCTCTTGTTGTTTCGTTTCACCCGGAGGCGTAACATTCTGCAGCCACAATTCAGAACTTAAGCCTGATTCGTTGACGAGCGCCAAGAAGACATCAATCTCTTTCTCACGAAGAGCAAGTTCTTGCCGGGTCACCCTGTCTTGTTCCGTGAAGAAATGAAGCGCCCTGAGAACAGCTCTGTCACCTGCAAGGCTCCTCAGTTCCGGGATTCTCTGATAAAAGTCTGCCGGGTTCACTTCACTTAAGACTTCTTGCCCAAAAGCAGACGCAATTTGTCTCATCTCCTCCGGAATCGCTGCATATTCATGCGTGAGATTAGCATGAGATCCACCAGTCTGTGTGATGACCAGATTGTACCCTTCAGCCGTAAAATCAACTTGAATCTGCTCCATTTTCGGTGTGCCTCCGCCGGCAAAGTCCAGCGCAGCGAAACCGCCCACAGCACAGCCGGATTGATCCAAGAGCCCTGACGGCTTTCCAAAATACACATTTTCCGCATATTGGCCGATCTGGGCTCTAACTAACGGCGGAATGGTACCGCTATTATATAAATGGTCAAAAATCGTGATCAAAAGAATTTCAAAAGCCGCCGAAGAAGACAAACCAGAACCGGAAGGAACCTCACTCATGGTATAGCAGGAGAAACCGCCGATTTGATAGCCTCTTTCCCTCAACCCTGCGGCGACACCGCGGATAAGCGCGGTGGATGTATCTTTCTCCTCCTCGTGCACAGTAAGGTCCGTGAGACTGATATCCGAGTAACGGGGGTAACCTTGCGAATGGAGAATGACCCGCATGTCATTTCTGGGGGTCACCGCTGCAATTGCATCCAAATCCACCGCGGCTGCAATGACTTTACCGTATTGATGGTCCGTGTGATTGCCGGCAATTTCCGAGCGACCGGGGCTGCTGAAGAAACGTGGTTCTTCCGCCGAGCCGTAAAGGCGGGCAAAATTCTCACTCAATTCCCAGTAGCGCGAGGCCTCAGCGTCAAGCCTAGTCTCATTAGAACCATAAAGGCGGCTGAGCCTGGCTCTGCCCTCCGCTCCTGGCCAATACCCCAGATCAAAAATACTCATCGTTCACACCCCGTCACTCTAGTTATTTGCTAGTAATTCGCATAGACTTATTGCGTAGACTTCTGCACAATCTGTGGTATCATGAAAAACAGTTTGCGCTCAGAATTATTTCCTATTATAATTTGGTTTGTTGCTTTTGGGCAATGAGAAGAGAGCGTGAAGTTCTTTTGATCCTAAGGAGATTCGAATGGCTATATATGAAGGCTTATGTCCGAACTGCGGCTCGCTCATGCGGCTTAATGATGAGAACGAGACTGTTCATTGCATTTTTTGCTGGGCGGATGTCAATGTAGAGAAGGCAATTGAACTTGGTAAGAACCACAGTGGCTATGAGTTTCCGAATGAAACTTTCCCTGAACCCGATCCTGAAACCCAGGCAGCCGCATTCAAGGCGCAAGGCCTAGGTGCTGCGAATATTGTGTCTACTCCATCTGTGCAAGCTCCTGCCAGACGTAAAACGGAGGAAGGACGCCTCACTCCTCGAGAGAAGGTTGCTCTGCAGAATAAACCGATTGTGAAACCTTATTGTTCGAAGAAACATCGTCTGATGATCGTAGGCGGTGTTGCGGGTTTCTTCGTTCTCTTAGTCCTGATCGCACTGCCGATCTATTTCCTGCGTGAGAACAAGAAGACGGAACTGAAGTCTAAACTGGTTACGATCGCAGCTTACACTGAGGATGATAGTCGCTACAGCATTCAACACCAGAACAATAATCTCATAACGATCGTAAGTCCCGACAAGGTTACGGAAGAGGACGCGAAGCAAGTCTTCGATGGTTATGCAAACGCATATGCCGAGGTGTACGGGATCAGCAAGGAAGATGCGTCGGCCAAAGTCGAAGTCAACCTCATTGACAGCGAAACCGGTGGGTTCGGAGTCAAGGAAGTGACAGGCGAAGTCCAAGCCACTGCCTTGAAGTGAGGTCGTCCTTCGCCTACCCGGTAAGCTTCAGCGCAACGCGTATTGCCTGCCAGCTCGCAAACATCAGCCGGCAAACAGGCAAACATCAGAACAAGAATACAATAATTTTTCTCATTGAGGAAAGAAGATAGAGGCGCCCAGACTGGGTGCTTTTTCTTTGCCCAATTCAGAAGTTGTTTCCGTTTCACCGGGCAAAGGCTTACTGTCTTCTAACCAAGAAGAAATGCTCTGGGCGGCTATGGCGCCGTCACTGCTGGCGGTGACGATTTGGCGCAGCTTCTTCTGCCGGCAATCGCCTGCGGCGTAGATACCGGGAATGGAAGTTCGCATCGTGTCATCGGTGATGATGTAGCCGTCTTTGTCCAAGATCCCTAATTCGCGGACAAAATCGGTGTTCGGATCGACGCCGATCAAAGGGAAAACGCCATTCGTTTGAAGTGTCCATTCCGGTGAGGATTCGTTCTTCGTACTCTTCAGCACAATACCGGTGACATGGTTGTTTTCGCCCAAAATTTGTACTGGACGCGTTTGCCAGTGAACTTCAATTTTGGGATTTCTGGCGACCCTGTCCTGGAGGATTTTTTCCGCTCTTGCCTTATCACGGCGGATAATTAAGTAGACTTTGTCCGCAAAGCGAGCCAAATAATCAGAGTCTTCAAAAGCCGTATTACCTCCCCCGACTACGGTAGCTACTTTGTTCTTATAGAAGTTGCCATCACAGACAGCACAATAAGAGACCCCATTGCCGAAATAGACCCCTTCACCGGGGATCCCCAACTTGCGTTCCACCGTACCACTGGCGATGATGACGGCTTTGGCCAAAAAAACCCGATCCCACGTTTCAATTTCCTTCACAGAACCCTCTGCCCGAATCCGTTCGACTTGCCCATACTCCTGAACAGCCCCGAAAGCCAACGAATGCTCCACCATCCGATTCGCCAGATCAGGACCGGAAATCGATGTCTCGCCCGGCCAATTCTCAACCTCGCTGGTGTTGACAATTTTCCCGCCCGGCAACATGCCTTCCAGCATGACTGTCTTAAGTCCGGCTCTGCTTGCGTAGAGTGCAGCGGTGAGTCCCGCCGGACCCGCACCGATTATGGCTAAGTCGTATAGTTCTGATCTGGTTTTTTCTTCCATAGCAATCACACATCCCGTTCCCGTTCCCGTTATTTTCTTGAGTAGAATTCTTGAGTCAAATACTTGAGTCGAATACTTGAGTCGAATACTTGAGTCGAATACTTGAGTCGAATACATGAGTCGAATACTTGAGTCGAATACTTGAGTCGAATTCTTGAGTCGAATACTTGAGTCGAATTATAGTCTAGACCCGCGAAAAGCGGGTAACAAAGTTTTCGTGAAGTGTCTTTGGTGAAGTGTTTGGGGTGGAGTGCTTGAGGTGGAGTGTTTGAGGTGCTTGCTTGCCGTTCGTCTGCACATAAAAG
>CAYZSO010000001.1:56941-178015 GCA_964479695.1 uncultured Fastidiosipila sp.
CAAATTTGAAGATATGTGCATGATAGATGCATGTTATGTACATGAGAGGTGATGTGTCCCTTTTGTGTTCGATGCTTGCTTGCCGTTCGTCTGCACATAAAAGCAAATTTGAAGATATGTGCATGATAGATGCATGTTATGTACATGAGAGGTGATGTATCACTTGTGTGCGATGCTTGCTTGCCGTTCGTCTGCACATAAAAGCAAATTTGAAGATATGTGCAAACTAGGGGATATGTCATTTATTTGCTTCAGGGAGGCGATCTGGTGACAGAGCGCGGAGATTTTTTTCTGGGTGTTATGGTCGATTAAGGTTTAAAGATGCGTAATACGGGTAACAAAGCTGAATGACTATGTGTTCGCGATTATTTTAAGGCTTGAAATAATTTTCAAACTGTAAATCGAACGAAAATTCTTTAAATAGGGAAAATATGGAAAAAAATTTGGTAAAGTCCCTTTTATTGGACTGAAACTGTGATATTATGAATTCAATAAAAGAACGAACGTTCTATTCAGGAGGCAAACTCATGTTGAATATTCTTTTCTGGATGACCTTACTTTTCATAACTGCTGTTATTCTGATTACCGTTTGGATTAGAGAAGCTGAGGAACGTATGCTTGCCAAGTCGGACCGTAAAGCTCAAGGACAAGGCAAGCTAACTGGAGCTGAGCCCTCTGCAAGAAACAAGTCTCAAGCTCATACTCAAGCAGCGATGTTGCACCAAGTTCCTGTATCCCAGCAGAGCCTAGAGTTTTTTACCATTCCGACACGAACCTTACCTACCAAGCTTGCAGCTCAGAAGAGCCAAGCTCCAGACTTATATAAGCCATTTGAAGAGACACCTTGTGAGATTTTCGATTTGACTGGCCATCGGGTTGCTTGATTCGTTACAGATCGAGGTTCCTTAAATTAGCTGAGAATTAGGAGGGTTGGATGCCTTGATCATTCACTCTGAATCTTCGATCAGATACTTTGGATACTTTGAAATTAGAAACTTTGAAACAGAAGTGCAGACATTGTAGGGGATTCATTGGTATTCTATTTTTACCTAAAATAGTCCTGTTGAAGGCTAAGCCATGTTGTGGGCTTGTCTTCGTAGCGGCTGACGAATGAAAATAGCGTACAGAGGAGATTGAAAATGAGAGCTACGATGTCTCAGCTCGTGATGAGCGGTGATGTAAATGGAGCGAATCGCTTATTCGGTGGTAAGCTGATGCAATGGATTGATATAACAGGAGCCATTGCCTGTCGTCGCCAGGCGAGGGGTAACCACTGTGTCCTTCATGTTGCGGATAGCATGCAATTCATGGAACCAGTGAAAATGAATGATATTGTGACCATTGAGGCGAGGGTCACCTGGACTGGCAGGACATCTATGGAATGTCGGGTTGAGTCAAGTGTTGAAGATCATGAGGGGAACCGTAAGGTTGTGAACGTCGCTTACATGCTTTATGTGGCTGTCGATGATGTTGGAAACCCAATACCGGTTGATCCCTTCGTGCCAGAGACTGAACAAGAGAAGCGCGAATATCGTCAGGCGGAAGAACGGCGTGCCATTCGTATGGCCAGAGAAAAGGAAGAGAAGGAGAATGGATCTCTAGCTTAGAATAGATTTCCAAAAATGGCCTTCTTGAAATAGGCCAGCACCGCCGTGCTGCTACCGAATATGCAGTCCGTGGCACTTCGGATGCTCTGGCTCCGGTTCCGGCGGCTCCGGCTCCGGCAGCTCCAAGCACTCCGACTCCGGTTCTGGTGACTCCGGCCGCTCCGGCTCCAGCCACAGCCACCACTGATGTCCGGACTGTCCGGACTGATGCCGGACTGATGGCCGTTGGCACATTTTACCGATGGGCGATCTTGTGCTATGATAGCCTATAATTTTCTACCCAAAACACAAGAGTCATCAAGTGACAGACCAATGGAGGACTGTTAATGGCACGCATATATGATATTGAATCCAGAACGTTCAATGAATATTTACTGATCCCAAATCTCACGAAAAAATCGAATAACCCTGCCAATGTTAGTTTAAAAGCTCCCATTGTGAAATACCGTAAGGGTTTTGAAGAATCCAAACTTTCAATTAATATTCCGGTAACCTCTGCAGTCATGCAGGCGGTTTCTGATGATGGTTTGGCCATTGCGCTCGCAAGGCAAGGTGGCTTGTCATTTATTTACAGCTCGCAATCAATTGAGAAACAAGCGGAAATGGTCCGTAAGGTCAAGCGATTCAAGGCAGGCCTAGTTGTCTCTGACAGCAACTTAACTCCGGAGAACACCTTGCAAGATGTTTTGGATCTTAAGGAGAAGACCGGTCACTCGACGATTGCCATCACCGATGACGGAACACCAACCGGCCTTTTGATGGGACTCGTCACTTCTCGAGATTACAGGGTCTCGCGGCTTTCGCCGGACACTCCTGTAAAAGAGTTCATGAACCCCAGAGATCACTTGGTTGTAGCGGAGGAAGGGATTAACCTGAGCGTCGCGAACGATATTATTTGGGATAACAAGCTGAATCAATTACCTATTCTGACAGAGGATGGTCATTTGGTTGGCATGGTCTTCCGTAAAGATTACAGCGAACACAAGGAAAATCCGCTGGAACTTCTGGATGACCACAAGAGACTCCTCTGCGGTGCGGGCATTAACACTCGTGATTATAAGGAACGCGTACCCGCTTTGTTGGATGCTGGTGTTGATGTTCTCGTGATTGACTCTTCCGATGGCTTCACTGAATGGCAGTCCGAGACGCTACAGTGGGTCAAGAGCAACTACGGTGACGATGTCGTCATTGGCGGCGGAAATGTGATTGATGAAGATGGCTTTCGCTTCCTTGCCGAGGCTGGCGCAGATTTTATCAAAGTCGGTATCGGTGGCGGCTCTATCTGTATTACCCGTGAACAGAAGGGGATCGGTATGGGTCAGGCCACGGCTGTTCAATTGGTGGCTAAGGCGCGAAACGAATATTTCGAGGAAACAGGAATCTATATCCCGCTCTGCTCTGATGGTGGTATCGTTTACGATAACCATATGTCGATCGCTCTGGCTATGGGCGCGGACTTCATGATGTTGGGCCGTTATTTTGCCCGATTCGATGAGAGCCCGACCCGAAGACTCTTCATCAATGGCAGCTATGTTAAGGAGTATTGGGGTGAAGGCTCCAATCGGGCCCGTAACTGGCAGCGCTATGAGGAGGGGACAAAGAATGGTGGAATGGTGTTTGAGGAAGGGGTTGACTCCTACGTTCCTTATGCGGGTTCTTTGCGTGAGAACTTGGAAGCGAGCCTTGCGAAGATGCGTTCGACCCTGACATCTTGTGGTTCACTCACGATCGAAGAGTTTCATGAGAAGGCCCGTCTGATCATGGTTTCCGCTACCAGTATTACGGAAGGCGGCGCTCATGACGTGATTACGAAGGATAGTGATATGAGGTCCTAAGTGATATGAGGTCCTAAGTGATATGAGGTCCTAAGTGATATGAGGTCTTTACGGAAGTCTCAGCGGAGATCTTAGCAGAAGTCATAATGGTAGACATAGCAGAAGTCTCAACAGAAGTCTTAGCAAAAACCTAACGGAAGTCTTAGCAAAAGATTTTTAAGAAAGATTTTCAAATCAGATGAATCTCCGTACGACCTACGCCGTACGACCTACAATTATAGAAACCTTCGGGCTGTAGTACAATTGGAAAATGAATTCTGCCCTGAGCCAATCAGGGGATAATTGACAGCGTAAATGCTTACGCTGTCTTATAAATTTTATTATTAGTAGAGGTGTCAAGATGACAGAACAACAAACGTATGATTTTACCTTAGAAGGTATCAATCGTCTGAAGGAAGAACTTGAGAAACGCAAGACCGAGGACAGAAGTGAGATTGCGGAGCGTATTAAGGTAGCCTTGTCTTTCGGCGATTTGTCGGAGAATTCCGAATATGACGAAGCCAAATTAGCTCAGGCCATGAATGAAGGCCGAATTGCTGAACTAGAGAATCTTCTGAAAAATGCCAGACTGATCGAAGAAGATGATATCAGCAAGACGAAGGTTGCATTAGGTGGTCGGGTTACGCTTCAAGATATTGAAACGAAGGAAGAAACGACCTACACACTCGTATCTTCCAAGGAAGAAGATATTTTCGAGAACAAAATTTCCACTGAGTCACCGGTGGGCCAAGCGATTGTCGGCAAGAAAAAGGGCCAGAATGTTTCTGTAGCAACTCCGGGTGGGATGCTGCGCTATAAGATTGTTAAAATTGGTGAATAAGACCTGATTGTTTCCCGGGACAGCAAAGCGGCAGCAAATTGGCAGCAAAGCGGTAGCAAATTGGCAGCAAAGTGACTGCAAATTGGCAATCAGGCTAGGCTGTTCGCCGGGACAGCGAGGAAAGGAATAAACGAGGGATGAGCAGGGAACAACTGCCGGAAGAGGCAAGAACCGCTGATACAGCTGATACAGAGGATTTGAATGACCAGATGCTGGTCAGGCGTGAGAAACTCAGCGAACTCCGTGAGCAGGGGCAAGATCCATTTGAAATCGTCACCTATGATGTCACGCACTCAATTTCCGAAATTCACGAGAATTACGAGGCCCTGGAAGAGCAGGAAGTCAGTGTTGCGGGAAGACTCACCGGCAAACGGGGGATGGGCAAGGCCAGCTTCGGCGACCTGCTCGGCAGGGATGGCAAGATCCAGCTCTTCTGTAAAATCGATAACTTGGGCGAAGAGGCGTATGCCAATTGGAAGAAACTTGATTTAGGCGACTTGATTGGTGTTGTGGGGGAGGTGACGAAAACCCGTACCGGCGAAGTGTCTATTCGAGTGAAAAAATATACACTCCTTGCGAAATGTATGCGACCGTTGCCGGAGAAATTCCATGGTTTACAGGATCAGGATACACGCTATCGTCAGCGCTACCTGGATCTGATCGTCAACCCGGAAGTGCGTCAGACCTTCATTACGCGCTCAAAAATCATCTCGACCATTCGGCGGATTTTGGACCAAAAAGATTTTATTGAAGTTGAGACGCCGATTCTGAATACAATTGCCGGCGGAGCGAACGCTCGCCCGTTTATAACCCACCACAATGCTTTGGATCTTGATATGTATTTGCGCATCGCGCCGGAACTTTACCTCAAGAGACTGATTGTCGGGGGTATGGAGCGGGTCTATGAGATCGGCCGGAATTTCCGCAATGAGGGGATGGATACCCGCCACAATCCTGAGTTCACCATGATTGAACTTTATCAAGCTTACACGGATTACAAGGGCATGATGGATCTGACGGAAGAACTGATCAACCGCACGGCCACGGAAGTTCGCGGGACAACGGAGCTTGTCTGGGGTGGTAATGAGATCAGTGTCGCACTGCCTTTCAAACGCTTGTCGATGCGTGACGCTGTTCTGGAGTATGCGGGGGTTGATTTCGCGCAAGTGCAGACAGAGGAGGAGGCGGCGGCTTTGGCCAAAGCCCACGAGATCGAACTTCAACCCGGCTGGAAGAAGGGCGATGTGTTCAATGCATTTTTTGAGAAGTATGCGGAGGATAAGCTGATTCAGCCTACCTTCATCTATGATTATCCGATTGAAGTGTCCCCTTTGACGAAGAAGAAACCGGGCCAGCCACAGTTGACTGAACGTTTCGAACTCTTCATTAATGGCCACGAATTTGCGAATGCGTACTCGGAGTTAAATGACCCCTTCGACCAGAGGGAGCGTTTCGAGGCACAAGTTGCGAAGCGTGAAGCCGGTGATGATGAGGCGAACCTTATGGATGAGGATTTCTGTGTTTCGCTGGAGTACGGCTTGCCGCCGACCGGAGGCATGGGTATGGGCATCGATCGGCTGGTTATGCTTTTGACCGGTGAAGATAGTATCCGCGATGTTATGCTCTTCCCGACGATGAAACCATTGAAGTAAGGATTACCTGTCATGTCTGAGAAACAGCCCTTGTCCCGTGAAGAGGCGTGCCGCATTTTGGGTGTTAAGCCCGATGCTAATAAGTATGAAATTGAGAATCGCTACACGCTTCTCGCGAAGAGCTATCGCGGGAAAACGGATGCTGAATCAGAACAGAAGATCCAAGAATTTACGCTGGCCTACGATATCCTCACCGGCCGTTACGTGGCACCCGCGGAGACGGACCCTAAGCAGGAAGAGTTGGTCTTTGGCCGCAAGAAGAAAGACTGGAAAAACACTGCCTACTACGCCAGAGGACCGGTGCTGATTGGAGCAGTCGTCTTGGCGTTGGTGATCTGGTTTATCTATTCGATTGTGACGAATACGGAGCCGGATTTCCGCATCTCGGTCTATGGCGATTTCGCCTATGACATGTCCCAAGAAAACAATGATCCGACCTCGCTGAATGGCTTCATCTGGAAGCAAAATCCGGAACTCCAAGATCCGCTCACTGACTTCTATTTGCTTTCCGAACGTCAGGGGATTGATCCGCAAACCGTCATGGCATCGCAGATGAAGTTTGCTATTGCGATGAGTGGGGCGGAGAAGATTGATCTTTTTGTCTTCGATGAGGCTCAGTACGAGAGAATTGTGAAAGAAGGAGCCCTCCTTCCCATGGATGACCTCTATGAGGAGGTCATGAAGGGGCTCCCCGATGATGCCAAGGAGCTTATCTCGCCACTCAAATACACGGTGGATCAGGAAGTTTTGCCGGAAGGGGAGACCTCGGCTGAGCATGTTTACGGGATCGATTTGAGCTCCCACCAGGCGCTCAATAGTTTGGGGATTAAGGGTCCCAGTCAAGTAATTTGTCTGGGTTTTCACAGCGAGCGGGAAGGCAAGGCCAGGGAAGTCTTGACGAAGTTCCTGCTCAGCATCGACGAGTGGTACAACCCGGAGGTTCCGGAAATCACTTGGCCTGCTGAGACGACACCGTTGTTCCCTGAAGAGACGCAAGAGCAGCAAGAGACGCAAGTGACGCAAGACCAGCAAGTGCCGCAAGAGCAGCAAGTGACGCAAGAGACGACGGTTACTCCGTGAGAGCCTCTAGCTAAGGCCTGTCAAGTCTTTCAGCTGAAGGATTTCTTCATCAGTCAAAGCTCGGTATTCACCGGGCTTTTCTTCTCCCAAGATCAGCGAACCATAACTTGTCCGATGAAGTATGACGACGTCTTTGGCCAAAGCATGCATCATCCGCTTCACCTCGTGGAACTTGCCTTCGGTAAGTTCCAGATAGGCTGAGGTGCGGCTTAGGGGCAGGAGCGTGGCGGGTCTGGCTGTTTCTGTCTCATTGAGCTTCAACCCCCGGGCTACCGCAGCTACATCCGCCTCGGAAAAGGGCCTATTCTCATCTAGGAGCCTGACTTCCAGGTAATAACGTCTGATGATGCCGTAGCGAGGGGAGAGCAGGCGGTGTGCTAGTTCCCCGTCATTGGTTAAGAGCAGAAGACCCGTTGTGTCCTTATCGAGCCGCCCCACCGGACTGATTTTTTTCTGGGTGAAGTGAGGGGGCAAATAGTCGGCTATTGTGGGCTGCCGGCGATCTTCCATGGCGGTGAGGCAACCAGCCGGCTTGTTCAGCAGATAGTAGAGATATTTCCGGACGAGGACGGGCTCGCCGTGAAGCTCGAGCAATTGAAGCTCCTCTTCAGAGAGCTGGGTTGCGGGGTTTAGGATCGGCTGACCGCCCAAGCTTACGGCGCCTTGACGGATCAGTGATTTTATTTCGGAACGGCTGCCCAGACCGCTATTTGCAAGGGCTCTGTCAATTCTCATTTCGTCATTATAGCAATTGTTCATCGCTTACTAGATCTGCTAGAATAGAACGGAATTCGGGAAGATTTTCCTGAAGAAAGGACACCGCTGTTTACCCATGGATTATTTGGAAGGCGCTTTATTACATTCCTGGTGGAGTGATACAGATTACGAGTCTCGGAGACACACCGGAACTTGGCTCTGGTTCAGTTTTATCTCCTTCGTCGCCATCGCTCTCGCTGCTGTGAAACTCAATCTTGACGGAACTTTAGGTTTGTTTGAGGGAACCACGTTCTGGTTAAGCTTAGGGGTCACCCTGTTTATTCTGACTCCCTTCCTCTGTTTTGCCTATTACAAACTACCGTTTATTCTGCGCGTGCCCGTTCTGGCGCTCTTGCTGTTGAAGTATCTGTCTTTTTTTATCATTTTTGTGAATCAGATTGCGAGCCTTCTGGTGATCCCCCCGGACTTTGACGTCAATACAATTCTGGATTGGGGAAACAGGACCTTTGGCGACTTCCTGGAACAGAGTTCTAGTCAGCTCGGCGTGACGGGCTTATTCGTCGGGGGCGGCGTCCTGGTGTTGATCGGACTTGGCATCGCCTTGATTATCCTTGCGCTTGTTATTTTTGTTCCGATCCTTTTACTGAAGGCGCTGAACGCCTTTCAATATCTCTACGACCAGCTCGTGGTTTGGGTAGGCGGGAACATCAGTAAGCTCATCAAGACCTATAAGACGCTGCCGAACCAAGAAGAGAAACCTGAATCCACAGGCACCAAGCCGTCGCAAAGGCCCGGGACGAGGCCGGCGAAACCAGCTAATAATCGTTGATAACCTAAGGTAACCTGTTGATCATCTAATTGATTACCTAATTGAAAATCTAATTAAAAACCTAAACTGAATCATTAACTGAATCGTTGATAACCTAACTGAAGAAGTAAGAAAAGTAGGAGAAATGAAGGGATTAGTATGAGCAAAAATGGAGTTGATATCCGCAAGACAAAGATTGTCTGCACAATGGGACCCGCTTGTGACAATGATGAGGTCGTTCGCGGACTCATCCGCAGTGGGATGAATGTTGCTCGTTTCAATTTTTCACACGGCACGCATGAAGAGCATCTCGGCCGGATCGAGCGTGTACGCAGAGTGGCAGCGCAAGAAGGGGCGATTGTTGCGTTGCTTCTGGACACTAAGGGGCCTGAGATCCGCACAGGTAAGTTTAAGACGAAACCGGTTGAGCTGGTCGAAGGATCGGAAGTGACGGTTCGTTATAATGACATTATTGGCGATGCCAATGAGTTTTCCTGCTCCTATAAGCAACTCCACGAGGATGTAAATGAAGGCGACCGCATCATGATCGATGACGGTCTGGTTGAACTGGATGTTCTCGAGATTGTCGACAAGGATGTACGCTGCCGTGTGAAGAACGGCGGACCCGTCTCCGATTACAAGAGTATCAACTTGCCGGGTGTGGTCACCCATCTGCCTGCACTGACCGAGAGGGACGAGTCGGACATTGCCTTCGGTGTAGAGCACAATATGGATTTCATCGCCGCGTCCTTTATCCGTAAGGCGGATGACGTCGAAGATATCAGGTCTCTCTGTGCTTCGCTTGGTGATGATGGCATCCAAATCATTTCCAAGATTGAAAATGACGAAGGTGTGCAAAACTTCGACGAAATCCTTACCGCCAGCGACGGCATCATGGTGGCCAGAGGCGACCTGGGTGTCGAAATTCCGGTTGAACTCGTGCCTGTCTATCAGAAGAGGATGCTCGCCCGTTGTGTGGTCATGGGCAAACTTTCCATCACCGCGACCCAAATGCTGGATTCGATGATTCGTAACCCGCGCCCGACCCGTGCTGAAGTGTCAGACGTGGCCAATGCAATTATCGACGGAACCGGCGCGATTATGCTCTCCGGCGAAACCGCTAATGGTAAGTATCCGGTTGAAGCTGTGACGATGATGAATAAGATCGCACTCGAAACTGAAAAGAGTATTGATTACTGGGGTAAGTTTACAACAGAACGCTATGCCTACGTACCTAATGTTGCTACCGCAGTCAGCCACGCCGGTGTAACCACCGCAATGGACCTCAATGCTAAGGCCATCCTGGTTGTCACGTCGAGCGGCCGCACCAGCCGGATGCTCTCTCGTTTCCGCCCGAATTGTCCGATCGTCACCACGACCTACGATCTGCGTGTTCAAAGACAGATGTCACTGGTTTGGGGTACGTATTGTTTCCTTATCGGTAAGTCCAACTCCTCTGACGAAATGTTCGAACTTACCCAGAGCATTGCCAAGGCCGCGGGTTACATCCGCAACGGCGATATCGTCATTATGATCGGCGGTACACCAATTGGCATGAGCGGGACAACGAACACGCTGAAGGTTCAGCACGTCGGATCAGTCATTATGACCGGCAAGGGTTTCGGCAAATACATCGACGTCGGTGAGGTGGTCGTGTTACCGGATTTCCGTGACAGCAGCTTCCAAATTGTCTTGCCGGATAACGCGGTTCTGGTTGCGAAGTCAGTAAAACGCGAAGAGATGTCCCTACTGCGTCGTGCCACTGCTCTCATTCTCGAAGACAGCAAAGATCAGGCTTTTGCCGAAGAAGTCGCTTCAAGTCTCAATATTCCGGTCGTGATCGGCGCTAGAAACGCCACGCAGATCTTAAGCGACGGCTTGACCGTAAGCGTGGATCCTGTGGAAGGAACCGTGAGCTAATGGCTCGCCTGTTTACCCGTAAATCGACTCCGATCCAAACTACCCTTGAGGTCACTTGCCCAAATTGCGGGCGGGTGGCCTCTTTTCCTTCCGGGACGAAAGTGGCTGAACCCAAAACCTTGGTCTGTAAATCTTGTCATCAGGATCTTCGCAAAGAGTACTTAACCTTGGCGGTCCAAGAGCAGATCGAACAGCAAAAAACTTTGCGCCTCCGCCTCTACCTCGTCAGCCTGTTGGCTCTGGTCTCAGTTGTTCTCATGGCTTATATCACCAGTCGAGCAGCAGAGGTGGGATTCTGGCATTATCTACTGTTGGGAATTGGTGGCTTCCTCTTTCTTGGCTGTATCATTTTGATTTTGCTGAATCAACAGCAAATTGGGAAACTCAAGAAACTTGCCGCTGACTACCATTTGCCTATTTCTCAGAAGTAAGTCCAAGCAGAGATAAGTCCGTGCAGAAGTAAGGGCGTGCAGAAATAAATTCGTGTAAAATTCGTGTATAAATGTGTATGAGTACCCGTCCACGTAGGTTCTCTCACGAAACAAAGACGATCCTTAGTGTTCATGATTTGTTTGCAGAAGACATGAAGATTCGTGAAACAGTTTTCGTAAGCTGATACTATAATCGGTCTTGTAAATTTCTGATTGATCACAGGAGGAATTTCACATGAAAAATACATCCAATAGAACAGGCAGAGGCTGGAAATTACTAATTCCGATTCTAGCGCTCAGCCTCACGCTAGGTTCATGCTCTTGGCTCAGCAGTCCTACACAAGGGACAAGCCAGTCATCCGGGACCGTTGTGAATGCGAGTGACAGTACCGATGGTACCACCGCAGCGACCATTGTCCAAGTTGAGGGCAGCACATCTCAGCGTGAGAAGAATTTCAGTCTGATCGACGCTTCGACTCGCACAGATCAGAATGCGAATGGTGCGACACCCTTGTCGACCATGGAAATTGCGGCAAAAGCCCAACCCACAGTTGTCGCAATCTCCATATCCGGCGTCACAACGACCGCCTACGGGCCCATCCAATTTGAAGGTGCGGGTTCAGGTGTCATCGTCTCCGCTGACGGCTATATTGTGACGAATAACCACGTTGTCGCCGATGCAAAAACGATTGACGTTGTCCTAGCAACCGGGAAGAGCTACACGGCCACTCTGGTCGGCACCGCTCCCAATAACGATATTGCAGTCATCAAAATTGATGAAACTAACTTACCGGCCGCTACCATCGGTAATTCGGATGACTTAGTCGTCGGTGAATTGGCTGTCGCGGTCGGCAATCCTCTGGGAGACTTCCAGGGTACCGTCACTGCCGGTATCGTTTCTTCACTCGGGCGCACCCTCGTCTTGGACGAAAATGGTTCCCTAGTTGAACTTCGCAACTTGATCCAAACAGATGCGGCGATCAATAATGGTAACTCCGGTGGAGGCCTCTTCAACTCCTACGGTGAGCTTATCGGTATTAATGTGGCCAAAGCCTCCTCCAGCAGCAGCAGTAATGCCACTGTTGAGGGTTTGGGGTTCGCAATTCCCAGCAACACCGCCGCGCCGATCATCAACTCCTTGGTCAATGAAGGTTATGTATCAGGCACCCCGTCCCTCAATATCTCCGGAACTTCCATCTCCGAACAGATGGCACAAGCCTATCAGGGAGACCTTGTCGCCGGTGTCTGGATTCGTCAGATCGCGGATGGCAGTTGTGTTATCGCCGCCGGTATGAAGGTCGGTGACGTAATCACCGAATTCGGCGGGGAGCAGGTTACCTCAGTAGCTGAGCTCAACCTTGTGAAAAACCGCTACAAAGCTGGTGACGAAGTCAGTGTGAAATATTACAGGAGCGGAAGCTATTACGATACCACGGTGATCTTGGACGAGCAGAACCAAAACTAGGCTCCTCCTTGACACTAAGATCCGCCCCTGGCCCTATGATTCGCAAGAAGATTCCCCCTAGCAATTGATAATTCCCTTATTGCCGCAGACCCCCTTTTCGGAGGTCTGCGGTTTCTTGTTTCGTCTGCCCGTCGTCACAGGGAAGGCTATGTATACCTGCTATAATCAAGCAGCATGAGGAGGATTCACATGGAAGTTCGATCAATTAAACCGAGAAGTTATTGCCGTGGGGTTGTCCTTGCTATTCGCAAAGCGCTTGCTGTCCGCGAAGCCTATCCTGACCACAAGGTCACGATGCTGGGGCAGCTGGTACATAATCAGTTGGTGGTGGATGCTTTGGCCGAAAAAGGCATCATGACCCTCGCTGATGAAACGAAGAGCCGCCTGGAGCTGCTGGAAGAAGCCGAACCCGGAATCATTATTTTTTCCGCGCACGGAGTATCTGATCTGGTGCGTGAGAAGGCGAAGTCCCTAGGCTTGACCGCGGTGGACGCGACCTGCCCGGAAGTGTCTTTTACCCAGAAATTAGTGAAAGAGAAAGTAGCCGACGGGTACCGGGTGTTTTATGTGGGCAAGGCCTTCCATCCGGAAGCGATTGCTGTTACGGAAGGCTTAGCAGGTGTCACCCTGATCACGAAGGAAGAAGAGATTCCCCGTGCCGCTGAAGGGTCTAATCAGAAGATTTTTGTCACCAATCAAACAACCCTTTCGGTCTCGGATCTCCAAGAGATCTTCGCGAAGATCAGAGCCTCCTTTCCGGAAGCGGAGTTTGCGGATGAGATCTGCAAAGCGACGCGGATGCGCCAAGAAGCTGTCCGCCAGAATCGCGATGTGGATGTAATGATCGTCGTAGGCGACCCCGCTTCCAATAATACGAGTATGCTGGCGAAGATTGCAGAAGAGGAGGGCGTGCCCCGGGTCTTCCGCATTGCTTCCGCCGCAGAGCTTCCGCTGGACCAATTTCGGCCGGACGACCTCGTGGGCGTCACTGCAGGCGCATCCACACCACCCTATCTGATTGCACAGGTAGAGGACTATTTGAAGAAATACAATCCGGAGCATCCGGCACCTTTGCCGGAAATTGATCTGGCGAAGATCCTGGAGTAGAGGTAGACATGAGAAGAGAAGAGACAAGGAAAGTCATGGTCGGAAACGTGCAAGTCGGCGGCCAAAACCGCGTGGTGATGCAATCCATGACCAACACGAAAACAAAGGATGTCGAAGCGACTGTACGGCAGATCAGAGCCCTGCAGACGGCCGGTTGTGAGATCGTGCGACTGGCGGTTCTGGACGAAGAAGATGCCTATGCAATTGGGAAGATCAAGGCAGAAGTGACCGCGCCACTTGTGGCGGATATCCATTTCAATTACCGTCTGGCTCTGATCGCTGCTGAACAGGGGATCGACAAACTCCGGATTAATCCGGGGAATATTGGCGACCGTTCGCGCGTTGTTGCCGTTGTGAACGCCTGCAAGGCACGTCACATTCCGATTCGGATCGGCGTGAATTCCGGTTCACTTGGCAAAGACATTCTGGCGAAATACGGTGAACCCACAGCGGAGGCCATGATCGAGAGTGCCAAACAGCAAGTCTCCGTCTTGGAAGAAGAGGGGTTCCAAGATATCGTCCTCTCGTTTAAATCTTCTGATGTTCCTTTGACGATCGATGCGTATCGTCTGGCCGCTGAGACATTCCCTTACCCGATTCATCTGGGTCTTACCGAAGCCGGGACGATGCTCTATTCCAGCATCAAGTCCTCCGCAGCACTGGGCGGCCTCCTCCATGACGGCATCGGGGACACGATCCGTATTTCCATCTCCGCTGACCCAGTAGAAGAATTAACTGTGGCAAAAACCTTACTGAAGAGCGTGCATCTCTTGGATGATGTACCGGACATTATTTCCTGCCCCACGTGCGGCAGACTCCAATATGATATGCTGCCGCTGACCCAAGTGATCGAGGATTTCCTCAAGGACAAGCAGACAGACATCACGGTTGCCATCATGGGCTGCGCAGTGAATGGCCCGCAAGAAGCTTCGCGGGCCGATGTAGGCATTGCGGGGGGCAAGGATTCCGCGCTGCTTTTCCGCAAAGGTGAGATTATCAGAAAAATTCCGCAGTCGGAAATTGAACAGACGTTGAAGGAAGAGATTTTGACCTACATGAGAGAGAAGGGCCAGCTTGTCTAAGCCGTGTCATTGGCTTGGTAAAACAAGACCCATCCCATAAGAAAAGGCAGCCGTTTCGGGCTGCCTTTTTGACTAGGTGAGATTATTTTTGGGGGATTTTGAAACTGTCTTTCAAACTGACAGAGCGGTTGAAAATCAGTTTGTCCTGATTCTCAGGACGGTTGTCACGGGTGAAATAGCCTTGACGCATGAACTGATAGTGGGCTTCGGGCCGGGCTTTGGCCAACTCAGGCTCGACTTTGGCCGAAGGAAGGATTTGCAGAGACTCGGGGTTTAACACATCGTGATAATCCGCAGCACTGTCCGGATCTTCAACGGTGAAGAGGCGATCATAGAGGCGGATCTCACAATCGACAGCTGTTTCCTGCGCAACCCAATGGATGGTGGACTTGATTTTCCTTCCATCCGGTGTCGAGCCTCCCCTTGTTTCCGGATCATACGTTGCGAGAATTCGGGTGATCGACCCATTCTCAGCCTTCTCCACGCCGGTACAACGGATGACGTAGGCTTCCCGCAAACGGACTTCGTTGCCGGGATAGAGTCGGCGGTATTTCGGGATCGGAACCTCCATGAAGTCGTCACTTTCAATCCAGAGGTGCTTGGAGAACGGCATTTCATGGCTGCCGTCTTCCGGGCGCTCCGGGTTGTTGGTCGCTTGGAAATACTCGATTTTACCTTCCGGATAATTCTCAATCACAAGTTCGATGGGGCGGAGAACCGCCATACCGCGCGGAGCGGTGAGATTCAAATCCTCACGCAGGCAGAATTCCAGGAAAGCATAGTCGACAACGTTGGGGACTTTGGAAACACCCACTCGCTCGACGAAATTCCTGATCGAAGCCGGCGTGTACCCACGTCTTCGAAGCCCCGACAGCGTCGGCATGCGCGGGTCATCCCAACCGTCAACCAGGCCTTCTTCCACGATGCTCCGAAGTTTCCGCTTGCTCATCACCGTGTAATTCATACCCAGGCGAGCAAATTCAATCTGTCTGGGCTTCGACGGAACCGAAACGTTATCGCGCACCCAATTGTAGAGCGGCCGGTGATCTTCAAATTCGATGGAACAGAGAGAATGGGTGATGTGTTCCAGAGCATCCTCAATCGGATGAGCGAAGTCATACATCGGGTAGATACACCAAGTGTCCCCCGTCTGATGATGCGTAGCGTGCGTAATGCGGTAGAGCACGGGGTCACGCATATTAATATTGCCGGAAGTCATGTCGATCTTAGCCCGGAGAACCATGCTGCCATCCCGGAATTCGCCCGCGCGCATCCGTCGGAAGAGATCCAAACTCTCTTCAATCGGTCGATTTCGCCAAGGGCTCTCTTGACCCGGCTCCGTGAGCGTACCGCGAGTCTCCCTGATCTCTTCCGCAGATTGTTCATCAACAAACGCCAAATCCTTCAGAATCAACTCCTCAGCAAACTGATACATCTGCTCGAAATAATCCGAAGCGTGATAGAAACGATCGCCCCAATCAAAGCCCAGCCAACGGATATCCTTCTGAATCTGTCTGACATAGGCGTCATCTTCCTTAACAGGGTTCGTATCATCCATTCGGAGATTCGTGATCCCGCCGAATTTCTGCGCAATGCCGAAATTAATCACCACCGCCTTGGCGTGGCCAATGTGGAGGTAACCGTTAGGTTCGGGTGGGAAACGCGTGTGCACTTGCATGCCTTCATAATCACCACCCGGGCCAATGTCCTCAATGATGAAATCTTCAATGAAATTCGTGTGTTCCGCTTCTGGCATCTCCGGATTCTTCACAGGTTCTTCGTTCATATCTACTCCTCTAGTTCTGTTTCTGTACCGAGTCTCTCATAGGATTGCTTAAGTCTGGCCAAAGCCGCCTCTTTCCCCAACAAGAGCAAGACTTCCACTGCGCCTCCGGGCGTGACCTGTTGCCCTGAGGCTCCGATCCTTATAGGCCACATCACCTGGCCATTCTTCAGTCCGTGCTCTTGGGCGTAATCCACCATCGCTTGGTATAGCTGATCTTGCGTCCAAGGGGTGTCCTCCAAGATCGGAATCATGTCATGCAGAATCTCCCGGCAGAGGGGGAGCGTAGTTTTACTCTTCTTGTGGACAAAGAGGTTTAAATCGAAGTTCTCAAATCGGGTGAGAAACTCCAATTGACCCGGGATGTCATTGAGACGCGAGGTGCGATTCTGCAGAAGTGAAGTGAGTAAGGAAGCCGTGGACGCATCCAAGCCCGGCAGCACCTGCTCATAAAAAGGCATGGCCTTCTCCGTGAATGTTTCCGGGGGCATTTGCCTTAGATACTGCTCGTTAAACCACAAGAGTTTATCCTCGTCAAAAACAGAAGGAGACTTCGAAATGCCGTCAATGGCAAACACCTCTTCCAATTCAGACAAGGTGAAGAGTTCTCGGGTATCCTTCGGCGCCCAGCCCAGAAGCGCTAAGTAATTGATAATCGCCTCCGGTAAGTAGCCTTCTTCAACCAGTTCTTCGAAGGAGGTCGCTCCATGGCGTTTCGAGAGTTTCTGACCATCCTTGCCCAGAATCAACGGCAGGTGAACAAAAACCGGAACCTCATACCCAAACGCTTCATAAAGCAAGACATATTTCGGTGTCGAGGAGAGGTACTCGCTGCCTCGCACCACATGTGAAATTCGCATAGCATGATCATCCACCACATTGGCGAAGTTATAAGTCGGGAAACCATCGGACTTCAGCAAGACCTGGTCCTCCAGGGTCTTATTCTCGAATGTGATTTCACCATACACGGCATCGTTATACGTAGTGATTCCGGTGAGCGGCATCTTCTGCCTGATCACATAGGGAGCCCCGGATTCCAATTTCGCTTCAATCTCCTCAGGAGATAAATTGCGGCAATGGCGGTCATAGCCGATGAAATCGGCTCCGGAAGCCTTCTGCGATTCGTGGACCTCCGCCAAGCGCTCTTCCGTGCAGAAACAGCGGTACGCGTGGCCGGTCTCCACCAGTTCCAGCGCATATTTCCGGTAGCTTCCCAGACGCTCGCTCTGCACATAGGGGCCGTAATCGCCGCCGATATCCGGTCCTTCATCGTGTTTCAAGCCTGCCAGAGAGAGACTCTCGTAGATCTTCTCAACGGCGCCTGCAACCAAGCGTTCCTGGTCTGTGTCCTCGATTCTGAGAATGAAGGAACCCCCTTGGGACTTGGCGACCAAATATTCATAGAGTGCCGTGCGAAGGTTCCCAATATGCATGAAACCCGTCGGGGAAGGGGCGAAACGTGTCCTGACTTGCGAATGTGCAACTGACATGGCTGATCTCCTTGGAAAAATTTCCGTATTATTCATGATCTTGTTCAAATCAGGTTGTCATTTTATCATACAATGAATACTCATTGAGTACCGACGGAAAGGTCAGAGAGCATGTTTGGTTATATCCGCCCGTGGAAGGCAGAGTTAAAAGTTAAGGAGTTTTCGCGCTACCAGTCCGTGTATTGCGGTATTTGTAAGACCATTAGTCAAGACTATGGTCAGATACCGAGACTTGCGACAACTTATGACATGACCTTCCTGGCATTATTAATTCTTTCACTGGAAGGGGAGGGCTATGGCTTCACCATGGAAGGCTGTATTCTTCACCCCGGTCAGAAGAGGCCGACTGCCACGAAGTCTAAGCCGCTGGAGTTCACAGCCGCCGCCTCGATCCTCCTAACCTGGTATAAATTGCAGGATAACGTGGAGGATCAGGAGAAGGTCTTCTCCAGCCAGGCGCTGAAACTGACCTTCAACCGCGCCAAGAATAAGGCGGCGCGAGCCTGGCCGAAATTGGATGAGGTCATTCGCCAGGGGCTTTTGAATCAACGTTTAATGGAACAGAATAGTAAGGAAGGTCTTCTCTTAGAGGAAGCGGCGAGGCCCTTTGCGGAGCTGCTGGGAAATGTGATGCAAGAAGCACCCATCACGCCTGAACCTGAACCGCAAATTCGCCTGGGACTGTCCTTCCTGGGTCAGAAGCTGGGTTCATGGGTTTATCTGATTGACGCATTGGATGACTATGAGGAAGATGTGGCGAAAAACCGTTATAATCCTCTTACCTATGTAGAGGGAGAAGGTGGCAGGGAGGCGGCTTTGGCCGAACTCACAGAGCTGGAAGACCAGATCGACCTCACTTGCGATTTATTGCCTTATTACCGGGACGCGGCTATAATCAGTAATATTATCCAACAAGGATTACCCTCCGTCAGGGACCAGGTCGCTAAGGGGGAGAAGCTGATAAGGCTCTGACGCCTTACCAGTTTAGGGGAGTCATAAACGAGATGAAGAACGGCAAAGATCCGTATGAAGTATTGGGTGTGAAGCGCGGGGCCTCTGACGATGAGATCAAGAAGGCTTACCGTGATCTCGTCAAGAAGTATCACCCTGATCGCTATAAGGGGAATCCTTTGGAGGACCTGGCTCAAGAGAAGATGCAGGAAATTAATGAAGCATATGCTGAATTGACGGATCCCGCGAAGAAGAATGCCTATAGTGGCCAGCAGAACACCTACGGTGGCCAGGGCTCAAATCCCTACGGCCAAGGCCAAGGGAGAAGTCCATATGGCAGCCCTTACGGTTCACCTTTTGGCACCGGAAGAGGCCCTTACCAGAATCGTCAGAACCCCTATCAAGGTTATTACGGATCCGGGGACTCGGACTGCTGTTCAGCGCTCTCACTCTTGTGTTGCATGAATTCCTGTCTGCCTTGTTTCTGCGGTAATTGATTTAGGCCGCGCTCGTAACTACACACATGACTTCCGGAAGAGAGAAACGTTTTACAGCGAAGAGTATAACAAGGATCGCGATCCTTTCGGCTGTCAGTATTATTTTTCTGACTCTTGTGCGCCTTTCACCTGTGGCGGACTTGGTCTTCTTAACCCTCAGCTCATTTTGTGTTGCGGCTGCCTTTATCTTGGGCGGCAGGCGGGATGCGCTATTTACCTACCTGGTGACTTCTCTGATTAGTCTGATCATACCGGGTTGGTTCCACGCTTGGCCTTACTACATCTTTTTCGGGCTCTATCCGTTGCTTAAATCAGCGATTGAATGTTTCTCCAGAGATCGAGTGAAGCATCACGCATCCTGGCATTTTCTCTTGAAATTTCTGGTGGCACTGGTTCTGGGTGTCACAGCCATTTTAATCCTGAACTACCTGGTTCCCCACTGGTTCACGATTCTGGCCGAGAGTTTGCCTCTCCAAATTTCGCGCGAACGCCAAGTGGTATTCTTGCTGGGGTTTGCCGTGCTGGCTTTCTTTGTCTATGATTTCGCGCTGAGTGCCTTGATTGGCAGGTTTCAGTGCCGGCCGCGGCCATGAGTCCTGCGGGATTGCTGGTGCAAAATGACCGTGCGTATCGCCCAAGCCAGTACTTTCACCACAACTACGATCAGCAATATTGCGGCCAGAATCAGCACGAGAATGAGAATATCCGAGTAATCGCGTGTGGCGATCAGCATGCGTTCGAGTAGGGAATTCTGCGAAAAAATATCTTGTTCAGAGCCTACAGCGGCAATATAACGTGACCCGTCCGGCATGACAAAGGTGATTTGTCCCAAGACTTCCCCCTGTTCCACGGGCAAAGGAATGTTACTGGAAACGGACGGAAGGAGTTCCGGTTCGAAATCCACATCTCCTGTTGGTCGCAGCACATAGACATTATCCAGGTACACGAGGTCTACTGTGATCCCGTCTTGCTGAACGATGGTTCCATACCGTTCCCCGCGCGACACCAGAAGGGTCCTTTCGAAACTCGCAAAGACTATTTCCGCCACGGAAACCGCTTCCCTGAGGGCGGGATTGATCAGCTCGTAATCACTGGCACCGGGGGTATAGGTAGACCCTTGGAGAATGCAGATCGAGTAATCCGCTCCTTCCGCAAGATAGGAAGTGGTGTAGACGTACGTGTCCTTGGCTAGAGCCGAGCCGGTAAAAAGGTCATTGCTGTATGTCCAGGCATTTTTCATGCGGTTCTCGAGAAAGGCCGGTTTCGGCATATTTTCTGTGACAATAACGGATTTCGTCTGGAAAATCTGCTTGAAGCTGCTGTTTGACAAGGCTTGCATCATCAGTAAGCCCAGATCTTGCAAGGTGGAGTTCGCCCGCATCGTTGAGCCGCCGCTTGTGACAGAGAACTCCGTTCTGTCCATCCCAATGCTCCTGGCCCTCTGGTTCATCTGCGCGACCAGGGTCTCTTCGCGATCCGCGAGTCCCTCGGCCAAAGCCTTCGCCGCTGCCCTCGAGTCATAGAGCATCACACTGTAGAGCAGGAATTCAGGGCTATATTTCAAGCCGGCGGTCAGCTGTACGGCCAAGATATTTTCGCTGCTTGACAAGGCGGCCACGTCTTCGCTGATTGTGATGGGTCTGGAGAAATCCAGATTTTCCAGCGCCAACAAGGCCAGCATGACATTGAGCGCCATGGGGCTCTGACTGACTACGGTTGATTTTTTCTCGAAAAGGACACCACCTCGTTCCATATCGAAGACAAAGTACGAATCCTGCTCGGTGGCTATGACCGGTTGCCAGCGCTTCTCTTCATCGCCGGGTGTGCTTACTTCCGACGCCATGAGCGAAGTGGCCAAGAAGAGAGGAGCCAACAGGGCAAAGAGCAAGAAGAAGCTTACCACTCTCTGGTGCCGGTTCGAATTTCGTCTCCTCTTACTCACAATTCTGTCCTACCTTCGCATAATGTTCTATATGTGTTCTCGTCTTACTCACGTAGTATCATTCTAATACAAAGAGCTGTGGGTATTTTGGAATTCTTAGCAAACATTAGTTTACGTTCAAACTACGTTCAAAATCGTCAAAATCGTCTGCTTGCAGCTTGATTTTCCAACGGCAGTCGTTTCAGTTATAATGACGAGATGAATTGTGCTGGAGAAATCTCCTGCAGTGTGAACATGAGAGGATATGAAACGGATGATCCACACCCGGTCCGGGGGCGGCTTACGCCCTATAGAACAATTAATTAGCCTAGGTTTGGTGTTTGCTCTGCTCTTCCTGGTCTCTTGCCAGGGGGTAGCTACGGCTCATGCTCTATCGCTCTACGGCAGCTATGGCAGTGATCTCGCGAGGAACATTGCCGGGGATTACCCTGTGCGGGTGGCAGGCACTTCAGCTGAAACACAGACGGCTGACTTAATTTTTCGTGAGTTTGAGACCTTGGGCTATGTCCCTGAACGGCAGACCTTTTCTCTGCCGGACGGAGCCTCTTCCAGTAATATAATTGTCAGAATCCCGGGATCCGGTTTCGTAGCCAACGAGAGCCGCATCACAGAGTTGGATTATTCCATATATGGGAATAAGGCCCGTCCCGAAGATGGCCTCTTCACCAGGCAGGTGATTGTCGGTGCCCGTTATGACACAGATCCGGCCGCCTCTGCAGGGGCTGACGGTGTTTCGGATAATGCGAGCGGCATCGGTGCGCTCCTGACCTTGGCGCAAGAATTGAAACGAGCCCGCGTGGGTTATGACGTGATTCTGGTGGCCTTTGGCGGAGGCTTTGCAAACGAAGCAGGATCGTCTTTCTTTGTAAATTCTCTGAATGCTGAAGATCGGGCAATCACCGATACTTTTTATGAGTTCCGAAGCCTCGTGGGTGGGGCAAAACTCTATGCGAATGCCGGGCTCTCCTCTCTATATCCCAATAATAAGTATATTCTGCGCCAGCCTCTTTATGAAGTGGCGACGATTGCGCTCTCAGAAGAAGTCTTGGGCCGCTCCGGCGTAGCCCTTTATCAGAATCAATCGACTTTTCTCATTCCGAATCCGTTGGCGGGTGAAACGGCTCCTGGATCGGATTACGGTACGATCCCCGAAAATGTGGTTTTCCGGGAGATCAGTTCCACACGCTCGGATTACCGCGCGTTTGACAGGATTGGCATTGCCTGCGTTCTGTTCGAATCCAGTGATTTCAATGCCAAGTCTTATGACGAACTGAAAGAGAATCCGGACCCTAACTATGCTTCGACAAACTATCTGGTTCGCGGCACTGACTTCGACAGCATCGCAAGTTTCGACCAACTTGCTGAGGCCGATCTCATTCAACAGCGCATTAATGTTTCCGCCTTTCTGGTGCTTCGAGCGATTGAGAATGGTGTTCTGGGTTCGGACAGCCCGTAAGGCTTCAGAGCCCTTGTAGGTGGCCAAAGCCGCAGCCGGCAACTTCATGTAACAGATATTCGACAAAAAAAGAGTGAAATGTTTCGGAAAATTTTTGCGTTTTGCGTAATAATTAGTGGTAGGAAGGAGGTGCCCTACTATGCCGGAAATGTGGGTTATTTGGTTAATCTTATTTGTTGGATTTGTTGCTCTGGAATTTGCGACCGTGGCTCTGATCAGTTTGTGGTTTGCCGCAGGTAGTTTAGTGGCCATGATTTTGGCGCTTTTAGGTTATGACTTGCAAGTTCAAATCATCGTAATGATTGTTGTATCCGTAGTACTTTTGGGTGTGTTCTTGGTTTTTCGTAAGAAGTGGCATATCGTGCCGCCTTCGAAACAAGCAACGAATGCGGATCGGCTTATCGGTCAAACAGGTGAAGTGATTCAGCTGATTGACCCGATCAATAATACCGGTCAAGTCCAGGTGAATGGCCAGATTTGGAGCGCACGCACAGACCTGAAGGAAGAAATTCCTGAGGGGACCTTGGTGCGAATCGTAGAATTACGAGGTGTGAAACTGGTTGTGAAACCGGCTCGATCTGACAAATGATCATTCTGAGGGAAGACTTTTGAGAACGAAGTGAAGGAGATCTGTAAACTATGAAACCAATCATCTATTTGTCGTCCATCCAACCCTTGCCGATCATTTTGATTGTGCTGGCGGTTTTGGTAGTTATTATCGTCATTTCATCCATCCGAATTGTTCCGCAAGCTACGGTCTCGATCATTGAGCGTTTAGGCGCGTATCTCCGGACCTGGGAAACCGGCTTGCATTTCAAAGTACCGTTTATTGACCGCGTCGCCCGCCGGATCTCGCTCAAGGAACAAGTCGCTGATTTTAACCCGCAAGCGGTGATCACGAAGGATAACGTGACCATCCAAATTGACACCGTCATGTTCTACCAGGTTACGGATCCCAAACTGTACAGTTATGGTATTGAGAATCCGATTCTGGCGATTGACAATCTGTCTGCCACGACCCTGCGTAATATCATCGGTGATTTGGAATTAGACCAGACCTTAACTTCCAGGGATCTTATCAATACCAAGATGCGTATAATCCTGGATGAAGCAACCGATGCCTGGGGGATCAAGGTCAATCGAGTAGAGCTCAAGAATATTCTGCCGCCGCGTGAAATTCAGGATGCGATGGAGAAGCAGATGAAGGCTGAGCGTGAGAAACGTAAAGAAATTCTCATCGCGGAAGGAAATAAGCAAGCCGCCATCCTGAATGCGGAAGGTAAGAAAGAAGCGGCCATCCGCGAAGCGGAAGGTAAGAAGGAAGCGGCCATCCGCGAAGCCGAAGGTCAAGCCCAAGCTATCCGGGATATTTATTCCGCCAGAGCAGACGGTTTACAGATGATGAAGGACGTGCATGCGGACCAGCCGCTCTTAGCGCTGCGAAGCATGGAAGCCATGGAAAAAGTGGCGGACGGTCAAGCAACCAAGATTATCATTCCGTCAGAGATGCAGAATCTGTCCTCGTTGGTCGCGGGCGTCCAGTCGGTCTGGAGTTCCCCCGATCCTACACCCGGTACCACGCCAGGCGGGCAGAAGTAGCGGGGAAGCCGGATGCTGATTGGAATTTCGGTCAGAAGTTTTCGTATTCTGCGTGATGTCCGTTTGGGGGTCACGCAGAAAACGTTGTCTTCATTCCTGGAAGATGGGGCCAAGAGACAGACAAGCCCGCCTCTTCGGCAGCTGGCTGTGCTGGTGGGCGATAACCGGAGCGGCAAATCGTCCCTTCTGGAGGCTCTGGCCTTTCTCAGAGACGCCGTGCTCTATGGTGCAGACAAGGCAAGCAAGATGGAACGCCGAGAAGGGCTGGATGACCTAGTTACAGAAGGTCTGGGTGAGGATTTTCGGATGGAACTTTGCTTCCTAACCGCTGACAGAACCCGGATCTATTCTTATACCGCTGTAATCGGGAGGCAAGATGAAGGCGCTTGTTTCAAGGAAGAGAATCTCAGACTTCTCCCTGTAACCGCCGACATTTTGGCCTACCTTGCCTTCGCGGACAAAGAGCCGCAAGACCTGCCCACAGAAACTTCGTGGGAGACGCTGCTTGAACGAGATGGAACCTGCGAAACAGGGGAGGAAAATGTACATTCGGCTTTGGCCCAAGCCACATACCGCGACCTGGAAGCGGGAGCCAAACATCTCTACAATTATTTATCGAATATATTTATCTTGCGTCCGGCGAAAGATGGCGATAACGGCTATGTTGACCTGAAGAAGCATGGCAAGGAGCCTGCTAAGTCTCCGGCGGAAGAACCTGAACTGGAGCGAGACGGAAGTAATATTCGCGAATGGCTGGCCTATTGGCGAACACATGACCCGGCATACTACCGCGCACTCAGCGACAAATTGAAGTCAATCTTGCATATTGAGTACAAAGGTGGCATCAGCGAATGGCTGGGACGGCTTACCGGTGCCGAGGTAAATTTGTGCCTCATTATCGTCCTGCTTTCCAGTAAAGTTCACAAACCCTTGCTCTGTATTGAGAATCCGGATGCGGGACTTTTTCCGGACAAGGTGGATCTCTTGACCCGCGAAATGCGTGACTACACCCTGTTTAATCCGGACAGTCAACTGTTGATGACGACGATGCACATGAATCTGCTTGAGAGTATGTCTCCGGAAGAGGTGTGGGCTTTTACGCTGAATGGCAAGACTCATACCGGCAGAGAAACACAAACGGATGAGAATGGGATTCCTCAGGTACGCGTTCGGTCGGCCTCCGAGGATCCGCTCATTATGGCAATGTATCGTGAAGGCATAGGCCTTGGAACGCTGCTCTACGGGGGTTACTTTGCCTGAAGAAGGAGTTTTTGAGAAAGAAATTTCCGAGATCGGAGTTTTACGGATCGAGGCTCTCGTTGAAGATCTGTCAGGAACGTATCTGATCCGTTCTTTGTTGCAGAATTATTTCAAGGAGCGGGAAGGAAAGAAGATCCCTTATGAAGTCTATCTGAGGCCCCACCGCGGGATCGGCACCTTGCCGACCGATCTGTCCTATCGCCCGAACCGCCACCATTATGGCCTGCTGAATTTGCTACCCGCGAAGCTTCGAGCGTATGAACATTCCTTAGATAAAGAGCATTCCCTTCTGCTGATTGTTCTGGATGCCGACAAGAAAGACCCCGCAGAACTTCAATCCAGAATCAATCGACTGGTGGAGAAGCAAGCCCCTTCACTTGACCACGTTGTAGCTGTCGCGGTAGAAGAATTGGAAGCGTGGCTACTAGGGGATTTTACAGCGATCAAGAAGGCGTACCCACAGGCGGATGAGAAAATCTACAAGCGCTACCGCCAAGATTCTATTTCCGGCACATGGGAACAGCTCGCGGAAATCATCTTGGGCAAAGCCTCCCGCTCCTTGATTCGGGCCGGTTACCCGGCTGTCGGTACCTATAAATGTGACTGGGCTGAGAAAATTTCCCCCAATCTTCAAGTTGGCCGCAATCGTTCGCCCAGCCTGCGGCGTTTTCTGACAGAATTAGATCAGGTTCTCGCAAGTCGAGAGCTGTAGGAAGAGAGTTCTATGATCCTTTTGCCCTGGCAGGAGGTTTCTCCTGCCCATATTTATATCCACATTCCGTATTGTCTGAAGAAATGCCCTTACTGCGATTTCGTATCCTACTGTCTCGCAGATGCTGCGTTATCTATGGACTCCTACACAGATTTACTCTTGTCAGAGATTCGGGGAGCGCTTCAGGATGAGTCTGAGGTGCCGATTACGACGATCTATTTCGGCGGCGGCACCCCTTCCATTCTGTCGGCTGATCAGCTGATCGCCATTCTCACAGAGATCAGGAAGCATCGGGTTTTGGCAACGGATTGCGAAATCACCTTGGAGATGAATCCGGGTACGCGAGACTCTCAGGACTTGGGTCGGCTCTTTGCTGCAGGCTTTACCCGTTTATCGATCGGACTTCAGACTACATCGAATGAGAGGCTTCGCAGGCTGGGGCGAATTCACTCGGTCGAGGATTATTTGGCGACGCTGGCAGAAGCGCGCCGGGTGGGTTTCCAGAATATCAGCACCGATCTCATGAGCGCGCTGCCCTATGAAACCATGGAAGATGTGGAAGAAGATCTAGATTTCCTGCTAACACTGGATTTGCCGCATGTCTCGATTTATTCACTCATTGTGGAAGAAGCTACGCCATTTGGGCAGTTATACCGCGAAGGTGAGGCGCCACTTCCTGATGACAAGACGGAACGGGCGATGTACCACCTGATTCGTGAGCATCTGAGCAGCGCCGGTTTGGAGCCTTACGAGATCAGTAACCTGGCCAAGCCGGGTTTCGAGAGCCGGCATAATTTGGCGTATTGGCGAGGGGAGAGCTATTATGGCTTCGGTGCGGGGGCATCTTCTTATGTATTTGGCCAAAGACGCACGAATCCAGCCTCCTTGGAGGATTATGCTGCCCAGATCAGTCAGGGTTTGGAGGCTGCTGTGGAAGAGGTCATTGATCAGGCGGAGGCTGAGAAGGAATTTTATATTTTTCGATTGCGCATGGCGGAAGGGTTTTCCGAAGAAGAATTTCAAGTGCGATTCGGCCAAAAGATCCCTGATCGGGTCAAGGAAATCCTGACAAAATTCGTGGCGGATGGTTTGCTGACTTCTGACGGCAAACGCTGGATGTATACGAAGAAAGGTTTGGATTATGCAGACCTCGTTGCACGCGAATTAATCTAGTTGTTTTTTTGTTCGAAAAAATATAACAATTGTTCATAAGCAATTTTTATTTTCGGGCGATTTTAAATTGACTTTATTTGTCCTTTACTCCATAATACTTTTAGCACTCGGGTATTGAGAGTGCTAATTTCTTGAGGAGGAGAATGTTATGAGTCTAGGTGACAGACAACAATGGGTTCTGAAGTCCGTGGTGGATACCTTTGTCAGTACGGCAGAGCCGGTTGGTTCCAAGCTCATTGCCGCGCAAGCGGATTCTCCTGTCAGCTCCGCTACGGTACGCAATGAGATGGCCGAACTGGAGGCTCAGGGTTACCTGGAGCAGCCGCACACCTCGGCGGGACGCGTTCCCACAGATAAGGGCTATCGCGAGTATGTTGATCACTTGATGAATCCGGGAGAATTGCCGGATCAGGAGAAGAAGGAACTTCGAGCGAATTTTGAAGTCGATTTCTACGAAGTGAAGGATTTACTCAAGAGAGCTACGACGCTTCTGTCAGAGAGCACCGGCTATGCGACGGTGACCGTAACGCCTACGATTGACAATTCCTACATCACGCAGGTGAAAATGTTATCCATAGAGCCGGGAAGGGTTCTGATTGTTGTTGTGCTTTCGGCTGGTGTCGTTCGTGACCGAGTCGCGAGAATCAGTGATCTGATTACTTCCGAGGATCTGCAGTTGATTGCCAGAACACTCGAGGATAATTTGCGCGGCGTTAAGGTAGAGGAAGTGACACTCGTTGGTGTGGAGCAGGCAATGTCCGGTGTGGCCCTGCCTGATCCGGCGTTGAATCAGATTCTTTATGAGACCTATGTCGCGATCAAACAAGCGGATCAGCTTGATGTCTACATGGAAGGCGTCCAGAAACTTTTTATACAACCGGAATTCCGCGAACCTGCGGAGGTGCACCGAGTCTATAACGCCTTACAAACAGATGGCATGATTACGGGTTACCTGACCTCGCAGAATGGGATAAGAGGAGAACATCCTTTTATGATTCGCATCGGCCAGGAAATCGAGGTGGAGGGCATGGAGGCTTGCTCGCTGGTTACGACAACGTATCAACTTGGTGAGAGACTTCACGGCCAGATCGGTGTAATAGGACCCAGGAGAATGGAATATGAGAAGGTCATCCCCAGAATCACTTTCATTCGCGAGAGTGTGAAACAATATTATGATGCACAAGCATCAGATACCTGACCTTGTAAATTGATAACAAATAGCAGGAGGCAGTATGACAGAGAAAGATAAGGACGAGACGTTTGACCTGACGGAAGAGCAGAACACCCCGGAGCCTGAGGCGGAAACGAAGGCATCTGCGGAAGATTCGGAAGGTGCCGTTGAAGAGACGGGAGAGACAGAACCGGAAGAAGAATCGGCGGAGCAAGAACCGGCAGAGACAGCCAGTGCTGAGGAAGAGCCGGAAGAGGCTCAAGAGAGCAAGGGCGTTAAGAAGTTTTTCAAGAAGGAAACAGTCAGTTTGGCAAAATATGAGGAAGCCTGTAAACAACTTACGAAGGCGCATGAAGAGATTGAGAGTCTGAAGGAGAGCAGACTTCGCTTAATGGCGGAGTATGACAACTACAAGCGCCGTACACAGAGAGAAAAAGATCATCTTTACAGTGATTCTGTAGCGGATGTGACGAAGGATTGGCTTCCGGTGCTGGATAGTTTGGAGAGGGCGGCTTTGGCCGTGGACCAACTGGACGAAGACAGCGATGAAGATATGATTCAACGCACGGCGGATGGTGTCGCACTGATCACGAAACAGGCGGCAGCGGTCATGGAGAAACTGGGAGTGAGAGAGATTGAAGCCCTGGGGAAACCGTTTGACCCTGTCTACCACGAAGCGGTCATGCGTGCTGACGCGAGCGATGAAGATATAGAACCTAATACAATTATAGAAGTGTTTGAAAAGGGTTACATTTACGGCGACCGTGTCATCAGACATAGCGTTGTGAAGGTAGCAAATTGAAGTAAGGTCTCAAGGAGGAAAAAATTATATGGCAAAAGTGATTGGTATTGATCTGGGCACAACGAACTCTGTTGTTGCCGTGATGGAGGGCGGAGAGCCCGTCGTTATCCCTAATCCCGAAGGCGCGAGAACCACTCCGTCTGTCGTGGCTTTTAATAAAAATGGTGAACGTTTGGTTGGACAGGTGGCGAAGCGCCAGGCTGTCACGAACCCGGACCGGACGGTTATGTCGATTAAACGTGAAATGGGTTCAAATTACAAGGTCAAGATTGATGATAAGACCTATACCCCTCAGGAAATCTCAGCCATGATTCTGCAGAAGCTGAAGTCGGATGCGGAAGCTTATCTGGGTGAGAGTGTTTCCCAGGCGGTTATTACTGTTCCTGCGTATTTCAGTGACGCGCAACGTCAGGCGACGAAGGATGCCGGTAAAATTGCGGGCCTCGAAGTCCTGCGTATTATCAATGAACCAACGGCGGCAGCTCTAGCCTACGGACTTGACAAAGAGCATGACCAGAAGATCATGGTTTTTGACTTGGGTGGCGGAACGTTCGACGTCTCTTTGCTGGAAATCGGCGATGGCGTTTTCGAAGTGCTGGCTACAGCGGGCAACAACCGTTTAGGTGGTGACGACTTCGACAAGAAGATTGTCGACTGGATGGTTGCTGAGTTTAAGAAGTCTGATGGTGTTGACCTGAATACGGATAAGATGGCGATGCAGCGCTTGCGTGACGCGGCGGAGAAGGCGAAGATTGAACTCTCCGGTGTTGCGACTACGAATATCAATCTGCCTTACATCACGGCTGACGCCAATGGTACGAAGCATCTGGAAATGACCCTGACTCGAGCGAAGTTTGAAGAGCTGACTGCGGATCTTGTGGCTAAGACGGAAGGCCCTGTACAGCAGACCTTGAAGGACTCAGGTCTTAAACCTTCCGAGATTGACAAGATTCTGCTGGTTGGCGGTTCGACCCGTATTCCTGCAGTTCAAGAATCGGTTAAACGCGTGTTCGGCAAGGAACCATTTAAGGGAATTAACCCGGATGAATGTGTGGCCATCGGTGCTGCGATTCAAGCCGGTGTCTTGACCGGTGACGTGAAGGACTTGCTTTTGCTGGATGTTACCCCGCTTTCTCTCGGTATCGAGACGATGGGTGGCGTGTTTACCAGAATCATTGATCGTAATACAACGATCCCGACGAAGAAGAGCATGGTGTTCTCCACGGCGGCTGACGGCCAGACCCAAGTTGATGTCCATGTCCTGCAAGGTGAGCGTGAGTTCGCCCGGGATAACAAGCAACTTGGCAACTTTATCCTGGATGGTATTGCGCCTGCTCCCCGCGGAGTCCCGCAGATTGAAGTTACCTTCGATATCGACGCGAACGGTATTGTTCACGTGACGGCGAAGGATCTGGGTACCGGCAAGGAAACAGATATTACCATTACCGCCTCGTCCAACCTTTCTGATGCGGATATCGAGAAGGCGGTTAAGGAAGCGGAACAGTTCGCTGAGCAGGATAAGAAGCGCAAGGAAGAAGTGGAGACGAAGAATAACGCCTACTCCGGCCTCTATGCAGCTGAGAAACTTCTCAAGGAAAATGGTGACAAACTCTCTGACAGCGACAAACAGCCGGTTCAGGAGGCGATTGAGAAGCTTAGGAGCTCCTCTTCTACGGAAGATTACGATCAGATGAAGGCGGATACAGAGGCGCTGCAGCAAGCCGTGTATGCGCTCAGCACGAAGCTCTACCAGCAGAATGCTCCGCAGGATGCCCCTGACCAAGGTGGCCAAGGGCCTGATGATCAAGGCGGCGATGGCGGCAGCTACAATGCCGACTATACGGAAAATAATTAATATTCTTTGCGCCTGTGGGCTTGAGTTTTCAAGTCACAGGCGCACTTTCAGATCCGGTGGTATGATTGACCTGCATTTTATGGAGGGCTTCAGGGCTACCGGATTGTAACGTTATGAGCAATGTGAGGTAAATGGATGGCAGAGAAGAGGGATTACTATGAGGTACTGGGCGTAGGCAAACAGGCGACAGATGATGAGCTGAAGAAGGCCTATCGCAAAACCGCGAAAAAGTACCATCCTGACTTGAATCCGGACAATCCGGAAGCGGAAGCGAAATTCAAGGAAGTCAATGAGGCGTACGCCGTCTTGTCCGACCCTGACAAGCGTAAACGCTATGACCAATATGGCCATGCCGGTGTTGACGGGCAAGGCTTCGACACCTCCGGCTTCGGCGGATTCTCTGATGACCTGGGGGATATCTTTTCCCAGTTCTTCGGAGGTGGTTTCGGCGGCCGTTCACAGACGAGAAATAGTCCTACCCGAGGGCAGGATATTCGTTATCGGATTCAGCTTGAATTTATGGAAGCGGTTTTTGGCGCGAAAAAGTCGATCAATATCACGATCGATGACACGTGCGAAACCTGTAACGGCACCGGTGCAAAACCGGGGACGGAGGTCAAGACTTGCCAGACTTGCCATGGTTCAGGTCAGGTCTATGAAACGCAACAAAGTATCTTCGGCACGGTGCAAACAGCGAGAACTTGTCCCACTTGCCAAGGTACCGGGCAGATTATCGAACAGAAATGCCAGACCTGCGGAGGCAAAGGGACGAGACGTAAGACGAAAAATCTTACCGTTACGATTCCGGCCGGGATTGATAATGGTGAATCGCTGACACTGCGAGGAGAGGGCGAACCGGGCCAAAATGGCGGTCCTCGGGGCAATGTCTATTTGGAAGTCCAGATCAAACCCCATGACGTCTTCAGACGTGAGCGTTATAACACGTATTGCGAAGTTCCGGTGACCTTTGCCCAGGCGGCACTGGGTGCCGAGATCGAGATCCCTACGGTTGACGGCCCGGTGAAATACCAGCTTAAGGAAGGGACTCAACCGGGTGACGTGATCACACTGAAGGGCAAGGGAGTCCCTTACATCAATCGTAACAACGTCAGAGGTGATGCCTTTGCTACAATTGACCTGGAAGTCCCCCGCAAGTTATCTGATGAGCAGAAACGACTGATTCAAGAGTTTGATGACTCTACGTCTTCGTCGAACTACAGTAAGCGTGAAGGATTTTTCGACAAACTGAAGAGTTTGTTTAACTAAGTGTTTAAAGAGGATACCTTTATGCGTTGGATGGAATTTCAGCTTAAGACCAGTTCAGAGGCAGCGGAGGCTGTGGCTGAGAGGCTGGCCCAAATGGGCGCGGCCGGCCTTGCCACAGAAGATCCGGAGGAGCTTCAGGAGATTCTCCAAGAAGATGATGATACCCTGTTTGTCGAGCCTGATTTCTTGCGGGAACTGCCGACTTATACCCGTATCCGCGCGTATTTCCCCTATGATGAGGAGGGTGTTGCCTGGAATGTCTTAGAGCCGGGTGAATTCTCTGACCATGCGACGGACACGGTCTATGCAAATGGCCGTTTCCCGAAGGGTCGGGTATCCCTTGAGTCTTTTCTTGAGATTCTACGCAAAGAGCTTGCCTATATAGGCCAATTTCTGCCTATAGGACCGGCTGAGATCCTTGCGTCAGAGGTTGATGAGTCGGCTTGGCGAGATAAATGGAAAGAGTATTTCCACCCGATTCACTTGTCCGACCGCTTGTTTGTCTCTCCCAGTTGGGAGACCTTCCGGGGGCCTTCGCAAGCAAAGGTGATTTATCTGGATCCGGGCTCTGCTTTTGGCAGCGGCAGCCACGAGAGTACGCAGCTTGCGGCTGCGCAACTGGATCACTACATGAAGGTCGGGTCCACGGTTCTCGATCTCGGAACCGGCTCGGGCATTCTGGCGATTGCCGCGGCGCTTCTCGGCGCGAGACAAGTGCGGGCGATTGATATCTCCGAGAATGCGATTGAGGTTTGCCGAGAAAATGTTGAGAAGAACCAATTATCCTCGAAAATTACTTGCGAAGTCGGCGAGCTGGCTGAAGATCAGGGGCAATATGATTTCATTGCCGCGAATTTGATTGCGGAGATTCTGATTGAGTTGGCTCCGGAATTTGCGAAGCATTTGAAACCCCTGGGACTTGTTGCCTGTTCCGGCATAATTAATACGAAGAAGGATCAGGTTCTCCGAGCCTTTACGAAGGCGGGTTATACACTATTCAATGAAGAGAAACTAAACGATTGGTATGTTTTGGTATTTAGCTACTAAGACGTACAAAATAAGTAAATTCATCTAGGGACCCGTTCGGTTGTTTCGACAATTGAGCGGGTTCTTTTTTTGTATCTTCTTTCTTGAAATCGTGAAATTGATAAGAAAATAGCGTAAAAAGAAAGTTGACCTTGTGCACTCTTTGTGGCAAGATCATTAAGAAAAATTTAATATTTGTTAATGAAAGGAGCGAACTGTTTTGTATCGGTCCGCACATCTTTTGTGCATATTTTTTGGTAGTTGATAAGAAAGTGAGGATGACATGAACTTTTCAGAGTTGAGTCTGAAATTGCATGAAGAGAATCAGGGTAAAATCGAGGTCGTATCCAAGGTCAGAGTAGAGACCAGAGATGACCTAAGCACTGCTTACACGCCCGGCGTAGCCGAACCTTGCCGCAAAATTGCGGAGAATCCCGACGATGTCTATAAATATACTTCTAAAGGACATATTGTTGCTGTCGTCACGGACGGAACCGCCGTCTTAGGATTAGGGGATATCGGCCCCAAGGCGTCTCTGCCGGTTATGGAAGGGAAGGCAGTCCTGTTCAAGGAATTTGCCGGCGTGGATGCTTTCCCAATTGCCATTGATTCTAAGGATGTTGATACCATCGTAAATACAGTCAAATTGATCTCGCCCGGTTTAGGCGGCATTAATTTGGAGGATATTTCTGCACCGCGCTGTTTTGAAATTGAAGATCGCCTGCGTAAGGAACTTGATATTCCGGTTTTCCATGATGATCAACATGGAACCGCAATCGTCGTCCTGGCGGCTGTCCGCAATGCCCTCAAGGTGATTGGCAAGAATCTCCCGGAGCTCAAAATTGTTGTGAATGGTGCAGGTTCCGCGGGAACCGCGATTACGAAACTGCTGCTCTCGGCAGGCGCGGTCAATGTGATCGCTTGTGACAAGAACGGGGCGCTCTATCGTGGGAAACCCGATATGTATGAGTCTCATCAGGCTTTGGCCGAAATCACTAATCCGGCAAACGAAGAAGGCCTGCTCGCTGATGTCATCAAAGGGGCAGACCTCTTCATCGGCGTGTCAGCACCGAATGTCTTAACACCCGAAATGGTGAAGACAATGAACACAGATTCCATAGTTTTTGCGATGGCGAATCCCAATCCGGAAATCCTGCCGGATCTGGCAAAGGAAGCCGGTGTCAGAATCATTGGAACCGGTCGCTCGGATTTCCCGAACCAAATTAACAATGTTCTAGCCTTCCCCGGTTTGTTTAAAGGCGCACTGCAAGTCAGAGCCAGTGACATCAATGAAGAGATGAAGTTGGCAGCGGTCGCAGCGATCGCAGACTATGTTCCGGAGAGTGAATTGAGTGAAGAGAACATCATGCCCAGCGCGCTCGATAAGAATGTGGCAACTGCTGTTGCGGATGCTGTAGCGAAGGCGGCCAGAGATACCGGCGTCGCCCGTACTTAATTTTTGTCATTAGGAGGCAAAATGTCATTTCTTAAAGATTTCAAGATTATGGGTTTGAGTTTACCCATGTATGCAGTTGTCCTGGCCGTATTGATTATTGCCATGGCTTTAGGTGTATTACCGGGCGGTATGATCGGTGCTTTCCTCTTCATGATGGTTGTGGGCGCCCTTCTGGACACAATCGGTAATAATCTTCCGATCATTAAGACCTACTTCGGCGGTGGCCCGATTGTCATTATCTTCGGTTCCTCTGCCCTCGTTTATTTCAATCTGATTCCGGAATCAGTTACGCAGAATGTCGATACCTTCATGAAAGGCGGCGGCTTCCTGGACTTCTACATCGCCGCTTTGATCGTCGGTTCGATTCTCGGTATGAGCAAGACGTTGCTGGTCAAGGCTGCAGTCCGTTATCTGCCTTGTATTCTCGGCGCAACAGCCGTGGCGCTACTTCTTGTTGCCTTGGGCGGCATGCTTTTCGGTCAATCCCCCGGTGAATCCATTGCTTATATCGGCATCCCGATCATGGGTGGCGGCATGGGCGCCGGTGCCGTGCCGATTTCGCAAGTATTCGGCAAAGCACTGAATATCGACTCCTCGATCATTCTTTCCAGACTCGTTCCGGCGGTTGCCTTGGGTAACGCGATGGCGATTATTTCGGGCGGCCTTCTGGACAGACTCGGCAAGAAATATCCTTCTCTTACCGGCAACGGCAAATTAATGGACGTGGGTGACGATGAGGAATTGATGGATAAAGAGAGCGAAGCTCCGCCGACACTGCAAGACTATGGGATCGGCATCGCCGTTTCCACAGGTTTCTTCGCTCTGGGCCAGATCATTGCAAACCTTGTTGACCGCACAGGTTTTGAACTGCATCCATATGCGTACATGATCATTGCGGTGGCTCTGGTTAAGTCCTTTAACCTCTTGCCTGCTTCCGTGGAAAGATCTTGTTCTCATTGGTATAAGTTCGTTACAGCGAACTGGACCCCGGCCCTCTTGATGGGTATTGGCATTGCGTACACCGACTTGGGGCAGATTATTTCTGCTTTCACTCCGGTTTACTTGGTTCTGTGTGCCTTGGTTGTTCTGGGTTCGATGATCGGCGGCGGTTTGGTCGGCAAGCTGGTTGGATTCTATCCGATCGAAGCGGCGATTACTGCAGGCCTCTGCATGGCCAACATGGGCGGCACCGGCGACGTTGCCGTGCTGACAGCAGCGAACAGAATGGAGCTTATGCCCTTTGCTCAGATTTCTTCTAGATTAGGTGGCGCGTTTATTATCTTGCTTGCCACAGTTCTGGTTCCGATTGTCTTCTAAACCAGAGAAATGCTGACGTAATACGCGAAGCTCATCCCTCGAGATGGGCTTCACGCATTTTTATCAGGTTTTAAGACCTTATTACTTAGGAGAGGTTTTATGCATGCTATAGAAAAAATACTTGCAAAGAACAGCGGCAAGGCGGTGGTTCACACCGGTGAGATTGTTACGGCCAAAGTCGATTTCGCCCAAGTCAACGATCTTTATCTACAGACGATCTATTCCTTTTACGAAATGAATGGCGAAAAAGTTTGGGACAAAGACAAGGTTGCCTTTGTCTTCGATCATTACGCGCCGGCACCCACGATCAAAACCGCCCAGATCCACAAGGAGATGCGTGAATTCCGGACAAAAAATGACCTTACGTATCATTTCGATGTGAATGCCGGTGTCTGTCACCAGGTTATGACGGAAGCGGGACTTGTGGAGCCGGGGCAAATTATTGTGGCGACGGATTCACACACAACAACCCACGGTGCGTTGGGTGCACTGGGAACCGGCGTCGGTGCTACGGATATGGCCACCATTCTGATTTCCGGTGAGCTCTGGTTTCGGGTTCCCGAAGTGATTGAGATCAGGCTTGACGGCACCCCGAAAGAAGGAATTGCCCCCAAGGATGTTGTTTTGTTCTTGATGGGACAAATCAGAGCCGATGGAGCCGTTTACAAAGCGATTGATTTTACAGGTAGCTACGTGGAAAGCTTAGGCGTTGCCGGCCGCATGACGATCTGCAATATGGCTGTGGAAATGGGAGCGAAGACGGCTTACATGCAGCCGAACCAAGCGGTAAAAGATTATATTGAGAGCCGTGCCAAAACACCTTATGAAATTCAGTATACGGATGGCGATTTCGTCTACAGCGAGTCCTATCATTTCGATCTTTCGGACTTGACTGCGCAGATCGCGGTACCTTCCAGTGTGGAAAATGTTTTCCCCATAGAAGAAGTGGAGAGGGTCAAGGTTGATCAATGTTTCATCGGGACTTGTACCGGAGGGCGGATCGAGGACCTTGCCGTTGCTGCAGAGATTCTCCGAGGTAAACAAATTGCACCGGCCGTGCGTCTGCTCGTTATTCCTGCTTCAAGTGAGGTTCTGCAGGAGTCCATTGCTAAGGGGTATCTGCAAGCGCTTATTACCGCAGGTGCTACGATTTCTACGCCCGGCTGCGGACCTTGCCTCAGCGCTCATGAAGGGGTCTTGGCGCCGGATGAGGTTTGTGTGACAGCCTCAAACCGCAATTTCCCGGGGCGAATGGGGAGTACCGAATCAAAAATATATTTGGCTTCGCCGGCTACCGTTGCAGCATCCGCGTTGACAGGATACTTGACGGACGTCTTTTCACTGGAGGCATAAGATATGGAAACACGTATACGAGGAAGAGTGATTGTCCTGGGGGATAACATCGATACCGATCAGATTTATCCAGGAAGGTTCTTGGAAGAAGTGAAACCGGATGAAATTGGCAAGCATGCGCTTGCCGGAGTCGATGAGCGTATTGCACCCAATTTCAGGAAAGGGGACATTGTGGTTGCCGGCCGGAACTTCGGTTGCGGCTCAAGTCGAGAGCATGCGCCGATTGCGTTGCTCAACATGGGAGCATCGGTGGTACTCGCGGATTCCTTTGCCAGGATCTTCTTCCGCAATGCCATTAATTTAGGCCTGCCTTTACTTGTTTGCAAGGGCATCAGCAAGGAATTGCATGAGGGTGACGAGATTCAGGTTGATATTGAAGAAGGCACGATTACGTTAGTCAACGAAGGCAAAGTCCTGCAAGGTGAGAAAATCGGTGCGTACGCGATGGACATTTTGGCAGCCGGGGGGATTAAACCCTTGTTCCGAGCCAGGATGGCACAAGAGAAGCATTGACGTGAGTCCATATGGGCTTGGACTTGGGCTTAAGCATGAGATCGACATTGGACATGAGATTGAGCGTGAGATTGACATTGACATAAAGGAGAGTACGGATGGAAATTACCAGAGCTGCACTCGCTGGCACACTCGAATCCGGCGATGTGCTGGTGCAAGTGGAACCCGGAACAAACGGTGTGGAACTAGAATTGGAATCGGTTGTCCTGAAGCAATTCGGCGATGACATTAGACGCACGGTGCTTGAAGTCTTGGCGGAGCAAGACGTGTCTGCCGCCAAGATCAAGTTAGTTGACAAAGGCGCCATCGACTTGGTCATCAGAGCCAGGGTGGAAACTTGTTTACTGCGCGGGGCGAAAGGAGAAGGGCAATGAGAAGGTCCATGCTCTTTATACCCGGAAACAGTGCAGCAATGCTGCTTAATGCCGGCCAGCTGGGGGCTGATGCGGTGATTCTGGATTTGGAAGATGCTGTGTCTCCGACCGAAAAAGATTCGGCCAGAATTCTTATTCGTAATACCTTGGGAAGTTCTGTGATCCAGAATACAGAGATCATCATTCGGATCAACCAACTGGACGGAAATTTCTGGCAGGAGGATCTCGATCAGATCCTTCCTCAGGAGCCGGAGGCTATCTTGTTGCCGAAGACGAATCGGCCGGAGGATATTCACACACTGGCCTTGTACATGGCTGAAGTGGAAGCGCGCCATAAAATCGCGAAGCCTGTGCGCATTATCGCGCTCATTGAAACGGCCACGGGAGTTGAAAATGCCTATGCGATTGCCTCTGCGGATCCTCGAATGACGGCACTTTTCCTCGGAGCCGAAGATCTGACAGCGGATTTGCGCAGCCAGAGAACGAAGGACGGAACCGAAATTTTGTACAGCCGCGGACGCGTGGTGAATGCGGCTCGTGCCGCGGGAATTGACTGTTATGACACGCCCTTTACGGATACGAATGATGAAGAGGGCGTGGTCTCTGATGCACAATTTGCGAAGCAACTTGGTTTCACAGGGAAAGCTGCGATTTCCCCTCGCCATGTGCTGGCGATCAATGAAGTGTTTAGCCCGTCTTTGGCCGAAATCCACTATGCGCAAGAAGTGATGGCGGCGATCCGGGAGGGGCAGCGTTTGGGCAAAGGGGCGGTCTCGCTCTATGGCAAGATGATCGATGCTCCGATTGTGGCCAGGGCACAGCAAACGCTGGCAATGGCAGAAGCGTTAGGAAGGTTCCTCAATGAATAAACTGGTAAAAACACTTCGTGAGGCGATCACTCTGAGTGGTGTAAAGGATGGTATGAGAATTTCCTTCCACCACCATCTGCGCAACGGCGATTACGTCCTGAACATGGTCCTGGCTGAGCTTGCGGCTATGGGAATCATGGATCTGACGGTCAGTGCGTCGTCCGTTTTCGACATTCAAATGCCGCTGATCGACCACATCAAGAGCGGTGTGGTGACAGGGCTTGAGGTCAGTTATATGAGCGGCGGGATCGGCAAGCATATATCTCAGGGTGTTTTGGCCAAAGCCGTAGACTTCAGGTCTCATGGCGGGCGGCCTGCTGCGATCGCGAGCGGGGAGACTTCGATCGATGTCGCGTTTATTGCCGCGCCGACTTCCGATGCTATGGGCAACTGCAGCGGCAAATACGGGCCCTCAGCTTGTGGTTCACTGGGCTATGCGTTTGCGGATGCTATGTATGCGGACAAAGTGGTGGTCATTACCGACAATTTGGTCCCTCATCCGTTCGCCCAATTTTCGATCCCCGAAAATTACGTGGATTATGTGGTTGAAGTCGAGAAAATCGGGGATCCGAACGGTATTGTTTCCGGGACGACAAGAATTACCCGCGACCCGGTAGGGCTCATGATGGCGACGTATGCGACAAGGGTTATCCAGCACTCTGGTTTATTGAAGGATGGCTTCTCATTCCAGACCGGCGCCGGCGGTGCTTCCCTGGCCGTGGCAAAGTACTTGAAAGATCTGATGCTGGAGAAGGGGGTCAAAGGCAGTTTCGGCATGGGCGGCATCACGGCTTACCTAGTTGACATGCTGGAAGAGGGTTGTTTCGAATCTCTCGTGGACGTGCAATGTTTCGATCTGAAGGCCGTGGAATCCATCCGCAATAACCCCCGCCATCGTGAGGTTACAGCAACGCTTTATGCCTCTCCGAGCGCGAAGAGCTCTTTGGTGGATAACTTGGATGTTGTTATTCTCGGTGCGACGGAAATCGATACAAACTTCAATGTCAACGTGCACACCGACTCCAACGGCTACATCATCGGCGGATCCGGCGGGCACAATGACACGGCCGCCGGCGCGAAACTCACCATGATCATTGCGCCTTTGACCAGAGCCAGACTGTCGATTGTGCAAGATCGCGTGACAACGATTACGACACCCGGGGATACCGTGGATGTCCTGGTCACGCAACGAGGGATTGCGGTCAACCCGAAACAAGCGGACCTTGCTGCCAGACTAAGTGAACAGGGTCTCCCGATTGTCGATATTCATGAACTCAAGGCAGAGGCGGAGAGAATTACGGGCGTGCCGAAGAAAGTTCCGTTAGGCGACCGGATTGTCGGCAACGTCATTTACCGCGACGGTACGCTGATCGACACGATCAAGAACGTTTTGTAAAAGGACGTAATTTTTGCGGCAAGGTAGCGGGCGTTTTCCGGAATTTTTCGGGATTTTTCGGGAGGAGATTTCAGGGCATGTATTATGAGGACCAGGGTTACCCTTTTACGGGGCGGAAGAGAGCGCAAGTCGAGGCGTTTCTGCAGAAGGAAGGTCTTCTTTATGATACAGCGGTTTCCTACACTGCGAATCTTGTCGATGGGGAAGGGACGATCGTCGCGAGCGGGTCTCTGGACAAAAATATCTTAAAGTGCATCGCCGTTGCTTCGGAGCATCAAGGGGAAGGCTTGGCCTCCCGAATCGTCAGCCGGCTGATCGCGGAGGCCTTGGCGCGGGGGATCACGAAACTTTTCCTCTTCACAAAACCTGCCAATATCACAATGTTCGAGGATTTGGGATTTTATTTGATCGCGACAACAGAGGAGGCCGCCTTACTGGAGAATCGGCGTGACGGGGCCTGGCGATATTTGGCTCAACTGCAGAAACCAACAGAGCCTGTGCAGAATAAAGGCTCCGTGGTCGTCAACTGCAATCCGTTCACACGTGGGCACCTCTATCTGATCGAGCAGGCGTATGCGCAATGTGATTTCCTCTATGTTTTCGTTGTAGAGGAAGACCAGAGCTTGTTTCCCACTGAGGTGCGGCTGGATCTGGTTCGCCGGGGAATCGGCCATTTACCGAACACCGTGGTGAATCTCACGGGCGACTACATGATTTCGCAAGCGACATTCCCCACCTACTTCCTCAAGGAGCAGTATCGTTCAGGCGAAATATCCGCTGAACTGGATCTCACGATCTTTGCGGAGCGGATTGCGAAGCCATTAGGAATCAGCAAGCGATTTGTTGGGCAGGAACCGTACGATCCGGTGACCAGTGCCTATAATCAGCAGATGCGGGAGGTTCTGGCCAAAGCCGCCATCAACGTGCTCGAAATCCCTAGGCTCACCGAGGGTGGGGAAGCCATCAGCGCGTCACGGGTGAGACGTTTGTTGGCAGAAGGGGATTGGGCGGCAATTAGGACTCTTGTTCCGGAAGTGACCTATGCTTTTCTGCAGAGTGCGGAAGGCCTGAAAATCGCGGAGAAACTTGCCGATGCTTGATCTGCAGGCAATTCTGGGTACCTCTACGGTTGGCTTGACGACACTCTTGGCCGAACGGGAGCTTCGCGCTGCGAGGCAACAAGGGTTTCTCAGTAAATATTCCTCGACCCTCGTCTCTTTTACACTGAATATTCCCGGTAACCGCAAGGCCTTCCCGCTGGCCGAGAGGACTTTTCAAGAAGGCCAAAACGAGATCTTGCAACGCCTGGCTTGGGCAGACGTTCCTCTGCTTGCTCGGGAAGAATGGCGAAATCAAGCCGGTTACCATGCGCTCTTGGCCGTGGCGGCTCCCGCGGAGCAGGTGAAAGAGCTGATGATGCAAATTGAGGAGTCTTCTCCGCTTGGCAGAATTTATGATCTTGACGTGCTAACTGCAAATGGTGCGAAGCTTGAGCGCCGGACACCCAGAACTTGTTTGATTTGCGCAGAGCCGGCTTATGTTTGCGCCCGAAGCAGAAAGCACCCCCCGGAAGAAGTTATTCGGGCAGCACTTACCTTGATGGCGGATCACCTGGCGGGTCAATTGGCGGATCAGGTGGCGGAACTCTGTGTCAGAGCGCTTCTGTATGAAGTGGCGGTCACCCCGAAACCGGGCCTCGTGGACAGGCAAAATCAGGGTTCGCATCGTGATATGGACTTTTTTACGTTCAGTAGGAGTGCTGCCGGCCTTAGTGCCTATTTCGGAGAGCTGACCCTCTTAGGCATAGAGCATCAGTGGAGGGAGCCTACGGAGCTCTTCGGCTTGATCCGCTGGCCGGGGATGAAAGCCGAAGACCACATGCTAGCGGTGACCGGAGGGGTCAATACGCATAAAGGGCTCATTTTTTCCTTCGGCATGATCGCCGCTGCCGCAGGTAAGTTGTTTGGCGAAGGGCAGCTCGTCAATTCAGATAGTCTGGCCGAAATGGCCCGGCTCATGACGGCCAATTTGCTGTCGGACTTCGCCGGGACGCCCGAAACGACAGGCGAAATCCTCTATGCCGATTATGGGATTGAGGGCATTCGAGGAGAAGTGCGCCGGGGCTTCCCCTCGGTAAGGCGTTACGGACTCCCTGTCTTACGGGACTTGTTGGAAAAAGGAATGCATCTCGATCGAGCCGGTAGCCTTACTCTTTTGAACTTGCTGGCTCATGTCACTGACACCAACATGATCAAGCGCGGGGGGGCGGCTTTGGCCGAACGAAAACGTCAAGAGATTGCGGAACTGATTGCAGAAACGGGATTGGAGAGGATCAGCCGGGAGAGGATAAACCGACTGGATGAAGAATTTCGCGCCCAAAACCTGAGTCCGGGTGGCTCAGCTGATTTACTCGCCTTAACGTTTTTGCTGCATTTTTGCGATACCGAAGAAATTGCTTCTACCCAAAGCATGCTCACAAAGGTAAAATAAACACATTAACAGCAGGAGGACGAAGCCATGTTACGAGTAGGCATACTGACTTCAGGAGGAGACTGCCAGGGTCTTAACGCAGCAATCAGAGGGGTTTCTAAGACACTTTATGAGAAAGTCCCGGATGTTGAGATCCTGGGTTATCTCGACGGGTACAAGGGACTCATGAGGGGGAACTACCGGCGGATGACGTCTTCTGACTTCTCCGGCATCTTGACACTCGGCGGAACGATTCTGGGCACATCTCGGCAGGCATATAAGGAGATGGATAACCAACTGGATCCGGACAGCAAGGAAACGAAGTATGAAGCGATGGTCCGCAATTACCGCGGGCAAGGACTCGATTGTCTGGTCGTGTTGGGTGGAAATGGTACCCATAAGACGGCCAACCGCTTGTCGGAAGATGGCTACAACGTGGTCACCTTGCCGAAGACGATCGACAATGACCTCTGGGGAACGGAAATGACCTTTGGTTTCCAGAGTGCTGTGGACATTGCGACCGATGTCATTGACGGGATTCACACAACCGCAACATCGCATGGCCGTATTTTTATCATTGAACTGATGGGTCACAAGGCCGGTTGGCTCACCCTCCATGCCGGCGTAGCGGGCGGTGCGGATATTATCTTGCTGCCGGAAATTCCTTATAACCTGAATTCGATTCAATATGCATTGCAAGAGAGAGCTCGCGACGGCAAGCGTTTTTCCATTATTGCGATGGCTGAAGGGGCGATGACTTCAGAAGAAGCCGCTATGTCTAAAAAAGAATTTCTTAAAGCCCGCTCCCAAATGGCGCATCCGTCCATCGCCTACCGCCTGGCCTCTGAACTGAATGAAAGGCTGGACCAGGAAGTGCGGGTGACTGTCCCCGGGCACTACCAAAGAGGCGGCGAACCTTGCCCTTACGACCGCGTTTTTGCCACCCGTTGCGGAACCAAAGCCGCCGAATTCATCCTGGAAGGCAAATTCGGCTACATGGTCTCCCGCGTAAACGGCGAAATGACCGGCACACCGCTCAGCGAAGTCGCCGGCAAACTCAAGACCGTTCCGAAGGATTCGGACCTGGTTCGCTCCGCACGTGGCCTCGGCATGTACTTCGGCGACGAAGACTAAGGCTTGCAGTAAAGTTTGCAGGCCGTTCGGCATGCTTGGTATTTGAAAAGCACTGCATGTGAAAAGCACTACATAAGTTTAAATTTAAACTTATGTAGTGCTTTTACTCATTTACTCATTAGTCGCCGGATCCGGCGAGAAGTTCCAACTTATCTTGCGGCAGGTCCGGACGGTTGTCGCCGTGTTTGACTTGCGACATGGTGACGAACGCCAGTGCGACCATGATGGCCGCATAGGGGAAGAGCGTCCAATAGCCGACGAATTCCAAGAGCGCGCCGGAGATGATCGGGGTGATGATCTGGGCGGACATGGAGAAGGTGTAGTAGTAGCCGGTGTATTTGCCGGTGTCCCCATGTTGACTCAGTTCGACAACCATAGGATACGAATTGACGTTGATGGCTGCCCAGGCGAAACCGACTAGGGCAAACATGACATAGAGGGCCGGGGTGAAGCTTGTGAAGAAGAAGCCGGTAGCAAAACAGAGAGACAAGATGACAATTCCCGCCATGATGGTTTTCTTGCGTCCGAACTTGCCGGAAATGTAGCCGATCGGAATGTAACTGACGACGGCGCCGATTGTGGCGACCAGGAGTGCGGTTGCGGCGGCGCCAAGGTCCATAGACCACATCTCTTGGGCGTATTTCGTGAAGGCGGTTGTGACGGCGTTGTAGCCCAAGAACCAGAGGGCAACGGATACCAGGATTAAGATGAGGCTTTTTTGCACTTCCGGTTGGAGTTTGGTTTCGCTTGCGGGGGCGTCTTTGGCAGGTCTTTCTTCGACGACTCGCAGTTTGTTTTCCGGAATGGTGAAGGTGACGATGAGGACCGAGACGATCATCAAGAGGGCTACGGCGATAAATAGGTAGGTGTAGTCGTTACCTTCGGGTCCTCGGGGCATGACTCTTGCCAGGACCAGGTAGTAGACTCCGCCCAAAGCCCCCATCAGGTTGATGATGGCGTTGGCTTTGGAGCGCAGAGGCGGCAAGGTGACGTCCGGCATCAGGGCTACGGCCGGGGAGCGGTACACGGCCATGGCAAGAAGTGTTGCCCCTAATGCGACGAAAAAGAGGATTTCATTCCGCGAATTGGCCGCATAAGGAATCAAAAGCATAAAGATGACGGCAAGGAATGTCCCTACGAGAATGTAGGGGATTCTGCGTCCGAGCTTCGTATGGGTTCTGTCGCTCAAGGCGCCGAAGAACGGAAGGAGGAACACGGCTAAAATATTATCGATCGCCATGATGCCGCCGGAAACCGTATCGCCGACGCCGAAATCATTCTTGAGAATCAGGGGGATGACACTGTCATAGAGCTGCCAGAAAGCCGAGATAGACAGAAAGGCAAACCCGACCAGGACGGTTCGACGCACATTGAGCTTCATTTATTTCACCTCACTGAATATAGGGGAGAGATGCGGCGGCCATGCTTTGGCCAACTCTGCGCATGTTATCATCAGGTAACATAATGTCCAATGTGGCAGCGATCTCGGGGTATTCTTCTTCCAGTACGTCCCTGCAGACTTCCAAAATAAGATCCCCGCCCTTGCCGGAGACGACTCGCCCCATGACGATCACGTGGCGGATCTCGTAGAAGTCCCGGTAGTATGCGAGTTCGTGGGCGAAATACACCCCAATGGATTCGAAAATTTGCCGAGCTCTGGGGTCATCGGCTTCCATAAATTGTTGGATTTCCTTGAGCTTCTGGGCCAAGGGCAGCTCCGGATCAATTTCCAGACCCGCAACTTCGGCTAAGCGGATCGCAGCATCCTGCGAGAAGTATTTGCAGCCCACCCCCAGGTCGCCGGACCATTCATCGACGGTCGCATTTTCTTGGAGATCAACGGGGGCAAAGGCCAATTCATTGAGCCAGCCGGCGATGTGCTGATTATGATCCACGAAGCCAACCGCTTCTGATGTACCCATGGCAATCCCCATGATATTGCCTGTTTCTAAGCTCATGGCTCCGGCCAAAGCCGAAACATCCCCATCATTCGCCACGACGAGAGGTTTCCCGGGGGCAACTTCAGCGGCCGCTCGCAAATAGATATCTTCTACTGAGGCATAATTTTCGCGCGGCACCTGCAAGAAGAGGGAGGCCTCACGAGTTTTATTATCAATATAAATTCCGGCGGAAGAGACGCCGATTCCGTCAACCCGCGGCATTTTCGCAGCGGCTGTGCGGAAAGACTCCAGAATTCCCTGATAGTGATAGTCGGGATCGGCATTTACCTTCGGATACCAGATGACTTCTTCGGAATAAACGGTTTCGCCATCGATCACGGCTGATACTTTGCGGTCACTGCCGCCGGCATCGAAACCGATGCGGCAGCCGTTGAGATGGAGCCCCACGGCCTCTGCCGATTCTTGAGACGGAGGACATGCCTCATACGGTAAAGAGATCACTTCCAACGGGTGGTCATAGACGCGGCTCATAAAATGGTAGTCAAATTGGCGAGCCCCCTCCGGGGAATAGTCAGCCTTGATCGCCGCGGCCACCCGCTCATCACCGCAAATGGAGATCTTCCAGCCGCCTCTGGACCAGAGCAGCATTTTGACCAGCTTGCCGACATAGAGAATATCGGCAGCTGCGGAGTTTTCCGTAGCACGGATCGCTGTCTTATACACGGATCTTAAGCCATTATTGCGCTCAATCGCGACTGCGAGAGGTTTACGGGCCTCTGTAAGGTACTGATCATTCCATTTCTTGATCGGCAGGAATGATTCCTCCAGGGGAGCCTTCCTTGCCAACGTTACTTCAATTCCATTACGCCTCATGAGTGATCTCCTAACTTAGCATGCTAGCTATCAGGATACAACAAAAAGCCTCTGAGGGGCGAGTATTTGGGTAAAAAGGTGCTGAAGTTTCATTTCGGGGCAATTCATTTCGGGGCAATTCATTTCAGGGGCAATTCATTTCAGGGGCAAAAAGAAAACAGAGCCATCTACTAAGACGACTCTGTTACTTGGTGCGGTCAACAGGACTTGAACCTGCACGAGTATTACCTCATAGCGACCTCAACGCTACGTGTCTGCCAATTCCACCATGACCGCGAGAACGTTACCTATGTTAAACCAAGATAAAAAGAAAAGCAAGACAGTTTGAAAAATTTGTCTTAATATGGATGCACGCTTTTTACAGAATTCGGAAGCCCGCTGATTTTCAGCTGGCTTGGAAGGTTTCTGCTACCGCGATACCGCGAAATTCTGATACCGCGAAATAGAAGAAGGACACGAAGAAGGACACGATGACCATAGAAGATTATTATGCCGGCTGGCAGATCTCGCCGGAGATTGTGGCTTTGGCCAGCCAAACGGAAGAGAAAGTACAATCCCAATTCCGCAAAATTGAAGGAACAAGAACCCTGAATCAGCTGAAGGTGCTGAAGGCCTTGCAGGAGGCGAAATTAGCCGAGTCTGATCTGGGCGGCAGCTCAGGCTACGGCTATGATGACCGCGGCCGCGAACGCTTGGAAACGGCCTTTGCGAAGGCGATGGGAGCAGAAAAGGCGCTGGTGCGCTGGCAAATCAGTTCGGGGACCCATGCGTTGGCCTTGTGCCTGTTCGGCATTCTGCGCCCGGGAGACGAAGTTCTGTCGGTTGCGGGCGAAGTGTATGACACGATGCAACCGGTGATGGGCCGGGGCATGGACGGGCTGGATCAAGGAACCTTGGCGGACTTCGGGATAACGTACCGAGTCTTGCCGCTGAAGGGGGATGGGGTGGATTATGCGGCTTTGGCCGAAACCATCACACCCGAAACGAAGATGATTTGGATTCAGCGATCCAGAGGCTATAAGAACCGACCGGCCTTGCGCATCGAGGAGATCGGCAAGATCGTCAAGGTCTGCCGGGAAGTCCGGGAAGACCTGGTTGTTGTCGCGGATAACTGCTACGGAGAGTTCACGGAGGACCGAGAGCCCTGTGAGGTCGGCGTCGACTTGGTGGCCGGCTCCTTAATTAAGAATCCGGGTGGCGGCATCGCGCAAACCGGTGGCTATGTCGCAGGCCGAGCGGACCTCGTGGAGAAGGCGGCGCAGAGACTCACGGCGCCTGGTGTCGGCTCAGAAATCGGGCCGACCCTGGGATTCACCAGACAAATGGCGCAAGGCTTCTACCAAGCGCCGCATGTTGTGGGTGAATGCCTGAAAGGCTTGGTGTTCACCTCGGCGCTCTTGCAAGAACTGGGGTATGAAACATCGCCGGGACCCTTTGACCCACGCTCGGATATTGTTCAGGTTTTGCGTTTCAAGACAGCGGACGAACTGGTGGCGTTCTGCAAGTCGATTCAAGCCTCCTCACCGGTTGACAGCTTCGTGAGCCCCGTCCCGGGACCTATGCCGGGCTATGATTCTCCGGTTATAATGGCAGCAGGTGCCTTCGTGCAAGGCTCGTCCATGGAGCTCAGTGCGGACGGCCCGCTTCGAGAACCCTACCAGGCGTTTATGCAAGGTGGCATTGTATACGACAATATTAAGCTCGCAGCTATGGCGGCCGCTGAGGCCATGCGGAGGAGAGAGTAGATGCGTTTTTTCGATAGGGGAGGGAGAGTGCCTGCAGGCAGACCCACATCCCCGCAACAGCAAGTCCGGAAGAAAGAATTGTCCAGGAGCCGCAAGCGCCTGGTTACCATGAGTGTTTTTGTCATCATTACGCTGGCTCTGACCCTGGTCATGATCCGCATGATTATGACCGGAACCGCCCCGGCGCCGCAACTCTTTATTATCCAACAAGGCACAATTGTTTCGGAAGTGTACAGCGAGGGGATTATTGCCCGCACAGAGAATATCTTACATGCTCCTTCCGGCGGGATGTTTGAGCCTGCTGCCAATAACGGGGATAAAGTCCGCAAGAATGCCCTGATCGGCAACGTGATCAAGCCATCCGGGATGGATTATTGGAACGAACTGGAACAAGTCAATTTGGCCATTTCGACCCGGCAACTTGAACTCATGGCGGAAGGCCAGTCTACGCAAACCGAAACCGATTACCTCTATACCGACCAGAAACTTCTGCCTCTCGTGAATCAGATGAGGCGTTTGGATCAGCGCTCGGAACTCTATCTGGCAGAACAATTAGCCACGCATTTGCAAGTTCTCATGGATGAGCGCAACAGCAAGCTTCTCAGCGGGAACAGCGACGACAGTGAGATTCAGACCCTGTTGGCCAAGAAAGATGAAGTAGAGGCCAATCTCAGCAATCATTCCACGGAGCTTCTCGCGCCTGAGAGTGGGATCATTGCCTTTAATCCGGATTCGCTGGCGGGTACCTTCGACGAGGCTTACGCGTTATCGGCGAGTGCGGCAGACCTCCGGAAGTTGATCGAGCAGAAATCCTCGCAACCGATCCCTTTGGCCAGAGAGGTTAAGCAAAATGAAAGCATCATCATGCTGGTCAAGGATATTTACCAGGATTTTGTCTTCGTCATGCCGGGGCAGAAGGTCGAGAATTTCCCCTTAGATCGCACCTACACGCTGATCCTTTCCGATGAAGGGCTCGAGATTCCGGGCTGTACCTTAGTTTCGGCCAAAGACGACGACGGCAACCTCATCGCCATTTTCCGCACAGACAGCGAGGTGGAGAGTTTGATCGCCCAGCGTTTTATCCGCGCGAAGATCGAACTGGAATCCGACCGCGGCCTGAAAGTACCGCTGGAATCGCTGTCCTTCCCGGACAAGAACAATCCCTCGGTCGCAAGCGTGATGGTCATCAGGTCCGGCTACGTCCACGAAGAAACCGTCGAAGTCAGGAAGACCGACGCCAATTACGCAATCATTTCTTCGCCGATCGGCGCCGAAACCGCGCTTGATGTCGGCACGGTGATTGTGCAGAATCGGGACTCGGTAAAGGAAGGTGATTCCATTGGCGGCTGAGCTCAAATTGCCTGAGAATTATGCGGAGCGTAAGGCGGAGATCCAAGAGAATCTGGCGGACGTGAAGCGTCGCCTCGCTGTAGCCTGCGAAGAAGCGAAGAGAAAACCGGAAGACGTCCTGTTAGTCGTCGTAACGAAGACCTATCCCTGGTCCGATATTCTTGCCTTGTACGAGTTAGGTGAACGGGACTTCGGCGAGAACCGGGTGCAAGAACTCCAGGCAAAAATGGCAGAAGAAGCCCTCCCTCAAACGGAGATTCATTGGCATCAAATCGGCACCTTACAACGAAACAAGGTCAAATATATCAGTGGCAAAACGTCACTCATCCACTCGGTCATCTCGCTTGATTTAGCCCGGGAAATTTCCCGCAAAGCGCTGCAAAACGGCCTAACTGAAAACATTCTTCTCCAAGTCAACATCACGAACGAAGCCAGCAAACACGGTTTCAAGCGAGAAGAGCTGCTGGCTTCTCTAGAAGAACTTGCGGGTCTCGAAGGCCTGCGTCTGAGGGGCCTCATGACCATGGCGGAGGAAGGCGTGTCGGAAGAGCGCCTAGAGGAAACCTTCCTGGCGGCAAAAGCGCTCTTAGCGGAAGCAAGAGACCGGCTGCCGTCCCCGCAAAGGGAGACCTTCACGGAACTATCCATGGGAATGACCCAAGATTTCGAAACAGCAGTCCGTTGTGGGGCTACAATCGTCAGAATCGGTTCCGCCGTGCTTGGACAGCGAAAATCTAGGATCAGCACAGCCGAAAACGCCTGAAAAGCCTGAAGAATGGGACTTTCACCCCACCCTGACGGAAATATTACATTTAAGTTACATTCTCTGGAATCCCCCGCTGACGGACTTGTATCTCGCGAAGTGTACACATATAATGGACACAACGAAGACAAGGAGGAACCTCCCATGGCAGGATTCGCTGATAAGTTTAGAAACTTTTTTAATAATTATGAAGACGAGGATTATGAGTCTTCTTATTTCGACGAAGAGGAGCAAGAAGAGCCCGCTCCGCAGAGAAGTCGCAGGACATTCACGGAAAGTGACATTGTCTCACCCACTATTCGCAAACCCGAGTCAACGGAGCCTCGAGTCGTTGATTTCAAGAGTTTTGGATCGCAGCAAGTCGTTGTAGTCAAACCGCAGTCCATGGAGGATGGGCAGCAAATTGCGAAGGAAATTACCGCAGGCAGGATCGTGATCTGTAATTTTGAGGAAGCGGATCACCGTCTGGCGCAACGGATTATCGACTTCCTGACAGGATCAGCCTTTGCTCTCGGCGGGAGAGTCATGTCTGTATCCAGTCTGATTTTCGTCCTGACACCGCAGCATGTCGCCTTGTCCGACAGCCTCAGTGTCCATGAGGAACATGATACGATGGCCTTTGTCCGCAAAATGGCCAGTAACCTTTGAATTTTGGCGCGTTCCAAGACTATTTTTCCAGACGGGCACTCCCAAGCCCGTCTTTTTTTGTATACTGCTAGCTATGAGATCTGAGGAGCTTTACATCAGTGGCAGGAGGATTCCCGAATTGGATTTTTTCCGCGGTTTGGGTTTCGTGCTTATGTTCATGCAGCATACTGTGTTTGATTTGCGGCATGTATTTGGTTTGGATTTTTTTCCGTTCCAGGACACCGTGTGGTTCATGGATTGGATCCGGCCGGTCATCCTCGTCTTGATCCTTCTCGTCTCCGGAATCAGTTGCACGTTTTCGCGGAATAATTTCAAGCGAGCCGGGCAGACGGCGCTCTATGCACTGGGTGTGACCTTGGCCTTCGAGCTGATTTCGTATTTTCTGCAGATGGAGATGCACGTTTATTTCAATGTCTTCCATTTGGTCGCCGTGAGTGTCTTCTTCTATGCTTTGTTGGCCAAAGCCGAAGACCACATCCCTCAGGATCCCCGCAAGGATTGGCGAAGCCTCCTGCTTTTTATTCTGGGTGCGATCGTCCTTTACCTGGGAACCGCGGCTGCCAAGAGCCCCTATCTGTCGCATAACAACTTGCTTTTCTTAGGTCTCTACTCGCGGGATGTCCCCTCGATGGCAGACTATCTGCCGATGTTCCCGTGGTTTGGCATGTTCCTGATCGGAGCCGGAATCGGGCGTATTTTCTACCGTACTAGGAAGACCCTTCTGTCGGAGAAACACGTGAGCCGGCTTGCGAAATGGGGAAGACCCTTGAACTTCATCGGGCGTCACCCGCTTCTCATTTACGCGGTGCACCAGCCGATTATTCTGGGAATTTTATGGTTGATTCTGACATTGACAGGAGTGATAGGCTGATGAAACGTTTTCCCCACTGGTGGTTATTACTCTTTCTGATTCTGCCCATCGCTGCCTGGGTCGTCCTGCAGCTCTTCCTGAGGGATCAGTCGCTCGCGGAAGCCTATGCCAGAAACGTCTATCCCATCGTGACTTTCATCCCACGCACCTGGAGTGGCTTAGTACCCTTTTCCTTAAGTGAATGGGTCGTGCTTCTGGGCGCGCTCGTCTTGCTGACCTTGCTGATTGAATCGCTGATTCGCCTCATCCGAGGCCCCAATCGCAAGCGCTTGCTGCTCCGTTGGGGGAAAGGCCTACTCATTGCATTCTGTGTACTCTATCCCGTTTTTATGCTGAATTTTGGTTATACCTATCACAGGAATTCACTAGCACAAAACTTACAGCTCACTGTCCAAGACCGGTCTTCTGCTGAATTGGCAGAAGCCGTGGAGCGGGCGGTCACCGAAGTAAACCGGCTGGCAGGCGAAGTCGGCCGTGACGAGGAAGGCTTATTCCGCCCGAATCTTTCCCAGAAGGAGATCTTAACTCTGGCTGATGACGCCTACCAAACTCGAGCGGAGAACAGCAATAACGAGTACTTGAAAAACTATTTTTATCTGGGTGACGCAGCGGTGAAACCCGTCCTGTCTTCCTACCTCTGGTCCTATACAGGGATCACCGGGATATTCGTGCCATTCCTTATGGAATCCAATGTCAATGTCTCCGTGAGACCGGATGAAATGATGTTCACCGCACTCCATGAAGTTGCGCATTCCTTCGGGATCGCCCGTGAGGATGAGGCCAATTTCCTGGCCTTTTATGCAGGTATTCTTCACGAGAACCCGGAAATGCGTTATTCCGCCTGGCTCATGGGTTTCACACATCTCAATAATGCTTTGTATTCGGCAGATTCAGCCAAACAAGCGGAACTGTGGCAAGAGCTGGACGGAAGAGCTCAAGATGACCTGGCCGCGCGCAATGCCTTCTGGAAGCAGTTCGAAGGCCCTGTGCAGGAAGTCTCCAACCAGATTAACGACTCCTATCTCAAAGCCAATAAACAAGAAGACGGTGTCAAGAGTTATGGGCGTGTGGTTGACCTGATTCTTGCCTATTTTGCCGAAGGATCAAACGGATGACCGAATGGACAGAGAAGAGGGCCTGCGGATGGCAAGTGTGACCTTCACGGGGCATACCCATGGAAGCGGTCTCAAGGCCTTGCTGGAGCTCTTCTATGGTGAATCCCAAACGATTCCCGGAGGGTTCCGGGCAGGACCATCGGAACCCCTGTTTCAGAGTTTTGCCGCAGAAGGACAAATCATCAGTTCCTGCCAAGACCACGTGATTGCAGAGCTTGCAGAGCCCGATCCGCGCAGGCAAATTAAACGCCAGATGTACAAACTGATGGCGCAAGTTTCCGGCATCCATTGGCCCTGGGGCTCACTCACCGGAATTAGACCAACCTATATCGCAGCGGAACTATTAACCCGGTCAGACCCTGGCACCGCCTCCGATCTCCTAGTAGATTCTTACGCAGTTTCTCCGGCCAAAGCCGCCCTCGCCATCCACACTGCGGAAAAGGAGACCCAGCTCCTCCAGCGACTGCCGGAGGGTGCGTACGCCGCTTATATTGGGGTACCCTTTTGTCCGACACGCTGCGCTTACTGTTCCTTCACGACCCAAGAGGGTATCGGAACTTCCGCACTTTACGCCGATCGCTATCTAGACCGTTTGGAAGCAGAAGTGAGAAATTTCACACCTGCCGCAGGCGAAACCGAACTTTGCACCCTCTATGTGGGCGGCGGAACTCCGGCAGCCCTCTCGGAGAGGCAGTTTGAACGCCTGCTGCAAATCATGCATCTTCTCCCGCTGGCCCCTGACTGTGAGAAAACCATTGAAGTGGGCCGGGCGGATGTCTTGTCGAAGGCAAAATATGACGTACTAAGGGACTATGCGGTGACCCGCATTTGCCTCAATCCGCAAACCATGCAAGAACGAACCATGCGCAGAATAAACCGTCCCGGCACACCGGCTGACTATGAAGCAAGTTTTGCCAAGGCTCGCCAGGCGGGGATCAGTACGATCAACATGGATCTGATCGCGGGTCTTCCCGGCGAAGACGCCGCCGATCTCGCAGATTCCGTACGCAGGGTGCTGGAACTGGCACCGGAAAGCATCACGATCCACACGCTTGCCCGTAAACGAGGCTCAGACTGGAACCGTGAGCTCTTGGAACATGAGCAAACAGCGAAAATTACCCCCGAACCTTGCTTGGAGGCGGCTTTGGCCGAAGCACAAGCACTTGTCCAAGACGCTGGCTACAAACCTTATTATCTCTATCGCCAACACTACGGGCGGGGAGGCTTGGAAAATGTGGCCTTCGCAAAACCCGGCAGCGAAACGGTCTACAACGTCCTGATGATGAGTGACTTATTCTCTGTGAGAGGATTCGGCACGCCTTCTGTGACAAAAGTGCTGGCGGATGGCAAGATCAAACGGAGCTTCTCACCGAAATCACTCTTGACCTATCTTGAAATGGTGTGATCTTCTGATTATTTGTCACCTTTCTCTATGGTTTAACCGCAATTTTACGTGAATTGGCTCACTCCATGGTAAAATATGGCTAACTTTTACAGGCTAGGATGATGAACATGGCGGAAACCAGGAAACATTATGCTTTCCCCAGACGGAGGGGCGATAATATCACGTTGATTGGTATGCCGAGCTCGGGGAAGAGCACGCTGGGCAGACTCGTGGCCAAGATGCTCGACAGACCCTTTCTGGATACGGACGATGTGTTGGCGAAGAGAACCGGAACGAAGAGCACGGCGGAACTTGCGGACGCGCTCGATTTCGACGGTTTCGTCCGGGAAGAAGAACTGGCTGTGCGCTCGGTTGAAACGAAGAAGACCATCATCGCAACTGGCGGCAGCGTGATCTACAGCCCCCGCGGCATGCGCCACCTGCAGAAATTAGGACCGATTATTTATATAGAACAAGCACTGGAACGGATTGAGGAGCGAGTGAATTTGAATCCGGAACGGGGAGTGATTTTGGCACCGGGGCAATCCTTCGCGGATCTCTACGAAACTCGTCACAAGCTGTACCTTCGCTATGCGGATATGGAGTTTTTCCCCGAAACGCTCGATGTGAAAACCTCAGCGAAATTGCTAGCCGCCCTCATTACGTATCTGGAGGAGGAGAGGAGTAGAGTGGATGGAAAAGAAAAGAATCGCCGCCATTGACATCGGTTCCAACGCACCGAAAATGCTCATAGCCGAACAAGGTGAGAAGGGTAAACCCCGCGTGATCGAAACACTCAGAGCCACTCTGTCCCTGGGCGTTGACACCTATAATAATGGCGTGATTTCCGAAGAGAGTATGAGCAGACTCTGTGACTTGCTGAAACAATTTAAGCATAAGCTTACGGAATATCGAGTTTCTGATTACCGGGTCGTCGCGACTTCCGCTGTGCGCGAGGCTGTGAATTCGGACTTCGTTCTGGCGAGGATCAGCCAGCTGACGGGAATGGACTGTGAGATCCTGAGTAATTCGCAGGAACGTTATTTTCATAATTTGGTTCTTTCGGAAAATTTCACTGATTTTCCGGATCTGATCGATAAAGGTGCGATTGTTCTGGACCTGGGCGCCGGAAGTATCCAGGTTTCGTCTTATTCCCACGGCAGAAGGCTCATGACCCAGAATTTGAAATTGGGCTACCTTCGAGTCAGCGAACTATTTTCCGAGATGCAGGCCAGATCCAGTGACTTTTCTTCGCTGATGAATGAGTATATCGGCAGTCAATTGGACGCACTGGAACTCTACGGCACGGAGACACAACAGGCCTTATCGTTAATCGTGGTCGGCAATGACTTAGGGTATCTTCGCTCCTTTGCCGGGCTGACAGAAGATGGGTATTCCTACCTGACGGATGAGCAAGTTGAAAGTCTCTACAGGAGGCTCTTACGGGAGACGCCTCTGGACCTGACTTTACACCACGGCATACCGGCGGATGTCTCGGAAATTATGCTTCCCGCGACGATGATTCTGTATCGCTTCTATAAGCAATACAGTGTGTCCGGAGTCTATATGCCGCCCATGCTTCTGGGGAACGGCGTTCTTCTGGATATGGCCACAGAAACCTATCATTACAAACCGAAACATGACCATGTCGCTGACCTCTTGTCCGCTGTCCGGATCATGGCGCTGAAATTCGGCGGCAAAGCTTCGCATCTTGAAGCCATGGAGCGGGATGCTGTGGAAATTGCCAGGGCGTTAGGGAAGAAGTATTTCATCAACGACCGTTTCGTCTTGCTCTTGACTGTTTCGGTCTGGTTGTCAGAAATAGGGAAATTCATTCATTCTGTGGATTACCCGGTGTATTCCGCGGAGATTATTGAGCACGCTGAATTTATTGGCTTGTCGGATCGCGAAACGGAAATTTTGTCCGAGAGCATTCGCTTCTTGCCGGGAAATGACGTGCCGGTTGATCCGGAACTCCAGTATCACACGTATAACCACCGCTTGACCGTGCTGCAGATCACCGGGATTTTGCGTGTGGTGGATGCCCTGGAGATTTCCAGGAGTAATAAGATCCGCGAGATCAAGGCCGTGCTGAAGAAGAGGACCTTGCGTCTGACTCTGGTCAGTGATGATGACCTGACTCTCGAAAATTGGGCGGTCAGCGATCGATCCCGTTTGATGAATGAGCTCTTCGGCTTGCAACTGATAATCAAGGTGGTCCCGCCCGCAGAAAATAAATAGGAGTACGTGACATGGACGAGAGAGAATCCGGCAATTCGGAAACGAAGACAGAAATAACGGATAACTATACCCGATTTATTAACCGAGAATTGAGCTGGCTTGATTTCAACGAGAGAGTTCTGCTGGAAGCCAGAGATTCTGAGACACCGCTTCTGGAAAGGCTCAGTTTCCTCTCTATTACGCAGACCAACCAAGATGAATTCGTTATGGTGAGAATTGCCTCGCTCAAGGATCAAGTTGCCGCCAATGACTACAGCCGTGACGCAGCGGGTCTGACCGCTACGGAGCAGCTGACGGCGATCAGTGACAAGATGCATGATTTCGCCTCGAAACAGTTCAGCACCTATAATCGCCAGCTCTTGCCGAGACTGGAGAAAGAAGGGATTTTCATCCTGCCTCATTCCCGCCTCCGCGGCGAGCAAGTGACGTTTGTCAGGAATTATTTCCGCACCACGGTGTATCCCATTCTCACGCCGATGGCCGTCGACAGCGGGAGGCCCTTTCCTTTGATTCCGAATCGGAGCCAGAATATTGCCGTCTTGCTGGAACATAATGACGAAGAAGATGATGAGCTGCATTTTGCGACCGTGTTGGTACCGGCCGGACTTCCGCGCCTTTTGAAATTGCCGGTAGAGGAGTTTTCCAGGGAAGCCGGCCTGGACAGCCGGCGAACGCATTGTTATATCCTCTTGGAAGACGTCATCAACACGTATTTGGACGAGATTTTCTTCGGCCTTCGGATCGTCGCTCGCTGCACTTATCGAATCATCCGCAATGCGGCGATGGATATTGATGAGGAAGATACCCCGGACCTGATGACCGAAATTGAAAAGCAGCTGAGACAGCGCCAGTGGGGTGAAGTCATCCGACTGGATGTCAGAGATGATGTGAGCCCCAGGTTACTGGATATTCTCCAAGAGATGATGCATGTGGAAGATGAAGATATCTATTATTCTTCCGCACCGCTGGACTTATCCTTCATGGGAAAGCTGAGCCGGGCAAAGGAACTGGTCTACCGGCAGGACCTGCACTACGCACCCTACGAACCGCAGGTGCCGGCCATGTTCGTAGGGCAGGAAGGGAAGGATATATTCTCCCTGATCGCGGAGAAAGACCGCTTCATCAGCCTGCCTTATGAGAGTTTCGAGCCGGTGACGGAATTTGTCAAACAAGCGGCCCGAGACCCTGATGTACTGGCAATTAAGCAAACCCTTTACAGAGTCAGCGGCCAGTCGCCCATTATTTCGTATCTTGAGGAAGCAGCCAATAATGGTAAACAGGTTTTGGTTTTGGTTGAGCTCAAGGCCCGGTTCGATGAGGAAAACAACATCCAATGGGCCAAGAAATTGGAAAGAGCCGGCTGCCACGTCATCTATGGTTTGGTGGGACTGAAAACCCACAGCAAGATTACGCTGGTTGTACGCCAAGAGGAAGACGGCATCCGCCGCTATCTCCATTTAGGTACCGGAAACTACAACGATTCCACAGCCAAAGTCTACACGGACTTAGGAATTTTTACTTGTGCCGAGAGCTTCGGCGCAGATGCTACGGAATTTTTCAATATGATTTCCGGCTATTCACAGCCCCTCACCTGGAACCGGCTCATCTCAGCGCCTTATTGGCTTCGTGAACGTTTTAGCGACCTCATCCGCAGGGAAATCGAAAATGCAAAGGTCGGCAGGGAAGCCTGGATTCACGCCAAGATGAATTCACTCGTGGATGAGAAGATCATTAATGAATTATACGAAGCTTCGGCCGCCGGTGTCATGATTGATCTGGTTGTGCGAGGGATCTGCTGTCTTCGCGCAGGCGTTCCGGGTTTGTCGGAAAATATTCGGGTCAAATCCATTGTCGGGCGCTATCTGGAGCACAGCCGCATCTATATTTTCGCTAATGGCGGGAAAAAAGAAATTTATCTCTCTTCCGCCGACTGGATGCCCCGAAATCTGGATCGCCGGATTGAGCTGCTGTTCCCGGTCGAGGACGAAGCTTGTGTTGAGAGGGTTATGGAAATCATGGATCTCCAGTTCGCCGATACGGAGAGATCACATATCATGCAAGAGGATGGCACGTATAAGAAGGTCGACCGTCGCGGCAGGCCAAGCCTCGACTCACAGAAAGCACAGGAGATCCTGGCCATTGAGCGGGCAGGCACGGCCGATGCCATAGGGATCGAACGTGTCTTGAGGCCAATCGTTTCTGTCAAAGAAAGAGAAGATGAAGAAGATCGCTATCAAACGGATTTAGATGAAATCACGGATGATTAACGTAAAGATGATAAACGTAAAGATGATCGTAGTAAGGAGAACAAAATGGAATTTCGTTTCATTCACGCAAACATCAATGTCTTAGACCCTGAGAAATCAGTTGCTTTTTACCGGGAAGCCCTGGGGATGACTGTGTCAAGAGAGAAGGAAGCCTCTGATGGGAGCTTCAAACTCATCTATTTAACGGACAAAGACGGAAAATTCGAGCTGGAACTCACCTGGCTTCGCGACAAGAAGGAGCCTTACAATCTGGGAGACAATGAGAGTCACCTGGCCTTTCGTACCGATGATTTCGCAGCGTCCCATGCTCTGCACGAGGCAATGGACTGCATCTGCTATGAAAATCCCGGCATGGGCATCTACTTTATCAATGATCCCGATAACTATTGGTTGGAAATCGTTCCTACACGTTAAACGCAGTAGGTGAAGCTTCTTACTCTGCACCCTCAGCAGTTGTCGAAGATCGTTCCTATGCGTTACGTGAAGCAGAGGCAGAGGCAGAGGCAGAGGCAGATGGAGAGGCAGAGGCAGAGGCAGATGGAGAGGCAGAGGCAGAGGCAGAAAATCCTGCATTTTCGCACCAATCTCTGGTTCTTATTAACCAAGCTCGCCGCTAGGTCTTGTATTGCTCATTTTCTGCAGTAAAATCATTTAATAAATGATTCCGGCCAGAAATCCGAAACCGAAAGGACAAATATGTTTGAAGTAATCAATAAGAAACGTTGGAATGAACAGGTCGTCCAGATGGATGTCAAGGCACCTTTTATTGCGGCCAAAGCCCGGCCCGGCCAGTTCATCATCCTCTCTGTCGATGAGGGTGGTGAGAGAATTCCTCTCACAATTAATGATTCGGACCGGCAAGCAGGAACCGTCCGCATCATTTTCCAGATTGTCGGCAAGACTACAAGGCGGCTCAACGAACTTGAGGTCGGTGACTTCATTCATGACTTTGTCGGCCCCTTGGGGAAACCATCGGAATTGGATGAGTACGAAGGCAAGCGGGTAGCCGTGATCGGAGGCGGCCTCGGAACCGCCATCGCCTTTCCCCAAGCAAAATATCTCCATGAGCATGGAGCTGTAGTCGATTTGATCTGCGGTTTCAGAAATAAAGAACTCATTCTGCTGGAAGACGAGATGAAAGACATCTGCGCTGAGCTCATCATCGTGACCGATGATGGCTCGAACGGCAACAAAGGTTTCACAACGAATGCCCTCCAAGCCCGAATTGATAGCGGTATCCACTATGACCTAGTCCTCGCAATCGGTCCCATTATCATGATGAAATTCGTTGCGCAGGTAACAGAACCTTATGGCATCAAGACCATCGTGTCCATGAACTCCATTATGGTTGACGGGACCGGCATGTGCGGAGGCTGTCGTCTGACCGTCGGCGGGCAAATGGTCTTTGCCTGTGTCGATGGACCCGACTTCGACGGACACCAAGTGGATTTTGACGAGGCCATGCGCCGCTCCAAGATCTACAAGCGAGAAGAAGTCTTGTCCGATGAACTCCACCTCTGCCATCTCACCGGAGAGAAGCACGAGATAGAGAAGCGCAATATGAGCGCAGTCAAGGCACCCATGCCGGAACAACCGGCCGCCGTGCGTTGCCATAACTTTTCTGAGGTTGCCCTGGGGTATACCGAAGATGTTGCGATGGAAGAAGCACGTCGCTGCATCCAATGTAAGCATCGTCCCTGTATGAAAGGCTGCCCCGTCGAAGTGAAAATTCCGGATTTCTTAGCTGCCGTAGCCCAAGGTAATTTCAGCGAAGCGTACGAAATCATCACCGATACGAACGCTTTGCCTGCCGTCTGCGGCCGTGTCTGCCCCCAAGAATCGCAGTGTGAGCAAGTCTGTGTTCGCGGGATCAAGGGCGAGCCCGTGGCGATCGGCCGCCTCGAACGTTTCGTCGCCGACTGGTACAGAGAGAACGTTGAGCAAGAGTTAGAAGAACCTGTGACCAATGGCCATAAAGTTGCGGTTGTAGGATCAGGTCCGGCAGGTTTGACTTGTGCGGGTGATTTGGCCAAAGCCGGCTATGAAGTGACTCTCTTCGAATCTTTCCATGTTGCCGGTGGTGTTCTCATGTACGGTATTCCCGAATTTCGTCTGCCTAAGGCCATTGTTCAGAAAGAAATCCGCAAGTTGGAAGAGCTGGGTGTCCGAATTGCCACGAACATGGTCATCGGCAAAATCCTGACTATCGATGAATTAATGGATACCCATGGTTTCGAAGCGGTCTTCCTGGGGACAGGTGCCGGTTTACCGAATTTCCCGGATATTCCCGGCAAGAACTTCAACGGCGTCTATTCCGCCAATGAATTCCTGACGAGAATTAACTTGATGAAGGGCTATCGCTGGCCAATTACCGACACACCGATTCCGATCGGCAAACATGTTGCAGTCCTGGGCGGCGGCAACGTGGCCATGGATGCCGCGCGCTGCGCTCTGCGCTTAGGTGCGGAACAAGTCGATATCATTTATCGTCGTTCGGAAGAGGAACTTCCGGCTCGCCGCGAAGAGGTCCATCATGCGAAAGAAGAAGGCGTAAACTTCAAACTGCTGCACAATCCGACGGCCGTTCTTGGTGACGAGAATGGCTGGGTGAAAGGTCTTGTTCTTGAGCAAATGGAACTAGGTGAACCCGATGCATCCGGTCGTCGCAGCCCCGTGGCGATTCCAAATTCCGAATTTGAGTATCCGATTGATACTTTCGTAGTTGCTATCGGTCAGTCACCAAACCCACTGATTAAGCAGACAACACCGGATATTGATGTCAATCGCCGCGGCTGCATAGTCACAGACGACAGCCAGGAAACCTCCCGTGAAGGCGTGTTCGCAGGTGGTGACGTGGTAACAGGCGCTGCGACCGTGATTCTGGCTATGGGCGCCGGCAAAACCGCTGCGCGTTCCATCCAAGAGTATATCGAGAAGAAGTCAGCCGTTTCGGTTCACTGATTCTGGCCTGAAAACTTCAGAGAATAATCTATTTACGAAGCCTTCTGCTGCCGGCAGAAGGCTTTTTTGACAGCATTGTCACGGCAAGAGCCAGAATTTTTTGTGTATGATAAGTGAACAAATGCTTAGATCAATAAGTAAAATTACAAAATCTATTCAAGGAGATTTTTGAGATATGAAATGGCAGGGCAGAAGACAGAGTACCAACGTCGATGACCGCCGCGGCCGTTCCGGAGGAGGCGGCGGAGGCAGGATGCCGGGTGGCATGATGGGCGGTGGTTTAGGCCTAGGCGGCATCCTGATTGTCGTTCTCTATTTCCTCTTCGGCGGAGGAGGGGGCTTGGACTTTCTTGGCTTCGGCACACCGCAAGAGAGTGGCAATAGCGGCACGTATCAGGAAACGGCCTTGGAAGCGGAGCGTCGTCAGTTTCTTTCTGTCGTCTTGGCTGAGACAGAGGACACCTGGACTACGGTGTTCGAACAGTACGGACGCACCTACCGGCCTACAACGCTCACTTTGTTTACAGGTCAGGTGAACTCCGGCTGCGGTTATGCCTCTGCACAGGTTGGCCCCTTCTACTGCGGAGCGGATAACCGCGTGTATATGGATATGTCCTTTTTCGATCAAATGGAGAACCAGCTTGGGGCCAAAGGCGATTTTGCCATGGCCTATGTCTTAGCACATGAAGTCGGGCATCACGTGCAGAATGAACTGGGCATTTTAGATCAGGTGAACCGGGCCAGACAAAGTGCGAGTGAAACGGAGGCAAATGACTTGAGTGTCCGTTTGGAGCTTCAGGCGGACTACTTGGCCGGTGTCTGGGCCCATTATGCGGAACGGGCGAACATCCTAGAGGCGGGAGACTTGGAAGAAGCGATCACGGCTACACAGGCGATCGGCGATGACACACTTCAGAAAGAAGCGCAAGGGTACGTGGTCCCGGACAGCTTCACTCATGGTACCTCAGCCCAACGGACACGTTGGTACATGAAGGGCTTTGAAGCCGGTGACCTATCAGACTACGACACCTTCTCAGCGGCTTCCAGTACGGATCTTGCTCTTCCGTTTGCTGCCCCGTTTACTACGATTTACGAATTACCACAATTTGATCTGGCGGAGACGTTCTTGAAGAAAGCTTCCTAAGTTCCCGGAATCGTGTTATTTTATGAAACGCCGGCTCATCATAGACCGGCGTATTTTCGAGTGTAAAAGAGGCATTGAATGGAAAATCAGTGGTCCCGATCGAAGCTAATGATCGGGGATGAGGGACTTGCGAAACTGCGCAAGGCGCGGGTGGCGGTCTTTGGCCTGGGAGGGGTCGGCGGACAAGCGGTTGAAGCTCTTGCGAGAAGCGGTGTGGGAAGCTTGGATCTGATCGACGGAGACTGCTACAGTGAGAGCAACCTGAATCGCCAGATTCATGCCCTTCACTCCACAATCGGTCGCAGGAAGGCGGAGGTTGTGAAGGAACGAATTTTGGATATTGACCCTGCCATCACGGTGAGAACATATCCACTATTTTTTACTGCCGAGACTTGCGGGGAGGTGCCTTTGGCCGAATTCGACTATGTCATTGACGCGATTGACATGGTGACGGCGAAGCTCTTCCTGATTGAAACGTGTCACAAACTGGGAATTCCGGTCATCTGCAGTGCGGGAGCGGGGAACAAGCTGCACCCGGATCGGGTCGAAGTGGCTGATATCTCGAAAACCTCGATGGATCCTCTGGCTCGTGTCCTGCGCAAAGAACTGCGAAAACGCGGCGTCGATCATCTGAAGGTTGTGTATTCACAAGAAGAGCCCGTGAAACGGCCGGCCGCGGAAGAAATGATGGAAGAATTGAATCCGACCTTGACAAATGAGGAAGGCCAAATCACCCGCTGGTCCAGAACCGTGGGAAGCATGGCCTTTGTGCCGGCGGCGACGGGTTTGTTGCTGGCTTCTGAAGTTGTTTCTGATCTCTTGCAAATGGCAAGCTAGTAAATCCCACATGTTATCCAGAACCTTGCAGGAACCTCGAAACAAGCTTGACGTGACGTTGAAACAAGCTTGCAGGAACCTTAAAAATTCCGGAAATATAAAAACCCCGCAAACTACGAAGAGTGCGGGGGTTCTTGTGGTGAGCCCAGCAGGGCTCGAACCTGCGACCCACAGCTTAGAAGGCTGTTGCTCTATCCAGCTGAGCTATGGACCCACATGGAGCAGGTGAAGGGAATCGAACCCTCATAATCAGCTTGGAAGGCTGATGTTCTACCACTAAACTACACCTGCATCTGGCGAATCTCAGAGAGGAGAAAGGCCTCCTCGCGAAAACGCTTGATAATATTATCTCATTCGCTTCAAGAATTCAAGGTCTCATGAAAAATTCCGCCAAGACCCGGGGGAATCTTGGCGGAAAATGGTCAGTAATGGTCTTTTGTCAGTAAGGGTCTTTCACCGGCAAGGGCTTGCACTATAGCTGAACCTTGCACTTGGGCTGGACCTTTCAACATGGCCACCCGTCGCGTGAACTTACGTGAATGACTTCAGCAAGCCTTCCAGCGTCTCATCATCGGCTTGATGTGAGGTAAGCGTTCCCATTTCATTCAGAACCCGGTTCTGACTCTTGTAAGTCGGCAGCGGGACGTTGTAAATGATTCCGGTAGGAATCCCGTCATCACTGAAGGTCGAAGCCGTTTTCAGAGCCAGTTCCCAATCGGTCGGATCATAGTCAGCCGGCAGAGGGCGGACACGATCTTTATACCATTGGAAGGTATTGACCTTATTGAACGAAACACAGGGCTGGAAGATGTCGATCAGCGCATAGCCATCATATTGGATGGCGGCCTTGAGGATCTCCTTAAACTGAGCCGCATCGCCACTAAAAGCCCTGGCAACGAAACCAGCACCTAAGGTCAAAGCGTTCAAGACAGGATTAAAGGGCGTATTGTGCACACCGGCTGTTTGCACAGAAGTGACAAAGCCCCGGAGCGCGGTCGGGGAGGCTTGGCCCTTGGTCAAGCCATAGACCTGGTTATCGTGAGCGATGTGTGTGAAATTTACATTGCGGCGGACAGCGGCCATGAAGTGGTTGCCCCCTTCGCCGAAACTGTCGCCATCACCGGTATTGATAATGACAGTGAGGTCGTCATTGGCGATTTTCGCTGCACTGGCAGAAGCAAGTGAACGTCCGTGCAGGCCGCAGAAGCGGTTGGCAGAGATGTACTGTGGGGTTTTCGCAGCCTGTCCGATTCCGGCAGCCAACAAGACCTTATGCGGGTCCAGCTCCAGCTCATTCAGGACATCCTTGAGGGCCGCTTGGATCGCGAAATTTCCGCAACCCGGGCACCAAGCTGTATTGTAGCTAATAAAATCCGTCTGGGGACTCGTTTGAATTGTAAGTGACATAAATACCTCCGCTTACTTGATGATTTCCATAACACGATCGGTGACTTCGGCGCTGGAAAGCGCGCGTCCGTCATACTTGAGAACATTGGCCGTCATATTGATGCCCGTTTCGCGCCTGATCAAGGCACCCAGTTGACCGTCTGAATTCTGTTCCACATTAATAATGTGCTTCGCATGTTTCGCAGCTTCGGTGAGTTTGCCGGTAGGCAGCGGCCACATATCGCCAAACACCAGGACATTCACATCCGTGCCTTGTTCCGTGAATTTGGTCACGGCCTCACGAACCGTTCCGTCCAGCGAACCCCAGCAGACCAGCAAGGTCTCCGCGTCCGATTTGCCATATTGATCCGGTTCTCGCAGATCTTCCGCAACAAAGGTCTCCATCTTGCGATTCCTCTTATCGGTCTGTTCCACCCTAACTTCGGCAGATTCCGAAATGAAACCATATTCATCGTGTTCATCGGTATCCGCGGAAACGAAGGCATAAGGGTTACCGGGGATAAGGCGGGGGCTGATGCCGTTCTCCGTGACGCGATAGCGCTTATATTCGGAGGCAGCAAGCTGTTTCTCCTTCATCTCTCCTGAGGGAGTGTCCCCTCTCACTTCGCCTTCTTTATAGGCCAAAGCCTCCTCCGGCGACTGTCCCGGTTTCACTTTCTTGACCTTGCTGAGGTCATAGTGAGGCACGGTTGCTGTACCGTCAGCCAAGTACTGGTCAGTCAGCAAGATGACCGGCATTTGGTATTTCTCAGCGAGATAAAGCGCTCTCGCAGCCTGATAGAAGGCATCCTCATGGCTCTTCACGGCCAGAACCGCCTTCGGATATTCGCCGTTCCCGGCAAAAATCGCCATGTTGAGGTCCCCTTGTTCCGTGCGGGTCGGGAAACCGGTAACAGGACCCGGGCGCATCGCGTCTGCAATAACCACCGGAATTTCCTGCATGCCGGCCATCGCAATCGCTTCTAACTTCAGTTGGAAGCCTCCGCCGGAAGTGCCGGTCATCGCAACCGCCCCTGCATAGGAAGCACCGACAGCCATGTTGATACCGGCCAGTTCATCTTCCGCCTGCTCAACGACAATCCCGGTCTGGTCCATAACCTGAGCCAGATACTCCATAATTGAAGTCGAGGGGGACATCGGGTACGCCGAATAGAATTGCAAACCGGCAGCCAAGGCGCCCAGGGCAATCGCCTGATTCCCGTTCAAGGTCAACCATTCGCGGTAATCTACAGGGTCACTTGCTTCTTCCTTATGGATTGCGCGTGCAGCTCTTCTCACTTGTTCGTCTGTAATCAGGTCGTAACCTCGCTCCGCTGATTTCACATTGACATCAAGGATCTTGGCCTTCATCGACAAACTGAAAATTTCTTCCATCTTTTCGCGCGGTAAATCAAAAAGACGAATCAGAGCGCCGACCGCCACAGAGGAAGCGGCCTTCACATTGCCCAATTCCTTGGCAATTTGATTCATGGGTAGGAAGATCACTCTTGGGTCATCACTCTTGAGACTCTCGTCCGCCAGAACGAAACCTTCTTCACGAAGTTCATCCATATGGAGATCAATCGAATCCTGGTTGAGCGCAAGAATACCATCTACCTGAAAATCATGGGTGTATACCGGATTACGTGAAATCCGCATATACGTAAAATTGTGTCCTCCGCGAACTCGGGACATCAGGTCTTTGGTCGAGAAAATGTTGAAACCGTTATGTTTGAGATACTTCTCAAAAACCTGGCCGGTCGTTTCGATTCCTTGACCGGCTGCCCCTCCGATGAGCAAATTAAACATTGTCTTACCTCCTAAGTAAAGTGGGTCTACTCCTTATTAGTGTACCTGACCTGAAAATTTCATTCTGAGCCATTCTGCCTTTATCACTTTATCCCGTATGAAATTTGTGATTCAGGCCAAAACCCGCAACCAATTTGTTACCAATGCGCATTGTATAATGGAAGGACTCAAGTAGATGATCCGAGTTTGCTTACTCGAGGTAAATTAGCCTGGAAAGTTCACCCGTTTAGATCAAGGGTGAGAATTGAGGTGCTTCTATGAAATTCCAAGTAAAACGAATCTATGAGCCAAAAGACGCTGCCGATGGCCTTCGAGTCTTAATCGATCGCCTGTGGCCCCGCGGAGTCAGCAAGGAAGAGGCTGCAATCGATTTTTGGCCGAAGGATCTGACACCCAGCGGGCATTTGCGCAAAGACTATCATGACGGCGTGCTGAAGTATGAAGAATTCGCAGCCCGTTATGAAGAGGAGTTGGAGCAAGCAACGATTCCCCAAGAGCTGACAGGCGTTGGGAAAGCGGTTCTCTTATCGGCTGTCAAAGACGTACCGAGAAGTCACGTGCCGGTGCTTCTTGCCTGGTTAGAGCGTAAGCAGAAAGAATAAAACGCCAGTAAGAGACGCAGCAGAGAGAATCACTTACTAGAGAGAGAGGCCGGAACGAAATTGCTGAATAATCTTCACATTCTTTCACATTCGTTTAATTCTCTTATCACCTTTCTGTTGTTTAATAAGGTTGTAGCACAAGCGATTGCTACTCCTCTTTTTTCATTATTTTTCTCCTCTTGTTCGAGACCTCGGTTGTGGCTGCCGGGGTCTTGGCAATTTCAGGGGTAATTTTCCGGTACCTTCCGGTGTGATCTATAGGCAACACCGCCTGGAACTTCTTCAGGGACTTCCCCGGCATTTTCCCTTCGTAAGGTGCCGCGATTTGGGGCGGTTCGGGGGCTTTGGCCGAAGCCTTCCTAGTGGTAAGATAGTACCTGAATAATTTTCGATTCAGGGGGGATCACATGAAGACCGATGTTGAAATCGCACAGGAAACGAAACTTCTGCCAATTTCCGAGATTGCCGGAAACTTGGGACTTCGTGAAGAGGAGTTTAATCCTTACGGCCGGGACAAGGCGAAGTTGTCACTTGATGTCCTATCTTCCAGACGAAATCGTCGGGATGGCAAACTGATCTTAGTGACCGCCATCAATCCGACACCTGCCGGTGAGGGGAAGACGACGACGAATGTGGGTCTATCCATGGCGCTGAACCGGATGGGGAAGAAGGCGATCACGACGCTTCGCGAACCCTCCTTGGGACCTTGTTTCGGGATGAAGGGCGGAGCTGCCGGCGGTGGTTATGCCCAGGTCTTGCCGATGGATGATATCAACTTGCATTTTACCGGTGACTTCCATGCCATATCTGCTGCCCACAACCTCCTGGCTGCGATGCTGGACAACAGCCTTTACCAGGGTAATCCCCTGCGAATCGATCCGAAACGCGTTGTGTGGAAGCGGGTGGTGGACATGAACGACCGGTCGCTTCGCAATATTGTTGTTGGTTTGGGTTCGCGCGGGGATGGCGTTGTGCGGGAAACGGGCTACGATATCACCGTTGCTTCGGAGATTATGGCGATCCTCTGTCTGACCACAGGTCTTGCTGATCTGAAGGACAGGCTCGGGCGGATGATTGTGGCCTATACCTATGACAATGAACCGGTTACGGCGGATGATCTGGGGGCTGTCGGCGCGATGGCGCTCTTGCTGAAAGATGCGATTTTGCCGAATCTGGTCCAGACGACGGAAAACACGCCCGCCATTATTCATGGAGGACCTTTTGCGAATATCGCCCACGGCTGTAATTCGATTCTGGCTACGAGGACGGCTTTGAAATTGGCGGACTATGTTGTGACAGAAGCCGGTTTCGGTGCTGACCTTGGTGCGGAGAAATTCTTTGATATTGTTTGTCGACAGAACGATCTTCACCCGGATGCGGTCGTACTTGTGGCTACCGTTCGCGCACTGAAATTCAATGGTGGCCAAGCTAAGGACGATTTGAAGCGGGAGGACTTGGTGGCTTTGGCCGATGGAATCTGTAATCTGGAGCAACACCTGGAGAACCTGCAGAAATTTGGCGTTCCTGTTGTTGTTGCGATCAACCGTTTCCCGACCGATTTTGAGGCGGAACTCCAATTCTTGCAATCGAGCATCCGTCAGAAAGGAACCGAAGTGGTCTTGTCTGATGTGTTCGCTCAAGGGAGTGAAGGTGGGATGGCTCTCGCGGAGAAAGTAGTGGACTTGTGCGAGAGAAGAAGCAATTTCCAAGTGCTCTACTCGGACGACCTGACTTTGCGGGAGAAAATTTCGGTCATTGCACGTGAGATCTACCGCGCGGATGGCGTTGATCTGGCCCCCGGCGTCTTAACTCAGTTGCGGAATCTGGAGAAGCGCGGTTTCGGCAAGCTCCCCGTCTGCATGGCGAAGACGCAATACTCATTCACCGATGATCCCAAGAAGCTGGGCGCTCCCAGAGATTTCCGTATCACCGTGCGCGAAGTCAGGATCAGTGCGGGTGCGGGTTTCATCGTCTGCCTCACCGGAGAGATCATGACGATGCCGGGACTTCCGAAGGAGCCGGCGGCGGTTCATATGGATATCTCTGAGGATGGGACCATTACCGGACTATCCTGATTTGAGGTCCGTGTTATAATCGGGTTTGCTATTTCAAGAGACCGGAGACACTATGCCTCAGAAACAAGTTTACGATAATGACAGTATTTCAGCCCTGAAGGGCGCGGACCGAGTTCGGCTGCGCCCCGGGGTTATTTTTGGTTCCGACGATATCATCGGCGTGCAACATGCTTTTTTCGAGATTCTTTCCAACTCGATTGACGAGGCTAGGGAAGGCTACGGGAAGCGTATTGAGATCACCCGGTATAAAGACCATAGTATTGAAATTCAAGACTTTGGTCGCGGGATCCCGTTGGACTATAACAACAAGGAGAAACGCTACAACTGGGAACTGGTGTATTGCGAACTCTATGCCGGTGGCAAATACAACACTCTGGAAGGTGAGAATTACGAATATTCCCTGGGCCTTAATGGTTTAGGTGCATGTGCCACGCAGTATGCGTCGGAGTTTTTTGATGTGGAAGTTTGCCGTGACGGGACGGTTTTCAATCTGCACTTTGAAAAAGGGAATAACATCGGAGGACTCAAGAAGTCTCCGGCTCCAAAGTCTCGCCCCACAGGGACCATCCAACGCTTCAAATTGGATCGAGATGTTTTCACCGAGGTGGAGATCCCTGATGAATATTTTCTGAATACGCTGAAACGTCAGGCAATCGTGAATGCCGGCGTGACTTTTTATTTCAAGGATGAAATCAGCGGAACGACCGAATCTTTCCTCTATCCGGAAGGTATTTTGGGCTTCGTTCAGGAAGTGAACCAGGAGAAAGGGATTTCCAAACCGGTCATTTGGCAAGCGGAAGGGCAAGGGCAGGACCGCAAGGACCGTCCGATCTACAAGCTCAAAGTGGAACTGGCCTTTTGTTTCAATAATGAGAGTCCTCTCCAAGAGTACTACCATAACTCGTCCTGGCTGGAATATGGCGGTTCACCGGAGAAGGCCGTGCGACTGGGATTCACGAATGCCTTGGACAAATTGATCAAGCAGAAAGATAAATACAAGGCCAACGAGCAGCACATCACGTGGCAGGATGTCAGCGACTCACTGATCTGTGTGGTGAATTCTTTCTCCACGCAGACTTCTTACGAGAATCAAACGAAGAAGGCCATCAACAACCGTTTTATCCAGAATTACATTACGGATCTGATTCGCGAACGCCTGGAGATCTGGGCAATTGAGAGCCAGCAAGAAGCCGATCGCGTGATGGAGCAGCTTCTGATCAATAAACGTTCGCGTGAGAGTGCGGAGAAACAGCGAATCACGGTTAAGCGCAATTTGATGGGTAATCTGGACATCAATAATCGAGTGAAGAATTTTGTGGACTGCCGTTCCCGCGATGTCGACAAACGCGAAGTCTATATCGTGGAGGGGAATTCGGCGTTAGGTTCGGTCAAAATGGGCCGAAATGCTGAGTTTCAGGCGGTTATTCCGATCCGAGGTAAGATTTTGAATTGCCTGAAGGCGGATCTCACCCAGATCTTTAAGAGTGATATTATTACGGATTTGATGAAGGTGATCGGCACCGGAGTTGAAGTGACAACGAAGAATAATAAACAGATCTCCCCGTTCGATATTGATGCCTTGCGTTGGAACAAGATCATCATCTGCACAGACGCCGATGTGGATGGTTTCCAGATCAGGACACTGCTTCTCGCGATGTTTTATCGATTGACTCCCACTCTGATTAATTCCGGGAAGATTTATATTGCGGAATCGCCGCTCTATGAATTGACTTATCGCAAGGGCAGAGAAGAGAAAACCTTGTTCGCCTTCGATGACAAAGAGAAAAACGCTTTGATTGCTGAATATGGCCAGCAAAATCTCCATATCCAACGGTCGAAGGGTTTAGGTGAGAATGAACCGGAAATGATGTGGGAGACCACGATGAATCCGGAAACCAGGCGCCTTATTCAAGTGCAAGCGGAAGACCCTGAGAAGATGGCCAAGACCTTTGACATGCTGCTGGGAGACAATCTTCAGGGACGCAAACAACATATCGAGGATCATGGCCACCTTTATCTGGATATGCTGGATCTTGACTGAGTGAGGAGGAAGGTATGGCACGTAAGAAAAAAGAAACGGAACCCTTGCGCGAATTTAGCGAAGAAAACCTGGCGATCATTCATGAGCAGAGAATAACCGATACGCTGGAAACCAATTATATGCCCTATGCCATGAGCGTCATTGTGTCGCGGGCCATTCCGGAAATTGACGGTTTCAAGCCCGCCCACCGGAAGCTCCTCTACACCATGTACAAAATGGGCCTGTTAAAAGGCAATCGGACGAAGTCCGCCAACGTCGTCGGCCAGACGATGAAACTCAATCCACACGGTGACCAGACGATCTATGACACCTTGGTTCGCCTAACCCGCGGCAATGCGGCCTTGCTGCACCCTTACATTGATTCCAAGGGAAACATGGGTAAACAGTATTCCCGTGACATGCAGTACGCAGCGCCCCGTTATACCGAGGTGCGTCTGGATGCTTTTGCCGCGGAAATCTTCGGCGGAATCGAACATGATGTTGTGGACTTCACGCCGAACTATGACGGTACGATGGAAGAACCTACACTGCTGCCTGCCTCCTTCCCATCCATTCTTGTGAATGCGAACCAGGGAATTGCTGTAGGTATGGCGTCAAATATCTGCTCGTTTAATCTTGCAGAAGTCTGTGCGGCTACCATTAATTACATCAATGATCCGGCTACGGATATTCTGCGGGTGATGCCGGCTCCGGATTTCCCGGGTGGCGGAGAGATTGTCTACAACCTGGAGGACATGCGGAAAATCTATGATACGGGTCGCGGGGGCTTCCGCATCCGGTCGAAGTACCGGATTGACAAGAAAAATAACCTGATCGAAATCTATGAAATTCCCTATTCCACGACAGCGGAAGCGATTATTGATGCGATTGTCGACCTGGTGAAAACAGGCAAGATCAAGGATATCAACGATGTTCGCGATGAGACGGATTTGAATGGCCTCAAAATTACGATCGATTGCAAACGCAACACCGACTATGAGGTCTTGTTAGCCAGACTCTATAAGATGACGCCTATGGAGTCCTCTTTTTCCTGCAACTTCAATGTCCTGATTAACGGGTCGCCCAGGGTTCTGGGTGTGAAGAACCTGATTGCCGAATGGCTCGTCTTCCGCAGACTCTGTGTCAGGCGTGAGAAAACACACGAATTGACAGAAAAAGAGCAGCGCCTGCATCTCCTGCAAGGCTTGGAGAAGATTCTCCTGGATATTGATAAGGCGATTGCCATCATCCGCCAGACGGAAGAAGAAGCCCAAGTGGTGCCGAATCTCTGCAAAGGTTTCTCGATTGACCAGACCCAAGCCGAATATGTGGCGGAGATCCGTTTGCGGCAGCTCAATCGTGAATACATTCTCAAACGGACAAAAGATATTGCCCAACTGGAGAAGGAAATTGCCGAGCTTACTAAGATTCTGACAAACCCCCGTCTCCTGGATAAACTAATCGTGGCTGACCTGGAGCGCATCGCTGACAAGTATGGTCAGGAGCGCCGGACTACTTTGGTTGATGATGAAGACATCCCGGAAATTTCTCAAGAATCCCTGATCGAAGATTATAACTTGAAGGTGTTCCTGACGAACGACGGTTATTTGAAGAAAATCGCGCTGACGTCCTTACGCAGCGCGGGTGACCTGAAGGTGAAGGACGACGATTACATCATTCAGGAATATGACGGGACGAACCGTTCTTTGCTCTTCGTGTTTACGACGAAGGCCAATTGCTACCGCATTTCTCTCCACGAATTAGAAGATAACAAACCGTCTGATCTGGGGAATTATCTGGCCAATGTGCTGGGGTTTGAGAAAGATGAGAATTCGTTCTTCATTTTGCTTCAGGATAAAAATGAACAGGATACCTTCTCGGGCGAGATTCTCATTGCCTTTGAGGATGGTCGCATTTCCCGAATCCCCATGAGCGAATATGAAACGAAAACACGCCGGACGAAATTGGTCAAGGCGTTTAATCCCAATTCGAAACCGATCGGCGGTGTCTATTTGCCGGAAGGCAGTGAAGGCCAAGAGGTCGTTCTCATGAATGACTTACATCAGGTTCTGCTTCTGTCCACGGATTTGCTTACAGCGGTTAACGCCAGAGGAAATCTCGGCCAAAGAGTCCAGCGCCTCAAGAAAGGCTCCAAGTCGGAAGTGTTCAAGCCCGCCACAGAGATCCATTTCGAAGATCCGGATTATTACCGGATTCAGAAATTCCCTCAACCCGGCAGGTACCTTCGCGAAGAGAGCTTGATCGGCAGACAGGTCGGCCTGGGGGATCTTCTCTGATGGCAAAGAAGCTTCTCTGGCGCTTCCGGCAGGCTGAGCTTTCTGATGAAAGGACGGTCACTTCCATGTACAAGGAGGCGATATCCCTCTTGCGCGAACGTGGCATAGACCAGTGGCAAGAGCGGGGGCCTGACCGTGAGAGTTTCCTGCGTGATCAGCGAGAAGGGGAGAGTTTCCTTCTGGAAGTGCGTGAAGACGATTGCCCGACCTGGCAAGCGGCCGGCACCATGTACCTGAGCTCGAAGGAAGAACCAAGCTACTATGAGATCGAAGGCAGTTGGGCTTCACCCTTGCCCTATCTCGTGATCCATCGGGTTGCGCTGGCCGAGAAATTCCGGGGACTTGGGCTGGGAGCGTGCTTCTATGCTTATGCGGGGCAGGTGGCGGCTGGGGGCGGCTTTGGCCAAATCCGCATCGATACTCACCAAGATAATCTGGCCATGCAGAAACTTCTGGCTGCGAATGGCTTCACGAAACGCGGCATCATCTGGCTGGATCCTGAGGATCATCGTCCGGCACAAATGCGCTATGCCTACGATGTGAGTCTTGCTACACTAGCTGAAGCCCAAGAGAAGTGGCCTCTTAAGAATAATCAGGATAAAGGAACGGATAATCATGATCATTGATATTTTTGATATTGCGGTGATTGGCAGCGGCGGCGGAACCATCATCGCCGATACCGCCATGGAAACGGGGCACAAGGTCGCTCTGATTGAAGGGTCCGGCTGGGGCGGGACTTGCCTGAATCATGGCTGTATCCCGACGAAAATCATGGTCCATGCTGCCGACGTGATCCGCGAAACTGAAAAAGCGGCGAAAATGGGGCTTCAAGGCGCGCCTCTGACCGTGGATTGGCCCAGCCTTCGCACCCGTGTCCTTGAGAAAATTGCGGAAGGCAAGAGTCTCCCTGATTACTACGCCCCTTATGCCAACATCTCCTGCTATTTTGCGATGGCTAGTTTCCTCCCGAAGCAATGGCACGAGGGTAAAGAGTATTTCACACTCCACTTGGCCGACAATCAGGGCAGGGAAGGGGATATTCTCGCATCTCAAGTGGTTCTCGCGAACGGCGGTCATACCTATGTGCCGGAGGAGCAGGGTTTCGACGAGATTTCCTATATTTCGGCTGAATCTTTCTTCGCTCCGGAAGGTTTTCCGGCCAAAGCCTACGATTCCTTGATCATCGTCGGAGGCGGGGATATTGGGGTGGAATTTGCGCACATCTTCGCTAGTTTCGGCACCAAGGTCAAGTTGGTTCAACATAATGTGCGCTTGGTACCGAAACAAGATCACGAAGTGAGCGAGAAGCTGCTGACCTTGGCGAAGCGTGACGGGGTGGAAGTCTACTTGAATCGTGACACGATCATGGCCGGGGAATCGGCATCTGGCAAGACCCTCCGAATTCGCCATCGGGAAACCGGGGAAGAGGAAACGCTGACGGCGGAGGAAATCATGGTGTCTCCGGGTATTCGGGGTAATGCTTCTTCCTTGAACCTCAGTGCTGTTGGGTTGCCGGCGACACCTCATGGTTGGATTCTGACGAACGAATACTTGGAAACGGCTGTCCCGGGTATCTATGCCCTGGGCGATATCAATGGCCGTGAGCAACTGCGGCATAAGTCGAATTATGAAGCGACGATTCTGGCTTGGAATCTGTTACAGGATGGAGCTCTTGACCCGAAGAGGCGGCGCAAAGTGAGTTACGAGGTTGTGCCTCGGGCGACCTTCACCGCTCTGCAAATCGGTTCGGTCGGCCTGACTGAGAATCAGGCGAGAGAGCAAGGCCTTGACTACTGTGTCGGGTATTTAGAATTGTCAGCTACTGCCCAGGGCTACGCTCGGGGCTATTTACCGGGTGACTCGGATGACGGCTTCGCCAAGGTTCTGGTTTCAAACGAGAACAAACGTATTATAGGCGTGCATATTATGGCACCTGAGGCTTCCAGTCTGGTGATGCCTTATGTGTATCTCATGGCTGCCGCACGCCAGGATTCTACCTTTGATGGTCGTGTCACTGAAGGAGAGACTTCCGCAGCCGGGGTCTATGAAGACGGGACACCTCCTGATTCCATTGACACAATCCAGTGGAATATGACGATTCACCCGTCCTTGTCGGAACTACCTGCCTGGGCAATCGGGAATTGGCGGGTTCAGGAGACAAGTGCATCTAGTGAATCCGAGGAATCAAGGGAATCAAGTGAATCCAAGGAATCAAGAGAATCCAAGGAATCCGAGGACTCAAGGGAATCAAGGGAATCAAGGGAATCAAGCTGATGAAAAAACGCCTGCTTTTGCTGACCACGGGCGGAACGATCGCCTCGGGCCGTCTGGAAACCGGATGGGAACCGCAACTAAGCGGGGAGCAAATTCAGGATTATGTTCCCGAGCTTCGTGAGATTGCGGATTTTGACACGATCCCACTCATGAACATTGACAGTACCAATATGGATCCGTCTTGTTGGATCACCATGGCTGAAGCAATCCGAGCGAGTTATTCGCAATATGATGGCTTCGTGCTGACACACGGAACCGATACGATGGCCTACACCGCGGCTGCGCTCAGTTACATGATTCAGAACAGCCGCAAGCCGATTGTTCTGACCGGCTCACAGAAGAGTATTGCTCTTCGGGATACCGACGCCAGACGGAATTTGCATGATGCGTTTGTCTATGCGGCGGACGAAAAGGCTTCCGGGGTCAAGTTGGTCTTTGACACGAAGATATTGCTGGGTACTCGTGTCCGCAAAACTCACACGGTGAGCTACAACGCTTTTGACAGCATCGACTATCCGGAAGTAGGCGTGATTCGCGGGGAGCGGGTGATTCATTTCATTACGGAAAAAATACAGGGCGAACCGGACTTCGCGATTGCCCTCGATCCAAATGTCGTCGTGCTGAAACTGGTTCCCGGGCTTAAACCGGAAATCCTCACAGCGGTTGCCGAACTGGCTCATGCTGTCATTATTGAGGGCTTCGGTGTCGGTGGATTGCCTAATCTGGCGGAATGGAACTTGGCTGAAACCGCAGCAACCCTACTGGCCGAAGGGCATATCTTGATCATGAGCACACAAGTTACCCATGAAGGGTCAAACATGGAGGTTTACCGGGTGGGCCATGATCTGAAACATGTGCACGGCATGCCGGAAGCCTATACCATGACACTGGAAGCTCTAACCTGCAAATTGATGTGGATCTTGGCACAAACAAGAGACCCTGCGGAGGTCAAAGAAAGACTCTACCGCAAGGTCGCGCATGACAGTTTGTAGGTTTCTGCCGGACATCAAGTGAAGAAACTCTTATATAACTCCCGAATGGCATAGTTACAGAGCGTATCCTTAATTCCGAAGAGAATCGAAATTTCCGAAGGTCCCTGAACGATTAAGTCAATGTTGATCCCGGCTCTTGATAAAGCGTTTACCGCCCTACCCAGAACACCGACGGCACTCTTCATCGCAGCACCGACAACCATAACCAACGCCATACCGTGTGTCACGTAGCAGGCATCAACCTCAAGTTCTTTCAGAACCCTAGTGACCACCAGTCGTTCTTTATCGGGTGTGAAGACTTCTTCCCTTAGAACAATGGACAGTGAATCAATACCGGAAGGCATGTGCTCAAATGGGATGTTGTAATCATTCAAGATTTTTAAGACTTCAAGTGCGAAACCAACTTCGCTATTCATCAGATATTTCTCGATGTGGAGAATACAGAAGCCCCTCTTACCGGATATACCGGTGATGATGCCGTCATAGTCGGTCCTCTTGCTCACAATCATGGTTCCGGCACTGGTGGGATTATTCGTGTTGAGGATTTTCAAAGGTGTGTTACTGCGGCGGACCGGTTCCAGCGCCGCTTCATGGAGCACAGAGAAGCCGGTATAGGAGAGCTCCCGCATCTCATCATACGTAAGTTCAACAATTGGGTGAGGATTCGGAATCAGATCCGGGTGGACAGAGTAAACAGAATCAACATCGGTCCAATTCTCATAGACCGTAGCATGGAGGGCGGCAGCCAGAATCGAACCGGTGATATCCGATCCGCCGCGGGAAAACGTCAGGATGTTTCCGTCAGTGGTCATCCCGAAGAAGCCCGGGAAGACCACGATATCCGGTCGGTCGATGAGCGCCTCACGTAAGTTGTCATAGGTTTCGGGGAGAGGGCGAACTACGCCCTTGGTATTCGCCAGATAGAAGCCCGCCTCTTCAGGTGAGACATAGGTGGCGGGGAGCCCGGTACTGCGTAAATAATCGGCGATTAAGCGAGCACTGTTGTCCTCACCGGCTGCCTTCAGCGCATCGGTGAGTAAAGGGAAATCATGGCGATAACGCTTGATGCGGTCTTCCAGATCCAGTCTGACCAGTTCCTTGTAGTTTGCAGACATTTGCAGATCTTCGGCAATTTTCTGGTAGCGGTCCGCGATCCTCTCAATGAGGTCATGCCCATCATAATCATGCGTGATTGCAGAAGCCAGGGCGATGAGCATATCCGTTATTTTGCCCTCGCTTGCATTCGTGCGCCCCGGTGCAGATACAACAATATATCTTCTATGTGAATCGGCCAGGATAATCTCCCGGACCTTACGGATTTGCTCAGCCGAAGCCAGCGAAGATCCGCCGAATTTACAGACAATGTCTTCCACTACTGTGTCCCCTCCCAATACGAAGTCTGGATCATCTTAGAGGAAAATGCTTGATTCTTCAATGATTGCTATACTATTCGAAATAAAATCATTCATTCGCCTTACGTATTTCGTAACGAACCCGGAGTGTGCTCACATGTTTGAACAATGGAATCCAGACGCCTACTATCCCAACTTGGCAGCCGTTCCCGCCCGGGACCTCTATGCCAAGGGTTTCCGGCTTGTCCTTCTGGATATCGACAACACCTTACAGAAACATGGCAAACACGAACCGGAGCCCGAGGCTCGCGAGCAGATCGACCGTTTCAGGGAAGCAGGATTTACTGTGTATATCCTTTCCAACGCTCTGCCGGAGAGAGCTCAGAATTTCGGCCGGACTTTACCCGTTCCTGTCATCGGCAAGGCAGGGAAGCCCGGGACAAAAGGCGTTTTGCAAGCCTTAACGGATGCTTCGGCAAGTCCCGAAGAAACTATACTCATCGGTGACCAGCTCTTCACAGACATCTGGTCCGGAACAAGAGCCGGCGTCAAGACCATCCTCTTGGATCCCATCAGCCGGAAAGAACCATGGTATATCAAACTGAAACGACTAGGTGAGCGTTTCGTGAAGAAGAAATTAGGGATCAAGGGTCACTACGACAGGCTGACTTGATACGCCAGGCCATGTTGGGAGAGGCCGGAGAAGGACCCGGAGGAAGCACAGGAGGAAGCACAGGAGGAAGCACAGAAGGAAGCGTACCGGCGAGCCACCGGGGAAGCTTTCCGGTTTTTGTCTTGCTTATCAAGACCAAAGTCGATAAAATTAGAAAAAGCTTGGTGCTTTACCTGAACAACGGCTAGGGCTCTGGAGCCATATTTTTATTAGTCTCAAGTATGAGGAGGAAAATTCATGATTTCTGCAGGCGATTTTCGCAATGGGGTGACCTTTGAAATGGACGGTGATGTCTATCAGGTCGTCGAGTTCCAGCACGTCAAGCCAGGTAAGGGTGCCGCTTTTGTCCGAACAAAATATAAGAACATACGTACCGGAGCCGCGGTCGAGAGAAGTTTCAATCCGAACGACAAGTTCGAGCAAGTACAACTCGAGAGAAGAGATATGAGCTATCTTTATAAAGACGGTGATCTCTACTACTTCATGGACACAGATACATATGAACAAACACCATTCACGGCGGATATGATTGGTGAGAAACTCCAGTTCCTCAAGGAAGGCATGGTCTGCAAAATTGTTTCCTATAAGGGAACCGTTTTTGAAGTCGAACCGCCGACCTTCGTTGTCCTGGAAATTACCCAGACAGAACCCGGTGTCAGAGGGGATACCGCAACGAACGCGACGAAGACCGCTGTTGTCGAGACCGGCGCCACGATCCGCGTCCCGCTCTTCGTAAACGAAGGCGATAAGGTTCGGATTGACACCAGAACCGGCGAATATATGGAGCGCGCCAACTGAGGCGCGACCTGAGATATTATGGCAGTGGATGATTCCGGGAGGCCAAGAGGCGACAGAACCATGTCCTTGGGCTTCATTGCGCAATATGCGGCAGAAGCAGCTTTACGAGCGGATGGTGTTGCGAGGCTTGAGCATAGCGCAGTCGCCGCATTTAAGGATTCTTTCGGTGTCGAACATGAAGGCGAAGGGGTAGAAGTGCGATTCCGGTCCGAGGAAGAAGGCCTGGTTGACATCACCGTCTACCCTGTCATCTATTTTGGCCGAATGGTACCGGAAGTCGCTTGGCAGATCCAAGTGAACGTCAAGGCAGATGTTGAGAAGTACACAGGGCTCAATGTCAATTCGGTCAATGTCTATGTGAAAGACATTATTCCGGTAGAGGAGGATTTCGATGCGTAGGACGAGCCGAGCTCTGATGATTACAGTTTCAATCCTGGCCCTGGTGCCTGTCGTGTTGACGATTTTACTGCTGAGCGGCAATCGGGAGATTGTAACCAGCCTGACCGGCCTTTTGGAGGCTCCTCCGACAGGAGTACTCAGGATCCTTCTGCTCGCCTTGTTTATCTTCCTGGCCGCGATCTGTCTCGGCACCTTTCTCTACGCGATCTTTGGTGCCAGAATGCGTAAGAGCCGGTCGAAGAGCAATGAGATTGGGATGATCGATATCGGTGTCGGCGCATTGGAAAATATCGCTCTTAATGCGGCCAAAGCCGCACAGGCCGGCATCAAGACCGCTAAGGCCAGAGTGTACGCTGCTCCGGAGGATCAGATCACCGTTGAGCTTTCTTGTGTCCTTTATTCCGACGTGGAGATCCCTCTGCAGATGGCGAAGATTCAGGATCGTGTGAAGAAGGATGTCGAGAAGTATACCGGTATAGGCGTATACCAGGTCAAGGTGAAGGTGAACCGTGTGGAACTCATCGGAACCAAGGTAGAACGCTGAGGACCTGAATGAAAAGACTTTTTGATCCGATATTACGTTTATTGCACGGCAAGGATGCCGGCATCGTCGGAGCCGTAGCGGGCTTCGCCTTCGCGCTGCTCTGGGCGATTTTCGGATTCTGGCGCACCTTGCTGATCTTATTATGTACCCTGGCAGGCTACATAATCGGCGCGCGCTTCTTCCGGAACTCAGCCCATTTCCGAGAACTGATCGATCGCTTCCTGCCGCCCGGGCGCTTCCGCTAAGCAGGAAACCCAAGGAGAATATATGAGCCGAATTGACGCACGTGAAAAAGCGATGCAATTACTATACCAACTGGCCAGTCAGGAAGGCCAGCCGGAAGAGCAAATCTCTTTGTTCCTGGCGCAGCGTACCCCGTTGAAAGAAACGAGGGACGAAGACCCTTCCCGGCAAAATTCTGATTTTGCCGCCGCGGAGGATGGCATAAACCCAGGCGATCCGTCCAGCTCTTCTGAAGACGAAGAAGAAACAGAAGTCGATGAAGCCGGCAAGGCTGCCTACACACCGCTCACCCAAGCAGACCGGGATTATCTCCTGAATCTGGTTCACGGCGTGATGGAGCATGAACAAGAACTGGATGCCATTTATGGCCCGTACCTGGTGAAATGGACGCCCGAGAGGTTGCCGACTCTGGAGCGAATGCTCCTCCGGCTCGGCACCTATGAAATTGTCTACTCCGAGGATATCCCGGATTCTGTTGCCATCAACGAGGTTGTCCGCCTCACCCGTAAATATGCAGATGAAGACGCGTATTCTTATATCAACGCAGTCCTGGGCAAAGTGAGCCGCAGGGCCTCTTCGGAGGCCGAAACAGAGGCCTTGCATGAAGAATAATCAAAGATCGATCACCGTATCCCAACTGAACCGCTACGTTGCCCAGCTCTTGGCGAGTCAAGACCCTCTTAAGTCCCTTCTGGTTCAGGGGGAACTTTCCAATGTTAAACATTACCCTTCAGGCCATTGGTACTTTAACCTCAAGGACCAGAACGCCCAGGTAGCCTGTGTGATGTTCCGTCAACAGGCTGAACAATTGAAATTCGAACCTAAGAACGGCTTAGCGGTTCTAGCCTCCAGCCGAGCTTCGCTCTACGAAAGGGACGGGAAATTTCAGCTCTATGTCGATCGGCTCGAGCCTCTGGGCAAAGGTGATTTGCATCTGGCCTTCGAACAACTAAACGAGAAATTGAAAAATGAAGGCTTGTATGACCAGAGCCACAAGATCCCTCTGCCGGCCTTCCCGAAGCGAATCGGCATTGCCACCGCTTCAAGCGGAGCGGTCATTCGGGATATTATAACGGTCAGCCGCAGGCGTTATCCCGCTTGCCGCTTGCTCTTAGTTCCCTGCAAAGTGCAGGGCGAAGGTGCCGCAGAATCGATCGCCACTGCGATTCAGAAACTTGACAAGATCCCCGATATCGACCTGATTATTGTCGGTCGTGGAGGCGGTTCCATGGAAGATCTCTGGGCTTTCAATGAAGAGTGTGTGGCTAGGACAGTCTACGCTTGCCGGAAGCCGATTATTTCGGCCGTAGGTCACGAAACCGACTTCACAATTTGTGATTTCGTAGCGGATGTGAGAGCGGCGACGCCGTCTGCCGCTGCAGAGCTGGCACTTCCCGATCAGCGAGAGCTTCTGGATCTCTTGGCCTCACAGCAGAGGCGACTGGCGGAACTTCTGCAACAAAAAGTCGTTGTCGCAGGCCATCGCCTGCAGAATTTGGCCGGAAATCGCTATTTGGCCAATCCTTACGAGCGAATTGAGAACCGCCGCCAGTACTTAGATCGCCTGGAAGAAGATCTTGGGGGCCGCTTTGGCCGAACGTATGATAAGAAGAATGAACAACTAGCGCGTTTGGCTGCCCGATTAGATGCCTTGAGCCCGCTGAAAGTCCTGGGTCGAGGCTACGCCATGGTGACCGATGAGGCAGATACGAAACCGCTCATCTCGGTGAAAAAGATTACCGAAGGGCAGAAGCTTCGCCTTTATCTTAGTGACGGCAGAGTGCTCTGCCGCGTGGAAGAAAGAGAGGAAAGTAATGGACCCACATGACAAGACCCGAGCATCTGATGCTCAGGAGAAGAAGAGGACAGCGGAGGTCAGCCGAGACGTGGCTGATTCTGAGGCCAAAGTCGCCTCCAACGAGCTTAGCTTCGAAGAAGCACTGAGTGAACTGGAACAAGTGGTCACGAACCTTCAGCGTTCCGATCTCACGCTCGACAACTCGCTCCAGCTCTTCCAGCGGGGGAATTACCTAGTGCAAATCTGCCGCCGGAAACTGGATCAAGCGGAACAGGAAGTAAAAATTCTCTTGGCGGACTCCAGTGGCCAGGAAGTGGAAGAAGATTTTCTCCAGCCTGAAGAAGGTGGCTCCCATGATGTATGATGATCAATTCCGCGCGTATACGAAACAAGTGGACGAGTTCTTGCCGGGCTATTTGCCTGATGCGGAGAGCTTGCCCGGCAGACTTCACGAAGCCATGTCTTACAGCCTCTTGGCCGGTGGGAAGAGAATCAGGCCGGTTTTGAGCCTGGCTACCGCAGAGCTCCTGAAACCGGGGGCTGCCGAAGAGAAGGCCGTGCAGACGTACGCCGCGGCGGTGGAGATGGTTCATACGTATTCGCTCATTCATGATGACTTGCCCAGCATGGATGACGATGTCCTGCGCCGCGGGAAACCGACGAGTCATGTGGTCTTCGGGGAGGCACTGGCTATTTTGGCCGGTGATGCGCTCTTAACCAGGGCTTTTGAACTTGCCCAAGAAGCCGCGGCTGCGGGGGACGGCAGCGAAGGTCAGGCAAGCGCGATTCTCGCCTGCTGGGGGCAGCTTGCACGTTTTGCGGGTGCTTCCGGTATGATCGGCGGTCAAGTGCTGGATATGGAGGCCGAAGACCGTAAAGTGGATCTCGAGTACCTTCGCAAAATGCAGGAAGGGAAGACCTCGGCACTCTTGCAGGCAGCTGTCCTTGGGGCAGCAGAGTTGATGGGGGCGTCTTTGGCCGTGAAAAATATCCTGTCGGAATACGCCCTGGCTATTGGCTTGGCCTTCCAGATAAGGGATGATATTCTTGATGCCACCGCCACGGCGGATGAAATAGGGAAGACCCCCGGCAAAGATCAAGTCAACCACAAATCAACCTATGTTACGCTCCTGGGACTGGAGCAGGCGGAAGAACATTTGGGGATCAGCAGCCGGCAGGCACTCACTGCCTGCGGAAAACTCACCAACTTGGGCTATGATGCGGATTTTCTGGCATGGCTTGCGGGTCACCTAAGCGGGAGAAGGAATTGAGCACAATTTTGGATGAGATCCATGAGCCTCGGGACATCAAAAACTTAACTCCTGAGGAACTGAATCAATTAGCGGCGGAACTTCGCCGGTTTATTATCAAGACGGTTTCGGAAACCGGAGGCCACCTGGCCTCGAATCTCGGTGTGGTTGAACTGACAATCGCGCTGATGCGTGTGTTCGATTTCCCTGACGATAAGGTCGTCTGGGATGTCGGGCATCAGTCTTATGTGTATAAAATATTGACCGGTCGTAAGGATCAATTTTGCCACCTCAGACAGTGGCAGGGTTTGGCAGGCTTCCCGAAAACAGAGGAAAGCCCTTATGATTCCTTCAATACCGGTCACAGCTCAACCTCAATCTCCGCAGCGCTGGGTCTCCTTCGCGCTGCAAAACAACTTGGCAAAAATGAACATGTCATCGCGGTGATCGGTGATGGGGCCCTGACCGGCGGCATGGCTTATGAAGCGCTGAATGACGCCGGCCAAGGGGACGACAACCTGATCGTGATCTTGAATGATAATCAGATGAGCATTAACCGAAATGTCGGGGGACTTGCCAAACACTTGAACCGCTTGCGGACATCGACTCGTTACCGTCATTTCAAGGGGCGAGTGGAGTCTTTTTTGAATAAAATCCCCGGGATCGGAAAGCCTCTCGCCAATTGGTTGGTCAGGGTTAAGAACTGGCTTCGCGGGATCTTTCTGAACCGCGAAAATTCCATGTTTGAAAATTTTGGCTTCACCTATTACGGCCCGATTGACGGACATGACGGGGGAGCGCTGGTAAGGGCTCTGACTGCTGCAAAGGAAGCCAAAGGGCCCGTTCTGGTTCACGTTTGCACAATCAAGGGGGAAGGTTATAAACCGGCGGAAACCGAGCCGCAAAATTACCACGGCGTGGCGCCTTTTGAAATTGAGACCGGTGTGCCCGAGGTGGTTCTGCCGGATGCTCGCGAGGACTCGACGGAGACATTTCAACATTCTTTATTCCGCAGCAAGAGCTTTACCGACACCTTCAGCCGCAGTTTGCAATATTTTGCGGTGCGTGACGAGCGGATCGTGGGGATCACAGCGGCGATGGCTTCCGGCACCGGTATGGATGCCTTTGCGAGCCTCTTCCCGAAGAGATTCTATGATGTCGGCATTTCCGAGCAGCATGCCGTGGGTCTGGCAGCCGGCTTGGCAGCCGGTGGCCTTCGCCCGGTTGTAGCCATTTATGCGACCTTCTTGCAGAGAGCCCTGGACCAAGTCCAGCATGATACTGTTTTGCAGAAACTTCCTGTGGTCTTCTGTATCGACCGCGCCGGTGTTGTGGGGGAGGATGGGGAAACGCATCAAGGCCTTTATGACTTGGCTTTTCTCCGCGCGTTGCCGGGCGGAAGGATTTTTGCTCCGCGAGATTATGAGGAGCTCTATTTGATGATGAAGTATGCTTTGGCCCAAGACCAAGGCCCCACCTTCATCCGCTACCCAAAAGGTTCTCCGGCACTGAAGCCTGAGGATTACCCCAAGATCAGCCATGAACTGGTTTTGCATGGAGAACTTCACAGCGCCGTGACGTCCGCCCAGTGGCTGCGACGCGGAACCGATATCAATCTACTGGGTTGGGGGTACACAACCGGCCTTGCCTACCGGGCGGCCGAGAGGCTCGAGGAGGAAGGCATCAGTGCCGGAGTTTTGGATCTTCGCTCGGTGAAACCACTCGACTATTCCGCGATCGCCGAGGCTAGCCACTTGCCGATTGTCATGATGGAGGAGATCGTCCGTCAGGGCAGTGCCGGCCAGGAGATTGCGCTATGGTTGTCTGAACAACATAAACCTGACCTGATCACTTGCATTCACTTGCCGGACGAAGCCATCTTACACGGCAAACGTAATGTGGTCTTGGAAGCCTACGGAATCAGTGCAGAACATTTTGCCTCAGTGGCAAAGTCCAGGTTGGAAGGGGAGACAAATGAAGTTCGGCATCGTATCAGACAAGTATAAAGACCCGGAACTGGCGATTTTGCACCAGACCAGCAGGATCTTACAGAATTTAGGTCAGGAAGTCGTATTTCCGGGATCCAGGAATGGCAAGTCGGACCAGGTGCTTCCCGAAGATGACGGCAATTGGGAGGGTGTTGACTTGGCCATCTCTCTGGGGGGCGACGGAACCTTTCTCTATGCTTGTCACGAAGTCTATGCACATGATATTCCCTTGATCGGCGTGAATCTCGGCAAAATGGGTTTTATGACCGAGATTGAACAAGAAGACCTGGAACCTTCTCTGGAAAGACTTGTCAATCGAGACTACAGACTCGTAAACCGCATGATGCTCGAGGTGAGCGTCATGAATCAGGAGGACGAGGTCTTGTACCACGCCTTTGCCTTGAATGATGTCGTTCTTTACCGGGGCAATATTTCCCGGATCATCCCTTGTATTTTCACGCTGAATGGCACGAAAATTGAAACGATTCCCAGTGATGGTCTGATCGTGGCGGGGCCTACCGGTTCGACCGGCTACGCGTTGGCATGCGGCGGGCCCATCATCCATCCTCAACTGGAACTCATGTTGCTGACTCCGATCAGCCCTCATACGCTTCATAACCGCAGTTACGTGATTGATCCGTCAAATACGGTTGAATTGGGGATCGAACCGGATTATCCTTTTTATCCGCAGATTACCGTTGACGGCCGCTCTGTTCTGAATATCAGCCCGGCCGATCGAGTCGTCATCAGAAGAGCCGAGCGTCCTATGAGGCTCGCCAACTTGGAAGATTATGAATTCTTCCGCAGACTCCCGGATAAGATCAACGCCAGAGGGAAAGCAAGATGAAGATTAGCAAACAGGCCAGACATCACAAAATTCTCGAGATCATCGGTCGCAATGAAATTGCAACGCAAGAGGAACTTGTCCGCAAGCTGGAAGACGAAAATCTTTCGATTACGCAGGCAACCGTTTCCCGAGACATCAAAGAGCTCAACATTATCAAAGCCAACACCGCAGATGGCAAGCAGAAATTCGTTGCACTGAAAACGATTAATGACCCCGGCACAGACCGCCTGTTGAAGGTCTTCGGTGAGGCTGTACTCAGCAGCATTGTCACCGGGAATCTCATTATTGTCCATACTTTGCCCGGCATGGCACCTGCTTGCGCCTCCGCGATCGACGCCATGAATATTTTGGAAATCGCCGGTACGATTGCAGGCGATGATACGATTTTCATTGCGGCTACCGCAGATGCGGATATTACCGGACTTGAACGGGAACTGATGCAGTTTTCCGGCATTGCCAAGAGAGGGTAGAAGAATATCATGCTTTTGCATCTCGAAATTGACCAGCTGGCGTTGATTGAACACGCGTCCCTCGACATGGGTCCCGGTTTCCAAGTGATTACGGGTGAAACGGGAGCGGGTAAATCCCTCCTTCTTGGTGCGATCGGCGCGATTACAGGGCAGCCCGTCAGCCGGGACCTCATCAGGCAAGGGGCTGACCGAGCGCTGGTGGAAGCGGTTTTCGGTGAGGTAAGGCAATATTTCCAAGAGGACGAAGAGGTCTTATCCTTGATGGATGATTCTGAAGACCAGCTGATTTTAGGCAGAGAAATCCGCCAGAACGGACGCAATCTTTGCCGCGTCAATGCCAGGATTGTGCCCTTGTCGCTCCTGAAAAGGATTGGGGAGACTCTGGCGGATATTCATGGACAGAATGACCGTCAGCAGATCTTCCGGTCGGAAAAACATCTTCATCTCCTGGATCGCTTCGGCAGGGAAAAGATCCTGCCTCTGCAGCAAGAGTACACGAGAGCTTGGCAAGCGTGGCAGGAACTCGCGAAGCGTGAACGAGAACTTCTTGCGGATCCGGAAGAACGGCACCTCCTCACGGAGAGGCTTCGCTATCAGATTAATGAAATCCGAACAATCGCGCCCAGACCTGGTGAGGATGAGGAGCTCTCGAAACGAAGGGATTTTCTGGCCAACAGTGAACGTTTCCGAGAGGGGATCTCCCATGCCTTGGCCGCTCTTCAGGGACAAGGTGAAGAGGAAGGCGCCTCAGCCTCACTGGCTACGGCGTACAGTGAGGTGATGAAGCTTAGTGGCTACACGGATTTTGCGGATTACGAAGTTCGCCTAGGTGAAGCGATTGAACTTGTCAGCGACCTGATCTCCGACCTATATAAACGCTTAGACAGCCTCGAGGCGAGGCCGGGCGAACTGGAGGAAACAGATCAGCGACTGGATGCAATTACGCGCCTGAAACGCAAATACGGCGGCTCGATCGAGAAGGTACTAGAGTTTCTGACCCAGGCCGAAGCCCGTTTGGAGCGGATTGAGGCGGCGGCTGAGCTCGCGGATCAATTGTTGGAACGAAAGCAACAACTTGCGCAAGTACTAGAGAAACGAGGTCTGGCCTTGCGCGCGGCCAGGCATGAGTCCGCGCAGGAGATGGCACAAGCCATCATGCAGGAACTGCAAGACCTCGGCATGGCGTCAGCGGTGTTTCAGGTGCATTTCACAGAGTATCCGGTGTCGGGAGCTCGAGCAAAGGGTTTAGAGACCTGTGAATTTCTCCTCTCCGCGAATCGCGGCGAGCCTTTGAAGCCTTTGGCCGACACCGCATCCGGCGGTGAAGCCTCAAGAATCATGCTGGCGATCAAGGTCATTCTTGCGGAGGCTGATGAGACGCCGGTTCTCGTCTTCGACGAAATTGATACCGGGATCAGCGGTGAAACGACGGAGGTCGTCGGCAGAAAATTGCGGAAGCTTGCCGGGTCCCACCAGATCCTTTGCGTTACCCATCAGGCCCAGATTGCGGCGGCTGCAGATCAACAATTTTTGATTTATAAAGAGAGTGATGAGGAGAGGACCAGAACCTTTGTCAAATCACTTGACCAGACAGAGCGAGAAGCGGAATTGGCCAGGCTTCTCAGCGGACATAAGGAGGACAGCCGGTCTTTGGAACTTGCCAGACAGCTTCTGCAAAGACACGGCTGAAAGAGACTTTTCCATGCTATATCGAATTGCCCTAGCTCAGGAACGATCCGTTCCTCATAATGTTTCCCAAAATGTAGCCCGCGTGGCGGAGCTTGCCGCGGAAGCTTCCTTGATGGAGTCTGACTTGCTCTTGTTGCCGGAGTGTTTCCTCACTTCTTACGATTTTCCGATAAGCCAGGCGGAGGCCCTGGACCCGACTTCCCCGGTATTTGATGAAATAGCGACGATTGCCCGCAGCGAGCATTTGGCCATCGTTGCCACTGCCTTTACACGCGGTCAAGAGGCGCCGCGAAATTCTGCGATTGTGTTTAACAAGGCAGGGGAAAGAGTCTTTCAATATGACAAGGTTCACACCTGCGACTGGGATCTGGAAGGCAGCCTGGAAAGTGGCGAAAAATTCTCTACCGCTGAAGTTGACGGCGTGAAACTGGGCCTTATGATCTGCTATGACAGAGAATACCCGGAGGCTGCAAGAGTGCTGATGCTGCAAGGTGCGGAACTCATTCTCGTACCTAATCACTGCAGCGGAATGGGTGCGAGGCTTCGGGCTTTGGCCACCAGAGCCTATGAAAATATGACCGGAGTAGCCATGGCGAATCCGCCGGGCCTCGGTATGGGGCGCTCTGCCGCGTATTCGCCGATTGTCTGGGCACAAGATGAAACGGATCTTGATCCGGAAATTCTGTTGGCACCTGAGCAGGAAGCGGGACTTTTTCTGGCGGATTTTGACATGGACGAGCTTCGCTCTTACCGCAAACGAGAAATGATGGGGAATACTTTCCGCAAAGTGCATGCGTATGGCGAATTACTGAGCCCTTCGATTGAGGAACCCTTCTTGCGACCGGGACAGCGGAAGTAAGCGATGTATTTACGGTACTTAGTGAAAAAGGAAGACGCCGGACAAACGGCGGAAACGGTACTCAGGCGCAATCTTAAGATTTCCGGGGCTCTGAGTCGAAGACTTCGCACGGAAGGCGGCTTGACGCTGGATGGGAAATTTATTCTGAACCGAGCCACGGTGCCGGAAGGTGGGCTCTTAGAAGTGCGCTTAGAAGATAAGGGCGGACACCCGGGACCCTTGAAGCCACGGGAACCGATTCCGATCTATTTTGAAGACGAATGGTTTGCCCTGGTGGGGAAACCGCCGCACACGCCGACGCACCCCAGATTTCCCGGGGACAGGGGGCTTACAACGATTCTGTCCGACCAGGTTCTTCATCCGGCGAACCGCTTGGACATGGATACATCCGGACTGGTCTTGATTGCCAAAAATGGCTACGCCCACCATCTTCTGTCCATCACTCCCATTAAGAAAGTTTATTATGGTTTGGTTCACGGGAAACTACCGGACGAAGGGCTTATCGATTTACCGATTGGCCGGGCACCGGACAGTGTCATCCTCCGAATGGTGCGAGAGGATGGTAAGCCATCAAGAACTCATTACCGTTTATTGGCGTACTGGCCTGCACAAGAGGCTTCCCTGGCGGCCTTCCGCTTGGAAACCGGTCGAACTCATCAGATCCGGGTTCATTGTCAGGCTATAGGCCACCCACTGGTCGGGGATACCCTCTATGGTTGGGAGCAAACCTTCAGGGTCCGTTCAGAAATCAGAGGTCGAAACCGCGCGAATTATCTACTGTCGGATCGGAGAGATTTCTCTGATCCTACTCTGGCGAGGGATTTTACCGCACTCGCCTTGAACCGCGAACTGGACCGTCAATTTCTCCACGCCGCGCGCCTTCGCTTCGCTCATCCGGTGACGGGGGAGCTTCTTGATATAGAAGCGCCTCTGACCTCGGATCTCGAATTGCTCATACAAAAACTCAATCGAAACGAGAAGGCGATTCCTGGATCTTACGATCAAGAAAGCTTATTTTCTCTGGATTTACCTGCAAACGTGGACGCGATTGGTTGAATTTTCAGAGAAACTGTGAAATTCGTTCAACAGATACCACGTTTGGGGTAAAGTTCTGTTTGCAAATAACAGTAATGTTCACTAAAATTGGTGATAGTATTTTTAGGATAGGCGTGCTTGCCACGACTTACTTGCAGATACCATGAATTTTGACAAATGAATAATGGAGGTGATTACCAAATGGATTTTAAATCTTTTCTACTTGGTCTGGTGATCGGCCTCGCAGGCGGCGGTTTACTTGTCTGGGCCTTTTATAAATTAGGTTTCAGTAAGAAGCAGAAGACTATTGAAGCAAACACTGCAAAAGCGCAGGAAGAAGCGGAGATACTGCTGGCAAACGCGGAGAAGAGCGGCGAGAGCCGTAAGCGAGAGCTGCTCCTGCAGGCGAAAGAGGCAATTCATCAGAGTAAGGTTGAACTGGAACGCGATGTTCGTGAACGCCAGAGCGACCTAGCCAGGGATCGTAATAAGATTGAGCAAAAGGAAGCGAATCTTGAACGCAAAACAGAACAGGTAGCGGCACAGCAGGAAGACCTTGCCAGGAAACAGGCGTCTTTGAAGGAAAAAATTCAAAATGCCGAAGCTCTTGAGCAACAACAGGTACAAGAACTGGAAAGAATTTCCGGTTTGTCGGTGACGGACGCCAGAGATCAGGTCTTGGAAACGGCTGAGAAGACGTACAGACATGACTTGGGGCTGAGGTTTAACCAGGTTGAAGAAGAACTGAAGAATTCCGCTGACCTTAGAGCGAAGGATATCGTTGTGACATCAATACAACGTTACGCTTCTGATTATGTCTCTGAGAACACGGTGTCTGTTGTCTCCCTCCCGAATGACGAGATGAAGGGCCGAATTATCGGCCGTGAGGGGCGTAATATTCGGGCTTTTGAGACAGCAACCGGTGTGGATATGATCATTGATGACACGCCTGAGGCGGTTATCTTGTCATGTTTCAATCCGATCAGAAGAGAAATCGCGAAGATTGCCCTGGAGAAACTTGTCCAGGACGGACGCATTCATCCCGCGAGTATTGAATCGGCTGTTGAGAAGGCTACGAAGGAAGTCGACCAGACGATCAAGGCGGAAGGTGAGAGAGCGGTTCTTGAATCAGGTGTTTTGGGCGTTCCGACAGAGATCGTCAACCTGCTCGGACGTATGAGATATCGTACGAGCTACGGCCAAAATGCCTTGAAACACATTTTGGAAGTGTGTGACCTTACGGGCATGATGGCAGCGGAACTGGGACTTGATGTCCAACTCGCTAAACGCGCGGGATTGCTGCATGACATCGGGAAGGCCTGTGACTTCGAATTCGAAGGTTCGCACATTGATTTAGGGATTGAAATTGCCAAGAAATACAAGGAAGATCCGGTTGTTATTAATGCAATCGGGTCGCACCACGGCGATGTTGAACCTAATTCCCCAATCTCAGTACTGGTCGCGGCTGCGGATGCCTTATCTGCGGCAAGACCCGGCGCCCGCCGTGAGAATATTGAATCCTATGTCAAGCGCATCCAGGCTCTGGAAGATATTGCAAACAGTTTCGACGGTGTCGAGAAGAGTTATGCGATCCAGGCCGGACGTGAAATACGTGTAATAGTACAACCGGATAAGGTAAGTGATGCAGAGATGCAGCTTAAGGCTTATGAAATTGCTAAGAAAATTGAGGAAGAACTCAATTATCCGGGGCAAATCAAGGTCAACATGATCCGTGAAACTAGAGCAACGGGACTGGCACGGTAAATAAGAGCCGGAGAATTGTGAGATTCTCCGGCTTTTTTTGAGTTCGGAGTTATTTTTCTGGTAAAATAAACAGAACGAAGTATTCTTAAGCGAAAGGAGTCAGGCATGAGAATTCTCTTTGCCGGCGATGTTGTCGGAAACAGAGCCTTACTGGTCGTATGTCACTGGTTCAAATCGCTCAAGGAACAAGAATTCGCGGATTTTTATATTGTGAATGGTGAAAATGCCGCAGAAGGGCGGGGCATGACCCCTCACCAGGCTCGGCAATTACTGGACGCCGGAGCGGATTGCATCACGCTGGGAAACCATGCGTGGGGACAATGGGCGCTTGCCAAGACCGTGGAGACCGAACCCCGAATTATCCGCCCCGCCAACGGTCCCGAGAGTTGGCCCGGCAATTCTTCCGTTTTGCTGGAGCGAGGTGAATGGAAGCTTCAGGTTCTAAGCCTCCATGGCAATGTCTTTTTGAAGAGCAGCCGCTGTCCTTTTGAGTATACGAAGAAATTTTTGGAAACGGCAAACGCACCGGTTTTTATCGATTTCCATGCGGAAGCCACAGCGGAGAAACAGGCACTTGCCTGGCGTTTCGATGGCAAAGTTTCGGCTGTCATCGGCACGCATACACATGTGCAGACGGCGGATGAGAGGATTCTGCCCGGAGGCACAGCTTACCTGACGGATGTGGGCATGTGTGGGCCGCAAGACGGCGTTATTGGCATGGATGTTGGCCAGTCGCTTCGCCGAATGGCGGATGGCTTGCCGGCAAAATATCGTTGTGCTGATGGTCGCTTGGGGATCTCGGCGGTTTGCTTGGATATTGACCTCACGGGGACTGCAAGGTATATTAAACGCATCCAAATCCAAGAATTGTTTCCGGGGGAGTGGGATTCGCATGAGATTCCTTTGCCCGCACGGCAGCATGTATAGATAGCAGGTTTTTATGAAGAAGAACGCACAGGCAGCGCAGGTTGGCAAACAAGTCCCAACAATTAAACCCTTTCGTTTCATCATCTATTTATTGTTAGCGGCCGCTCTGGTGGCACTGGACCAATTAAGTAAGAACTGGGTTCTGGGTAACCCCGTTCTCATGGCACCGGGTGGTGAAATTCAGGTGATTCCGAATTTTTTCTCACTGCGCTACACCTTTAACACCGGAGCTGCGTTTAGCTTCCTGGCGCAACAGGCTTGGGGGATCTCTGTCTTGACGTTGATCTCGGCTGTCGCTGCCGTAGTATTTCTTGTTCTCCTCTTAGTGAAGAGCGGCTGGCCGCCACTCCTTCCGGTGAGTTTGCTCATGATTCTGGCCGGCACGGTCGGGAATGGCATTGACCGCTACACGATGGGCGGCGTGGTTGATTTCTTAGATTTTTATTATCAGAATTGGCATTTCCCCACGTTTAATCTTGCGGACAGCCTGATCACAGTGGGTGTGGTGCTCCTCTTGATCTACTTATTTTTCCGTGAAGAGAAGGATCGGAAGCGCTTCGCCAGGGAAGCGAAGAATCAGGTCCGGCCGCTGTAATTTATGATACTCGAGGTTCAAGTAAACGAGTCCGGCATTAGGCTGGATAAGGCGATTGCAGACAGCCTGAAGGACTATTCGCGCTCGCAAGTGCAACAGTGGCTTAAGTCCGGTCTGGTTACCTCCGATGGCGCGAAGGTGAAGGCGTCGGATAAGAGTTATCAAGGCCAACGGATTTCGATTGATCTTCCGGAAGCACCGGATCTGACCCTGCGAGCGGAACCCATTGAATTGGATATTGTTTATGAAGACGAGCATCTCATGGTGATCAACAAGCCGCAAGGCATGGTCGTTCATCCGGGTGCCGGGCACCATTCAGGCACACTGGTTAACGCGCTGCTCTATCACAACCAAGATGACTTATCCGATGGCTATGAAGCGGACAGACCCGGCATCGTCCACCGCTTGGACAAGGACACTTCGGGACTTCTCCTTGTAGCGAAGACGAACCTGGCACACCGCAGGCTCGGAGCACAGCTTCAGAAGCATGAGATCGTCAGGATCTATGAAGCGATTGTGTACGGCCATTTCGGTGAGAAGGCAGGCTTCATTGATGCCCCGATCGCCCGGGATAAGCAGAACCGGCAGAGGATGCAAGTTGCCCCGGACGGCCGTCAGGCCAGAACCCACTTCCGTTTACTCGAATCGCTGAAGGGGAGTTCTTACATCAGGGTCAAGTTGGAAACAGGCCGTACTCATCAGATCCGAGTCCATATGAAGTTTATTGATCACCCGGTATTGGCTGACCCGATCTATGCCCCGAACCGGGAGAATTTCGGGCTTAAGGGGCAGTGCCTCCACGCCGGAGAAATCGCCTTCACGCACCCGATCACCGGAGAGAAGCTGCACTTCGAAGCTGCGCTCCCGGAGTGGTTCACGGGGGCTTTGGCCAAATTAGGCTATGATGAGAGTCAGGAAATCGCTTGGCCGGCTGAGTGGCCGGACGAAACCGACTATGAATAAGAGACTTTGAAAAGATACTATGAATAAGAAGAAACGACGCAAATTTCACTATGCTGTAGGAGAAAAGATATTTTCGGAAGACCTTGCGACTGTGCCGGAGCCGAACCCCGAGAAGGATAAGAAGGCGGGCATTTTCATGCTCGTGGCTGTCGCGCTCGCGCTGGCTCTGATCATCTCGACCGCAGCGGTTCAACTGGCGAAGAAGGAGAAAACGCTGACTGAACCCGCGGCCCAGATGGCGCAGTACCGGAGCGAGCTTGAGGCCGCACAGAAGACGAATACTGCCTTGACGGAAGAGAATCAGAAACTTAATCGAGAATTTAATGAGACGAGATCGCTCTATTTTGCGTCCCTCAACAGCATCTCTCCTGAAAACCAGCAAATCTTAGATGACTACCAAACGGCTACGGTTATGGCCGGAATGACCGATTATGACGGTCCCGGTGTCCGAGTGGTCATTCAGGACAAGGCAGGAATTCGCTATGATCAGACGACGACCGCTTCGGAAATCGTCCATGACGCGGATATCCGCTATGTTGTGGACTGGTTTAAGCGGAATTATGTTTCAGCGATCGCCGTCAATAACGAGCGCTTATCACCGATGAGCCCGCTTCTCTGTACCGGGCCTTCGGTCCTGGTGAACCGGGTGTACCAGTCCAATCCCTTTGTGGTTGAAGCCGGCTGCGATGCCGAGCAAATTCTGAGTTTGCTGGAGGCTTCCAATGGCATTAATCAGATGAGAAGCCGAGGACTTAGAATAGAGATTGAAGCGATTCCCGACATGCATATCGCCGCACAGCAAGATCAAGTGTACGTGAACGAACAAGTACGGAAATTGGGAGGCTAGGCCAAATGAACCAGAAAAAAACGAAGAAAAAATCCAGAAGGAAGGTGCAAGTCACCTGGGTGGTTGCACTGGCTTGTGTGGTCTTGGGCTTCCTAGTCGCTTTGCAAATGAAGAACTTAATGGAACTTAGGGCACTGAATCTCTACGGGAACAACGATATTGAATCCCTTCAAGATCAGATCCAGAGTTTGAATCTGTCAAACATTGAGCTCCAGAAACGAAACGAAGATCTGAACAAGAATCTGCAAGATCTGATTCAGGCCGGCAACGACGAGAATGCGCAGATGAATTTTTACAAGGCGGAAGCGGACCGTTACGCGACTTATGCAGGCTTAACTGATGTCAGGGGGCCCGGTGCCATCATCAACATCGCCACACCGACTCCTGAGGCGACTGTCGAAGCCTCGTCACTAATCGTCATCCTGAACAGCTTACGAGCAAATGGTGCCTATGCGATTTCCATCAACGGCCAGAGAGTGGTTGCGCTTACGGAAATCAGCCCGACAGGGAGTGGAACGAAACCAAACATTATTATGAACGGCACCAATATTACAAGCTCCACCGGCTATGAAATCAGGATCATCGGCGAGAAACAGAAAATCGAGGATTTCTACGCAATCCAATCCGGTATTTGGAATGGACTGAAGGCGAGCGGGTGCACCGTGCAAATCAATTACCCTGCCGTAGTGGAAATCCCTAAGTTGGCCGAGGACAGCCCGGCTTACCGCCAGAATCTTCTGGAACAGGTGAAAGACTAGGTGGGAGGCTAGGTGAAAGGCTAGGTGAAAGGCGAAGTGAATGCGTTAAGTGAAAGGCTTAGGTCAAGCATAAGTGAACGCACAAAGCCGTTAAGCCGTAAATCACCCCTGAAATTACGCCTGATAAATGCGCCTGTGTTATAATTTCCTGTAAGTTTTAGCCTGCAAAGGAGCGATTTGTACCTACGTGGAACGAATTATTGAGATCGATGACAGTAAGATTGTCCAAGACATCATGGGCAGCGGCAACCGCAATGCCAAGGAGATCGAGAAACAGCTTGCTGTCGTGATCGAGCCGGATCGTTCCGGGATCCGAGTGTCCTCCGATGAGGCAGGAACCGACTTGGAGAAGGCCGTCAGCATTATTGAGAAACTCACAAACTTAAGTAAAGACAATATCCCGATCACGAATCAATTGTCCGCGTACCTAACCGAAATGGCCGGCAGCGGGGACCAACCGGAGTTCAGCGGTTTCCACCCCGGTTGGATCTGTCTCAATGCGAAGGGGAAACCGGTCATGTCGAAGACCTCCGGACAATCCCACTATGTCTCAGAGATGCGTAAACATGAGGTTACCTTTGCCGTGGGACCCGCCGGAACCGGCAAGACCTACTTGGCTGTTGCCATGGCTGTGCAGGCCTTCCGTAAACACGAGGTGGACCGCATCATTTTGACACGTCCCGCAGTCGAAGCCGGTGAGCGCTTAGGTTTCCTGCCGGGAGATCTCCAGAACAAGGTCGACCCTTATATGAGACCTCTCTATGACGCTCTGCAGGATCTAATGGGGACGGAAACCTATTTGAAGAATATGGAGAAGAACCTCATCGAGGTTTCGCCTTTGGCCTATATGCGCGGCCGGACGCTTGACAATGCCTGGATCATTCTCGATGAAGCTCAAAATACCACCCCGGAACAGATGAAGATGTTTTTGACCCGTATCGGTTTCGATTCGAGAGTCGTGGTGACCGGTGACGTCACACAGATTGATTTACCCAGAACCACTCGTTCCGGCCTCATCGAGGCAAGACAAATTCTTCGAGGGGTGGAGGGGCTTTCTTTTGTCGAGCTTACAGCGAAGGATGTTGTGAGGAACCCCATCGTCCAGCGCATCATCAGAGCCTACGAGAAACGTGATAAGGATAAAGGAAGCTCCAGACGTTCGGCTTCCGACCCCCGACGTTCAGGTTCCGACCCCAGACATTCAGGTTCCGACCCCAGACATTCCGGCGGAGCCGGTGGAGCGGTCAGAAAGGGGAACCGGTGACTCAGGGAAACCTAGTAAGACGAATCACTTCAGTAGCGGGTATGCTGCTGCTCTCCGCGGCGATTATTTTTGTCTTGTACCAAGCGGCTGTGCCTAATCGTTTGACGATCCAAGTCGGCGAGCCGGTTCCGCAGGACATTATTTCGAACCGTGCCATTGTTGATCGTGTTGCGACCGAAAAACGCGCCGCTGACCAGGCCGCACTGGTTCAGGATGTCATGGTGCGCTCGGAGCGGATTTCTTCCGAAAGTCTCACTGGTTTGGAGAACTTCTTCACAGAATTAGACACAACTAGAGAGAGATTATATGTCGGAGAAACACCGGCGACCGAACCTGCCGCAACCACAACGGGCGCTGCCGGCACCACAACACCAAACGGGTCTGCCTCTGAACCTACCCGCAGACTGGTTCCGTCACAAGAGGAACTCAATTCGGAGGGAGCTAGGATTGCGCAAGCGCTGGAAACCGACCGCGGCCTTCAACTAAACAGCCAAGATATCACAACGGTGCTGGCGTTCAGCGATTCTGTGTACCAAGCATTCCGAACCCATGCAATGAACATCAGCCGCAGCATCATGGCCGGCGAACATGATTCCTTTTCCTTGTTATTGTCCATCACAACGAAGGTCAATGAAACCGTTTCGACGAATGAGTTTTACAAGAATGAACTGGGCATGATCGGAACCTTCCTCAGGGTTTTGCTTCAGCCCAATATGACCTATGACCAAAACGCGACCCAGGCAGCCCGCGATGCTGTGATCGCCCAAGTTCGGGCGAATCCCATTCTGATTCCTGCGGGAAGCCTCATTGCCTCCGCCGGCGAGCCTCTGACAGAAGTCGCCTTCCAGAAGCTGGAAGACCTGGACCTGGTGGATACCGGTGAAGTCACCTGGCGAATCCTCGTGCCGCTGGTCGCCTTGTATTTACTCGTGATCGCGATCCTCTGGATCTATTTCCGCTACTATGAGAAACACCAAATGCGCAATCAAACGGATTGGATTGTCGCACTGATCACGATTACGTTGGTGATCTTAGCCTCCGCCTATGTGAGTCGCTTCTCGCCACTGCTCATTCCGGTCTACTTCCTGGCAATTGTGCTCAGCACGTACTTTGGTCTTCGCACATCGCTGGTCATCACCTCCATGATTATTCTGCTGCTCTATCCCATCACCTCGCTCAATCCGCAGTATTTATTTGTCGGCATTATGGGTTCCTGGGCAGCCGCACTGATTGCCGCCACCCAGACGAAGAACCGCAACTATGTCATGTTGATTATCGGCACCACGTTGGTGGCCTTCGCTTCCTCCGTCATTTATTCGACCATGACGCAAACAAGTACTGCGGTCATGCTGCAATCGGCGGGTATGGTTACGGCCAATGCGGCAATCTCCGCAATTCTGGCCGTCGGGCTCTCACCGATCTACGAAATGCTCATCAGCTCCGTGTCCCCGGTGAAACTCATTAATCTTTCAGACCCCAGTGCGCCGCTTCTCCGCAAACTCTTTCTTGAAGCACCCGGAACCTACCAGCACTCCATGATGATTGCGAATCTCGCGGAAACCGCGGCCGAGAGGATCGGGGCGAACGCACTTCTGGTTCGGGTCGGTGCATATTACCATGATATCGGGAAGACCTGGAATCCCCAGATGTACACAGAGAATCAAAAAGGCTTCAACCCCCATTCCTTACTTACCACAGAAGAGAGTGTCCGGGTGATCTTGCGCCACGTGACGTATGGGGAAGAACTGGGCCGCCGCTATCGGCTCCCCCAGGAAATTATCAACTTCACCATCTCGCACCATGGCACAACCGTCATGTCCTATTTCTACAGTCAGGCGCAAGCTGAGGCTAAGGCAAAGGATCTGCCGGCGCCGGATCCCAAGGATTACACCTACCCCGGCACCATTCCGATGAATCGGGAGACCGGAATTTTCATGTTGGCCGACACAACCGAGGCAGCCATGCGTTCCTCCGGGATCACCCACCTTGATGAAGCGGAAGTCTATATCCGCAAGTTGGTGCGGCAGAAAGTGGATCAAGATCAACTGGTGAATTCCGGCTTGTCTTTCCACGATGTCGAAGAGATCATTCAAGCGTTCCTGCAAGTTTACGCAGGACAGTTCCATGAAAGGATAAAATATCCGGATGCAAGTCCAGTTTCTGAATCGTCAAAATAAATTTCCGGTTGAGTCGTCTTACGAGGCAATCGAGGCAGCTCTCCGTTTAGCTTATGAGCGTAATTCTCTGGCCAAAGCCGCAGAAACCCCCTTCAAGCCCTCCGTTTCAGTTACCTTCGTGAATGAGAAGGTCATGCGTGAAACGAACCGTGAGACCCGCGGCATCGCGAAGGTCACGGATGTTCTCTCCTTTCCTCTCTTGGAAATGGAGGATGGAGAACTCCTGAAACCGCTCACCGAAGCCGATTTCTATCCGGAAGAAGAATCGGATTCCGAATCGGATTCCGAATCCGAGTCCGAGTCCGAATCCGATTCTGAAACCGAAGTCACCTACATCCTTGAGCTGGGCGATATCGTGATTTGCGCACCGCGTGCCCAAGCACAGGCGGAGGCATATGGTCACAGTTTCTTGCGCGAGCTGACCTTCTTGGCGCTTCACGGCATGTTGCATCTTCTAGGTTACGACCATGAAGAGGGCGAAGCTCAGGAAGCGAAAATGTTTGGGATCCAAGAAGAAATCCTGAACGAATTGGGCATCACAAGAGACGGAACGGAAGGAAGTCTCCCACTTGGCGACTTCGCCATAGCAGACCAGAACCTGCCGGAAGGCTTCAAATCCGGTTTCGTCGCCATTGTCGGGCGGCCTAATGCAGGGAAATCAACACTCTTGAATCGCCTGTCGGGTGACGAATTGGCGATTGTCACGCCCAAGGCGCAGACCACCCGCCACAATATTCGCACGGTGTTGGACGACGGCACGAGCCAAATCATTTTCATCGACACGCCGGGCATCCATAGGTCCAGTAACAAGCTGGACCGCTACATGACGGATTCCGCTTGGTTTGCGCTCCAGGACGCCGATGTCGGGCTCCTTCTGGTCGACCCGGAAAAGGGCTTCATCAGCGAAGTGGAAAAAGCCTGTACGAAGAAAGCCGCTGAATTTGGCATCCCTTTAATCCTCCTGCTGACGAAAACGGATGCTTTGGCCAAAGAAAGCCTTCTCCCCGTCATCTCACGCTACGCCGCCTTCTATGACTTCGCTGACATCATCCCAATCTCGGCAACCGCCAATGACAATATCGATCTGCTCCTTGCGAAGATCCGTGAATTGCTGCCTGAAGGACCGCGCTACTACCACGAGGATTCCTATACAGACCAGACGGAGAGGGCTTTGGCCGCCGAATACATCCGCGAACAAATCCTCCACTACATGCACCAAGAAATTCCGTACGCTGCTGCCGTTGAGATTGACTCTTTCAAAGAAGAAATGGACGAATCCGGCGAACGCCGACTCGTACGAATTCTAGCCTCGATCATTACGGAGAAGGACTCCCACAAGGGGATGATCATCGGGAAAAAGGGTCAGAGCCTCAAGCGCATCGGCACGGCTGCCAGAATCAAATTAGAGGAGCTCTTGGGCTGCAAAGTCTACTTGGAACTCCATGTCAAAGTCAGACCGGATTGGCAAAACAAAGATGAGATTTTAAACCAGCTGGGCTATGTAAAAGGCAAAGCCGGCCCTTCCGCCGAAGATATTATGTAGCGTATGGGGCATGTCAAGATCAGAGGCATCATCCTGCGCCTTACCAATGTGAAAGACTACGACCGCTACCTCTCTGTGCTGACCAAAGAGCACGGAATTCTCTCCGTCTACGCGAGGAGAATCCGTTCCGGCAAGAGCAAGCTCGGCAGCCGGTGCCAACTGTTTTCTTTCGCCGATTTCGAACTCTTTGAGAATAAGGGTCACTACTCACTCAACGAGGTCTGGAGTGTCTACGCGTTTCCCGGCCTGCAAAAGGACGTACTGAAACTGACGGCCGCCTCTCAACTCGCCGAAATCATCCTGGATAACACGCATGAAAGGCAAGACTCGGAACCTCTCTACGAGCTTTTTGTGAGAGCGTGCTATGAACTGGACCGCGGGGAGAAGGACACCTATTTACTCACCTGGCTTGCCGAAATGAAAATGATGAACAGTCTGGGCTATCTGCCGCAACTTTATACTTGCAGAACTTGCGGTCAACCGATTGAAGAAGAAGGCTTCACCTATTTCGATTTCCATAATGGGCAGGTGTACGACAGAGAACATGGTTTGCGCAAGAGTCAAGATTTCACTGCAGAAATCGGCAAGGTTAGCCGGCCTCTTCTAACCGCTCTTCGCTACCTCGCGGACTGTCCCATTGAGCGGACGTACACCTTGCAGCTAAGCCCCGCAGTGATCGATGAATTGGGGCAGTTCACGCTGCGCTTTGTGGGCGCCAGATTAGACAAAAATTATGATAAGTTCAGTATTTTCAAGGATTTTGCGCTGCCGTCGGCGGATCCTGTGACTGATCCTGTGAATGATCCGTCAAGCGATCCTTCAACTGGCGAAGGTCCTTAACTTCCTCCACAATCCATTCCTCCGGGAATAACTCGCGGTAGGCACGGGTGCCATAGCGCTCATCCAAGAGCAGCAAGAACCCGGTATCCTCTTCAGAACGGATCAATCTGCCCGCTGCCTGCAGAACCTTGTTAAACCCCGGGTAGAGGTAGGCAAAGAGGAAGCCACCCTGGTACATTTCGTCATAATACTCCCTCATGATGTTCCGTTCAGGACTTAGTTGCGGCAGGCCCACGCCCACGATGCTCACCCCGGTCAATTTATCCCCCACAAGGTCAATGCCTTCCCCGAAAATCCCTCCGAGGACCGCCACGCCAATCACCGTTTCACCCCGCTCCGGGTGGTCAAAGGCCTCCAGAAACTGCGCCCTGGCCTTCTGATTCATCGACCTCGTCTGGACTTGCCAACGAATATCCTGCCCCGCCAGCATCTTCTGCAGCAGCGGCATGACCATTTCCAAGTACGCGAACGAAGGGAAGAAGACGAACTGCTGCCCTTTCTTCAGAAGTATGGCTAGAGCGATGGCTTTGGCCAAAGCCGCCTTCGACTCCTCTCTCTTTCTATACGTAGTTGGGAGGAAACTAGCCACCAGCACTTGCAAATTTTCCGGCGGGAAAGGGGAGGGGAGCTGCAGGGTGTCCGGCCGATTATCCGGTTTACGACCGCAGAAATTGATGCTGAAATACGAAATCGGACTGAGCGTAGCGGAGAAAAAGACCGCGGCATGCCGGTTCATATACGTTTCGCTGAGTTTCTCCGAAACGTCCAAACAGATCAAGCGGATCGCGAGCCCTTGCTTGGTCGTCCTGGCTGCAGCTATGTACGCGGATGACCAATATTCATCGACAACCCGCAGGAAGAACTTGGCTTGTGCGATCATTTCAATGAGTTTGCGTCTCTGACGGCTGTCCTGGAAATTTTCAATTTGCTCACGCATATGTTGAACCCAAGGCACGAGGAGCTCAGCAAGTTGGCGTGGCGGCATATTGCTTGCGCGGAAGTTCTCATCTTGGAGAACACGCATGGTCTGCCCCTCCGGAGCAGTTTCCAGCTGATCCCAAGCGGGTTCACCTTTTTCCATGGAAGCTTGAAGTTTGCTGAAGTACTCGCAGACGGCTCCGTTTATGCGTGCGGCATACATGTTCTCATTCGGAAAGAGCGACTGTAAAACGAAAAATTCCTGACTCTCGAGGGTGGCCGAGTACATTTCACGTGAGCGGTCCACCAGATTATGTGCCTCGTCAACGAGCAGGATCTGTTGCCCTGTGTCCGGTGCGAAGAAACGGATCAGTTGGACTTTCGGATCGAAAGCATGGTTATAATCGCCGATGATCACATCGCAAGCCAGAGCCATATCCAAACTCAGCTCGAAAGGGCAAACCTTGTGCTTCTCTCCTGCCGCCATCAGTAATTCAGGGCTTAACTCAGGGACCGGCATTAATTCGCGCATCGCGTCCGGCAAGTGATCATAATAACTGGTGGCGTAGGGGCAAAGCGCCGTGTCACAGTAAAGTTCAGGGCAAAGACACATGGATTCCTTCGCGCGCAAGGTGATGGAACGAAGGTGAAGGTTCGACTCACTGCGAAGATCCCGGAGGGCCTGTTCGGCAACCCGGCGGGTAGAGGTCTTGGCAGTCAAATAGAAAATATGGTCAAATTCCGGATTCGTCAATTGTTTGATGGCCGGAAACAAGGTTGACATCGTTTTGCCGGTACCTGTTGGCGCTTGGGCGATCAGCGGTGTCCGCCTGAGAATACTCTCTTCGACACGTGAAATGAGCTCTTCTTGCCCTGGCCTCAATTGGGAATAGGGGAAGGTCATTTCCTGAATGGAGGCGTCTCGCTCCCGAAGCCAATCGCTCAGGCGCACGGCTTGCGCCAGATAAGCTTCGCAAGTCCCGTTGAACCAGGCTTCCAGCTCCGGCCAGGTGATTTCTCTGACTTTGAAAGCCGCTTCCAGCGTTTCCGCGGAGACATAAGCCAATGCATAGGGAATCAATTCCGGTATTTCTTGGTCAAGCGCTTCTTGCTCTGCCCAATAAAGGTACGTGTAAAGCATCGCCTGATGCCAATGGATCGCTTCGCCTTCTTGAGGCACTTGCTCCAGGGGACCCGCAACCGTCTTCACTTCAATCACAAAACTTGTTTCCGGTTCATTGGCAAAGTGCGCGAAACTCACCACCCTCGGATCCTCGGCCGGGGTAAGCAAAACATCCGCTCGCCCGTTAATTTCGAGGCCCGAAATCACCTGGGTGCCACCGGTTCTGTCAGCTCCTGCCGCCGTGTGCCAGATATACTTGAGTGGATATTCTTTCTGGACATCATAATGGAGATATTCTGAACGCAGGAGAGAGGCAAAGGCCTGGTGCGTTCTTGTACCGGTTTGCCCGGAGAGTTGGTGATAGGTAAGGACACTTAATCCGCCTGTCCTGTGCACAGACTCTACTAACTGTCTGGCGCCTACCCTGATGGTATGATGATCGTTATTTCTGGCCAAAGTACCCTATTGTTCTCTTCCCGTTCAATGTATGGTTCACTTTACCACATTATTGTCGAGGAGAATCCCTGCAAATTCATCCCAAAATACTAAAATACTAAAATTCCGTTAAATCAAGTGCTTTTTTACTTTAATCAGTTATACTTGTGGAGAAGATTCATAACCCGGGCCTAAGCATAGGCAGGGGAGTAAAGGGGTGAAGACCATGAAATTTTGCACGAATTGCGGAAGTAAATTAGATGACACGGCTGATGTTTGCAGTAACTGTGGACAGCCTGTTCATTACAGCGGAGCAGAAGTCACAGCGAATGAGGCAGGAGCCCCAACATCAGAGAACCCTGTAGACCAAGCACCTGAGGCGGGTGCGGCGGCTTTGGGCAATGAATCAAAGGCTGCCTATACACAAGAAAGCGGATCGACTGATCAAGCGGGATCTGAAGCGAATAAGGCCAATGAGCAAGCGCAAGGCTACGCGAATCATTCGGGCTATCCGTCTTCTGCCCAGTATCAGAATTATGCTTCCTCACAAGGACCGGCCACGGGCAACCAGAGCTACAACCAGGGCTACAACCAGGGCAACCCCCAGCAGAACGCTCAGCAAGGGTATGACCAACAACAGAACGCGCAACAAGGGTACTCCTACCAACAACAGTATACCTATCAAGGAAATGATCAGCAGGGAAGTAACCAGAACACACAGTATGGTCAGCAACAATACCAGCCTCCTGTGCAAGGGCGAAATGTCGCCTTGGCAATTATTTTGAGCTTGGTGACTTGCGGCATTTACTACTTTATCTGGCTGTACCAAGTTGAGAACGATAGTGCTGCACTGGCCGGCGAAGAGTCACGTGGCGGAATGGTTGTCCTTCTGACGATCATCACCTGCGGAATTTATGGTCTGTACTGGTGGTACATGATCGGCAGTAACCGCATGAAACGTCTCACGAACAAAGATAACGGTGTCCTCTATTTGATCTTGGCTATTTTCCAGCTGCAAATTGTGAACATCGCGATTCTGCAAAGTGACTTGAATGCAATGGTCGGGGCGAATGATTTTTAAGGGCTTTCGGTGGGCATTTCCGTTTGACGGTGTTAATGCACTGAATTAAAGATTTAATGACAAACATTAAAAAATAGTTGACAAGAATTAAGGCAGTCGCTATGATCACCCTAGAATGATAGGGAGGTGATCAGAGTGATCAAGATTCGAAATCAATGGATTTTCGTGATGACGACTCTGCTGGGTATTGGGCTAACATGGCTTGCCGTAGCAAGTCCAATTGCAGCAGAGGAGTATGTCGGGCGGTATGGCTTCTTCTGGATGGTCATGCCTCTTCCCCTTGGCCTAATACTCATGGTCTTAGCGGGGAAGCATTTCGGTACACGCAAGGATCTTGCGCCAGCCGATCAACGTAGGCGTTTGGGCTCGTATCTGGTAGAGGCTTTGCTTTGTGGTTTCTTGGGGCAGCTCGGGATGCTGGTCTTTTCGCTTCTCAAGGAAACTTCTCGTATCGCAGATATTTTACCGGGTGCGGTGCTCTTCTTGCTCAGTGTCCTGATCCTCGCGCTTCTGGCTTTCTTTCTACGCACGACCTGGCCACGATGGGTTGGTTTTATCCTGATGTTTCTGCTCGCATTCCTGGGCATTGTTCGGGGCATTCTCTATATCATCACCGGCAATATGGGCGGTGCCATCGCATTCATCGGACGGGTTCTGGTGCTCATCGCCCCACCGCTTAACCTAGTCGCATATTTGGCCAAAGACCTCGTTTCCACGATTGCAATTGGTCCGGAGCGGTTCGTGCTCCCTTTGGCTTATCTGATTTTCATGCTTGCTCTGGCTGCGACACGTTTGCGGCCAAAGGAGAAGAGAGTTCAGAAGGTAGCTGTGTTTACTCTTGGTCTCGCCGTCCTAGTACTAGGTACCAATTTTTCTACCCACCGAGTGGATCTGACCACCCAGCAAGCACTAGAAGATGCGATCGAACGTAGTGAAAGGCGGCTTTGGCCAAACTATCAACTGAGTGAGGTGCAATTTGCGATCCGGGATGGGGAAGGGGAACTCTTCTTGCGGGACGGGGGAGAGCCGGTTTATCGGGAGGCGACGCTGGATGTGCTGGCGTACACGGCTACGGTGGTTGAGGGGGTTCCTACGCTGCATGTACTGCCTTACGAGCCATCGCGCGCTATGTATGATCCGCTTGCGAACTTGGCTCCGGAATTTGCCTACGATGCATATGTATCTGTGCTGGTCCATGAGGGCTTCCATGCGTATCAAATGGCGGAAATGGGTGGTGGATTTTTGGCTGAGAACGAGCTGGATTTTGACTCTGTCGAGAGTTCTCGCCAGACACTGGCGGACCTGCCTGAATACAACGAACTCTGGAATCAGGAACTTCAAAGTGCCTATGATTACTTGGAGAATCAAAGTGAATTTGTGACCTATGAGACGGCGCACCAGGCCAGGCAAACGTACGAGCGAGCACACCTCAGTGAAGGAGACTATCTTGCCTATGAGCAGTGGTTCACCCAGATGGAGATGCTGGAGGGGACAGCCTTTTATGTTGAAATGCTGAGCATGCCGTACGACCCGCGCGAAAGCCCGCAATATCAGCGGTTGAATACGGAAGAGAATAGTAGAATCAGTATTGGTATTCAAGATTGGTACTATGAATCCGGATTGGCCAGGGCGCTGATCCTTGACCGGATTGACCCGGTTTGGCAGGAGAGCTTCGATTTTACGGGTCCCTTACTGTTTGCTGAATAAACGACTGTACGATTGATTGATTGATTGATTGATTGATTGGTTGGTTGGTTGGTTGGTTGGTTGGTTGGTTGGTTGGTTGGTTGGTTGGTTGATTGGTTGGTTGGTTGTCTGAATGAATGATCGGAGAGATTGCACGATGGAAAAACTTCGTAAAACAGCGGGAAAGCTTGATACATTTTTTAGAATTTTATTTTGGATTCTTGTAATTGTTGCTGCGGCAATGGCTATTCTAAGTATTTGGCAATTACTCGCGTTTGGTCTGGGAAGAGAAACATTTGCGAGTCTTGATCTGAATATCATCTTGGGGGATTTTATCTTGACGGCTGATCAATTTTCCGGGAATGATTACGCGGTCGTTTGGGGGATGGTTTCTGTCTTGAATGTGGTTTTCTCTGCCTTTATTCTGTACAGTATTTCCATCATCCGAAGTATCTTGCAGCCGATGAAAGAAGGCCACCCCTTTGAAAAAATGTGCAGTCAAGAAATTAAGAAACTTGCCTGGGTTTCCGTGCTTTATGCTGTGATTTACCAGCTGCTTACGAACGGGGGAAGGCACTCATTATCCGTTATTTACATGTGGAGACCCGTTTTATTAATACCGGGATTAGCCTAGATTTGACGTTTTTTATCGTGGCCGCCGTGTTGTTCTTAGTCTCCTACATTTTTGAGTATGGTGAAGAATTGCAGCAGCTCTCTGACGAGACCTTGTAAGGGGGTGGCGATATGGCAATTATTTTACGACTTGATCGAGTCATGGCTGATCGAAAGATGTCTCTGAATGAGCTTTCGGCTAGGGTCGGGGTAAGTAACGTCAATCTGTCGAAGATTAAAACCGGAAAGATCAGCGCCATCCGCTTCTCGACACTTGAGGCAATCTGCGATGTCCTTGATTGTCAGCCCGGGGATATTCTGGAGTACAAGCGTGAGAACTCGGATGGTTGACGGTTTTTTGTCGGATTAAGGCAAGCTCAGTAAGCTTGGATAGCTTGGAAAGTTTGCCTTAAATGAATCAAGCCCAAGACAAGTTTCCTTGAGTCTTGGGCTTGAAATCTTCTGGTGCGGACAACAGGACTTGAACCTGCATGAGTCTCCTCACTAATACCTGAAACTAGCGCGTCTGCCAATTCCGCCATGTCCGCGAGAACGTTACTTATGTTATACCAAGAAAAACCGAAAAGCAAGAGGCGTTTTGGATTTCGCTACGATTCGCTACGATTTCGCGATTATTTCGCTGAGAAGCTGCGCCGGAAGATTCGTCAGGGAATAACTTTTTTGTCATTAGTTTAATTTTAAACTTATGACAAGAATGTTCCGAAAAACTACCCGCAACCAATAGAGCATTTTCAACAAAAAAATGAGGCGAAAGCAGTTGAAATGGCGAACTTTGTTTTTTGGTTGGCTTCAGGGCCGGGTAATGGGGCTTTTGGACTTGAATTGCTTCTCGTCAACATGCTATTCTGTTAAGGGATTGGAAACGATACCATAACAGTTGAACTCTTTGAATGTCATGAGATCGTACACATGCGAAACCCGCATGTGATGGCTTGTTTGAGAGGGCTAACTGAGATCTCGTGAATTGGACGGAGTGGTGTTATGGCGGGTCGGAAATGGTTATCAAGGGCAAGTGGGGTGCTTTTGCCTGTTTTTTCTTTGCCGGGACCTGGTGGGATTGGCTGTTTTTCGAGCCAGGCTCGTCAATTTATTGATTTATTGGCTGAGGCCGCTCAGAAGTGGTGGCAGATTTTGCCTTTGGGCACGACGGGCTTCGGAGATTCGCCTTACCAGTCTTTTTCTTCTTATGCGGGTAATCTTTACTTCATTGATCCGGAGGAACTCTTGAAACAGGGCTTACTTCAGACGGATGAAGTTGCTGATTACTATGACCGTTTCAGTGATAGTCCGCCGATTGATTATGGACGTTTGTTTCAGGAGCGAAATAAACTTTTACGTTTGGCATTTTCGCGGTATACGGCGGATGCTTCGTTACATGCTTTTATCCGAAGAGAAGAAACATGGCTTCAAGACTATGCTCTATTTATGACGATTAAGGAGATGCAGGGGGGACTCCCTTGGACGCTCTGGCCGGAACGATTGCGGGATAGGGAGGGGGCGGCTTTGGCCGAAGTTATAGAGACTTCTCCTCAAGAATATCATTTCCACATTTGGGCTCAGTTCGAATTTCAGCGTGAATGGCGGGCACTGAAGGCGTACGCGAACGAGCGAAAGGTGGAAATTATTGGAGACCTTCCGATCTATGCTGCGAATGACAGTGCGGATGTTTGGGCGAATAGGCATTTATTTGATGTGGCGGCTGACGGACAAGGCATTATGGTTTCGGGATGCCCGCCGGATTCTTTTTCGCCGCTGGGGCAGCTCTGGGGGAATCCGATTTATAAATGGGAAGTTCACGAGGCTGAAGGGTACAAGTGGTGGAAGGCCAGGCTGGCGTATTGTTTCGAGCTTTATGATGCGGTCAGGATTGACCATTTCCGCGGAATTGAATCGTTTTATCAGATTCCGGCGGAGGCGACCTCTGCCCTGGAAGGAAGCTGGGTGAAGGGGCCGGGGCGCAAGTTTTTTGATGCGCTGGACCCTGATGGCAGCCGGCGAATTATTGCGGAAGACCTTGGGTATTTGACACCGGAAGTTCGTGAGCTCTTGGCGCAAACCGGGTATCCGGGGATGAAAATTATTGAGTTTGCGTTTGACTCGCGGGAAGAGGGGAATTATTTGCCTTATACCTATGTGCCTAATTCGGTTGTCTATACGGGAACGCATGATAATGAGCCACTCCTCGGCTGGTATAGAAGTTTGAATCGTTTGGACAAAGCACGCCTCTATGACTATATCGGGATAGAGGAGACGTCAGACGTTAAGGTATGCGATATGCTGCTTACTCTCAGCTTCTCCTCGGTTTCGGATCTGTGTGTTACACCACTTTATGATCTGATGTTTCTGGGGAATGAGGCGAGGATTAACACACCCTCGACCGTTGGTACGAATTGGGGCTGGAGAATGGCGGAAAGCGATTTGGAAGGTCCTTCCTGGGCGGCTTTGTTAGCTCGAAAGACGAAAATCTATGGCAGAATATAAGAAAATCCCGGACGAAATTGCCGGTAACAGAACTTTAACTGTAAAAGATATTGCGCAACTTTCCGGTGTGGGTGTTGGCACGGTTTCCCGTGTCTTGAATAATCATCCGAATGTTTCGGATGAGACTCGAGCGAAGGTTCTTGCTGTCATTGATGAATATGGCTACGTGCCGAACACTTCCGCGCGCAACCTGAAGAGCACGTATTCCAATACGGTCGCTGTCATAATCAAGGGAATTATGAACCCTTTCTTTTTCCCGATTATTGCCGGGATCCAGAAGCGCTTGCAGGAACTGGGCTACAATTTTCTGCTTAACAGCGTTAACGAACAGGAAAATGAGTATGATCAAGGGCGGGCCTTGGTGATTGAGAAAAAGCTCAGCGGCATTATTTTTATGGGTGGCCACCAGGCGGATTCTCTGCGTAAACTGGAGTCTTTACATTGTCCCTATGTCCTTTGCACGGTGGATCTGTCTCATAATGAAGAGACTCGGAACCTGAATTATGTTTCGGTCGATGATATTGCCGAGAGTAAACGGATGACAGATTATTTGCTTGGCTTGGGTCACCGGAATCTGATCTATTTGGCAACGCCTAGAGCGCGTTATTCGGTCAGTGCCATGCGAGAGCAAGGGTTCCTTGAAGCTGTGACAGAGGCACCCTATGAAGTTACGGCTGAAGTTGTCCGGGTGGAGGAATCCGATTACTACTATTCTTACATCAATGGCTATGAGGCCATGGCTCGCCTGCTGGCGGTCAGAACTAATTTTACGGCGGTGTTTGCCGCTTCGGATACACTGGCGATTGGAGCGATGAAAGCGCTTACCGACGCGGGGCTCCGAGTTCCGGAGGATGTTTCGATCGCCGGCTATGACGGAATTGACCTTTGCCAATTCAGTAACCCTACGCTCACGTCAATGGAACAGCCGGCCGAAAAAATAGCGTATAAAACCGTGGAGATCCTTCATGACCTGATGACCGGGGAGATTTCACATGGTCACGAGGTTTTCGCTGGTGTGCTTCGCGAGAGGCTTAGTACCAGAAAAATGCAAACCCAGCCCGAGGTGCGATGGTTGAGGTAGGACAGCTCAGGTGGCCCGTAGCTAGTGTCGTTCCGAGATAAGCTCAGTTGTTTATATGATTTGCCGCTTCGCTTTCTGTTTCACTTGCCGCTTCAATTTCTGTTTCACTTTCTGTTTCACTTGCCGCTTCACTGAGAAACGCTTCGCGCAGAATCGCTTGGCATTTGTTTGAGGAGAGCTCGTGGATCGGCAAGAATGGCGCCGGGTTCTCCTCATACTCTCGTAAGGGTTTCCGGTACCAGCAAACGTCATACCAAGAGCCGCACTTGTAGCCGGCAGATGGGTATAAGCCGACTTCTGTGAAACCCATGCGTTCATGAAGGCGAATGCTGCCTTCATTGGGTAACGTAATGCAGGCATAAGCCGCGTGAATGTTCTGCTCCTTGAGGAGGGTAAGCAGTGCCGCGTAGAGCTTACTGCCAATTCCTTTTCTGCGGACCGCAGGAGCCAAATAGACCGACAGCTCCGCATTCCATTGGTAAGCCTCTCGTTCCATGTGACGATGTGCATACGCATAGGCTAGAATTTTCCCATCCTCTTCATAGACGAGATAGGGATATTCTTGACTGATCACAGAAATTCTTTCGGCAAATTCTCCTTGTGTCGGCAGCGAATATTCAAATGTAATGGGCGTGGCAATGTAGTTTGAATAGATAGAGAGAATCGCTGTGGTATCCGCTTCTGTGACAAAACGTATCATAGAACGTGCCTCCGAATGCTTAGGTTAGCGACAGTATAACGTTTTGCGGGAAAGAGAAGGCGAGGTTAAAAAAGTCTTGCTAGGTCCTTGGAGGCACCGAATCATTTCGTAGCTCGTTTCTTAGGTTGCTTCGTAGCTTGTTTCGTAGCTCGTTTCGTAGGTCGTTTCGAGTGCTTCTCGAAAAACCAGCTCTAGGCGTTCAAAAAAAATTTTTTGTTCCCTTGACGAGATTTTATCTCATCTGTATAATCTCTTCATGTCGCGCGACAAGTGGCGGTAGCGGGCCTTTAGCTCAGTTGGTCAGAGCAGTCGGCTCATAACCGATCGGTCCCGGGTTCGAGTCCCTGAAGGCCCACCATTTATCCATCCGACACCTCTTTGGGGGAGTTCCCGAGTGGCCAAAGGGGGCAGACTGTAAATCTGTTATCTACGATTTCGATGGTTCGAATCCGTCCTCCCCCACCATTTAAGAAGACAGCTCTGACGAAGGGCTGTTTTTTTATGTCCAACCGTGGCCAACCGAGGCACCGCTCTGTCGTGGCACCGCCCTGCCAGCCAAGTAGCTCATAATCGGCGAGGGAAGTAGCTTATAATAAAGGAACCAAGTAGGAAGCGAGAATGTCATGGCTATGCGTTATGAAGATCTCCGTGAGCAGTATCCGGAGTTTATCTATAAAGAATTTCAGGTAAGCCGGGAAGCAGGCGGCATAAGGGTCACCTATCATTTTGCCGTTCCGGGTTTGGCCGAATTCCATCCGACCCTCTATTTCCCCATCGATCAATGGAAGGTCGTAAATGACCCCTTAGCTCCCCTCGGTCAGCAAATCCTCTTCAATATCGGTTTGGTCGAGCTGATCAGCTACTGGAAAATCGCTTGTCCCCCGCAAATCACGATCGAAGCCGCTCATCTACCGGATGAGCAGGTGGGTTTCTGGAAGGACCTCTATTTCAATGGTTTAGGCGAATTCTTTTACACCAATGGCATCAATCCAACGAAGGACAACTTCCTCTCCATCCGTTCCGCAACCTCTAGTGTAGTTGCAGCCCCAAGCGTAGATGCAGCCCCAAGCGTAGATGCAGCCCCTGGCGTGGATGCAGCCTCTAGTGTGGCCAAAGCCGCCGAACCCCTTCGCACATCAATTCCACAGCCCGAGTCGTTCCACACATCAAGCACTCAGTCCAAGCACTTCAACAAAGCCGGCACACAAATCGTGCCAATCGGCGGCGGCAAAGACTCCATCGTCACCATTGAACATCTCAGAGACGATCGAGAGAAAAATCTCCTCTTCAGTATCAATCCGACTCAAGCTGCGCTCGATACCATGACCGTTGCCGGATACGAGGAAGACCGGCGTCTGATTGTTGAACGTACACTCGATCCGGAAATGTTGCGGCTGAACCATGAAGGTTTCCTGAATGGCCACACGCCGTTTTCGGCTTTGTTAGCCTTTGTCAGTTATTATTGTGCGTATGTGACCGGCAGTGAAGCCATCATCTTGTCTAATGAAGCCAGCGCCAATGCGGCCACAGTACCGGGCACCGAGATCAATCATCAATACTCCAAGACTTCGCAATTTGAACATGCTTTCCAGGCCCATACAAGTCAGTATTTTGTACCGGAGATCACTTATTTCAGTTTAATGCGCCCCTTTGCTGAAATTGCGATTGCCAAGGCTTTTACGCGCTACCCCCAATATTTTTCTGTGTTTCGCTCCTGTAATGTGGGCTCCAAGCAGAATATTTGGTGTGGCCATTGTTCGAAATGTCTCTTCGTGTACACCGTGCTTTCGCCCTTCTTAAGTCAGGAGGAGTTGATCAATATTTTTGGTTCCGATCTCTGGACCACGGTGGATCTTGAAAACGACTTCGCCAAACTTCTGGGCGCCGTCAACGTGAAACCCTTCGAATGTGTCGGCACGGTAGAAGAAGTACAATATGCCCTTTATTTAACAGTCAATCAGCGTCTTGACGCAGGTGAGCATGTAGCTGACCTGCCAAGACTTCTGCTCCAGGGGATTGACGCGGCGAGATCGGGCCTTCTCTCGCAACTCCTCTGGGACGATGAAAAGAATCGCCTAATCTCACTCAGCCCGGAGGATCCTTTGGCCAAATGGCACGAGGACGAAAACGTCCCTCCACGCTACAAACCCATGATTGCGGATATCGTCTCAGAAGGAGATCGCTATGCTGTAGGGCAGGGCGATGCCGAGGATAAACGCTATGCTGAGTGACTTGCTTCGTTATTTAGCTAAGAAAAAGATTCTCATCTTGGGGTATGGAAGAGAGGGGAGGTCTTCGTGGGCATTTCTTGAGAAACATCAAGAGACGCTTGAAGCGACGATCACCATCGCCGACCTCAAGGAAATCCCCGATCCGCCTGCGGAGGCCACGGTGGTCACAGGGCCTCATTATCTCGAGACGATGCGAGGGCAAGACCTGGTTTTGAAAGCACCGGGGATTTCTTTCCGTGATTTTACCATTCTCCGCGAAGACAAGATCACCTTGGCCGAGTTTCCCGGGACTGAAATCAGCGGGCAGATGGATCTGTTTTTGCGCTTCACGCCCGCCCATGTGATTGGCGTCAGCGGTACAAAAGGCAAGTCCACTACGACGAGCCTCTGTTACGAAATCCTGCGCCGCTTCACAGCCGACAGCTATCTCCTAGGGAATATCGGCGTCCCGGTTCTTGACCACTTCGAAGCCATGAGCGAAACGACCTATTGCGCAGTCGAGATGTCCTCGCACCAACTGGAATTTGTGACCGCCTCCCCGGAAGTCGCTGTGCTGACCAACTTCTATCCCGAACATTTAGATCATTATCGAGACTACGACCAATATCTCGAGGCTAAACTCAATATCCTCCGCTACCAGACGAGTGCCGACACAGCGGTGCTCAGCAGCTTCGAAGAGACCTTGATCGACAAGGCTTTGGCCGAAGTGAGAGGGAATCTCTACCTAGTGAGAGACAGCGAGAAAGAAGACTACTATCCCTCAGAAGCTCCCTCACCGACGAAAACCTTTACCCTAGGTGAGGACTTGGGCGAGGGTCTGCAATTCTCAGCTAATGAAGAAACGTATACCCTGCCAACGAATCCTGCCCTTCTAGGTCGCCACGTTTATCGAGATGCTCTGCTGGCCTTGGCTGCAACATCGGCTCTCGGCGTCCCTCTGGACCTCCAGCTCGCCGGCATTGCCGAATTCCCGGGGATCGCTCATCGTCTGGAGCCTATTGGCGAGGTGGATGGCGTCCATTATTATAATGATTCCATTGCCACGATTCCGCAGGCCACGATTCTGGCTCTGGAAGCGCTGGCAACTGTCGGTCCAGTAACGACTCTCTTGGTCGGGGGGATGGATCGAGGGCTTGATTATGGCCCGTTTGTCGAGGAGCTGAGGCGCTTTCCGATCCGTAACCTGATCTGCTTGCCGGATACCGGAGCGAAGATCAAGGCACTTGCCTCTAAGTACTTCACTTGTACAGAGGTAGAGAGTATGAGGGAGGCGGTTGCTTTGGCCAAAGCCGCCACCCGCAAAGGCGAGATCTGCCTGCTGTCTCCCGCTGCCTCAAGTTACAATCGTTATAAGAACTTCGAAGAGAGAGGAGAGGACTTCCGAGAACAAGTTCTGGGGAAGAACGGACTATGATTGAAGGCGACAAGGGTGAAATTTTACTTATTTTGAATCCTATTGCCGGCAAAGGCCGTGCCGTAGAGATGCTTCATGAGTATTTGCCTGTCTTGGAAGAGCACGATACTCACGTAACGATTTACTATACGAAAGAAGCGGGTGACGCGATTTCTCTGGTCCGAACCGAGGGGCAGGGATATAAACGGATTATCGCTGCGGGTGGCGACGGCACCTTAAATGAGCTAGTGAACGGTGTCATTTCGGGAAATGTTCAGGCGGATCTGGGATACTTGCCGATCGGCACTACGTGTGATTTTGCCGCTACCTTGGGCCTTCCGAAAGACCTGGCTGCGGCGGCCGAAATCGCCAAGTATGGGACCCCGCAAGAACTGGATTGCGGGTTGTTCAATAACAAAAGAAATTTCATCTACGTGGCCAGTTTCGGCGCGTTTACGGATGTCTCCTATGACACGCCTGTCGAACTCAAGAATAATATTGGGCGCATGGCTTATTTTGTACGGGCGCTCAAGAATTTAAGCAATTTGCCGAACTTGGCGCTCACCCTTGAGACGGCCGAAAATTCGCTTGAAGGCAATTTCCTTTTCGGAGCTGTATTAAACACCACGCAACTAGGCGGCTTCCTGAAGCTGGATCCGGCCGTGGTCAGCTTGGATGATGGGTATTTTGAGATCTTGCTGGTTCATTACCCGAAAGGTCCTGCAGATGTCACAGCCATCATTAATGGCTTGATGAACATGGACTATTCCGGGTCGCCCTTTGTTTTCTTCAAGACGAAGGAAGCGGTCTTCCGTTTCCAAGAAGAAGTGGCATGGACCCTGGATGGTGAATATGGAGGAGCCTCCCCGATTGCCGCTGTCAAAGTCTTGCCCAAAGCCTGGAAACTCACAACCTGATTTTTGCCTTCTAGCTGTTTCTCCGGTTCAGGTTCGGTCAGATAGGCAAATCGTTTTTCTCTACTTGAAACGCACTTGCTGACAAATTCATTTGTTTCATTACTTCCATTCATGATTCGTTAATAGTCTTGTATTGAACTTTAATTATCAGAAGAATATTCTTGTAGGGTAGCCTATTGCTACAAAAATATTTGTTGGAGGCTTCCTAATGGAATATGAATTTCAGAAATTAAACACACCGTACCAGATCGGCAAAGTACGGATCAAAAATCGTTTTGCGATGGCGCCGATGGGGCAAGGGGACAACTTCGGTCCTTACGGTGAGTTTTCACCGAAGGGGATCGCCTATTTCGAAGAACGGGCACAGGGCGGCTTTGGCCTGATCTTCACCGGTGCGCAAATGGCCGATACCACGGTGGATCCTTATTCCATTCTGGCAGCACCGAGTCCTTCCTACAGTCCGACCTTCTACAAGCGCTCTGCGTTGGACTTGAATGAACGTTGCCATCAATATGGCACGAAGGTTTTCGCCCAGGTCACGATGGGACTTGGTCGCAATTTACCGGGAGCCAAAACGGCGGGTGATGTGGAGATTTTCGGCGATCCCAATACGCGAGGGGTCATGCTCACGACCGAAGAAGTGCAGGAGAAGATCAAATCCGTTGTCGATACGGCTGCCTTTATGAAAGAGTGTGGTTTCGACGGTGTCGAAGTTCACGCTTTGCATTGGGGCTATTTGCTGGATGCTTTTGCGATGAGCATTACCAATAACCGCACGGATCAGTACGGCGGCAGTTTAGAGAATAGGTTACGTCCTTGTAAGGAAATTATTGAAGGGATCAGAGAGGTTTGCGGACCTGATTTCCCTGTTTCGATTCGTGTCGGACTTAAGTCCTATATCAAAGGCCTTAATAAAGGGTCAATCACCGGCGAACCGGAGGCCGGGCGCACGCTGGAAGAGGGTGTGGAGATCTGTAAACTTCTGGAGTCCTACGGCTATGATTGCTTGAACGTTGATGCGGGGATCTACGATTCGTTCTACTATGCTTGCCCGCCAATGTACATCGAGAAGGGTTTCACGCTTGATCTGGCCAAAGCCGTCAAGAAGGCAGTGAAGATCCCGGTTCTGGTTGGCGGCAGTCGTTTGGATGAAGCGAAATATGCGATGGAAGCGGTTCGCGAAGATACCGGCGATGCTGTGGTCTTGGGGCGGGCGGCTTTGGCCGATCCATTCTTGCCAAAGAAATACGAAAGCGGAAATGTGGAAGATGTCAGACCCTGTATCGGCTGCAATATGTGCCTCTACACGTCACAAATTGGGATGAACTTGGAGTGCGCTGTGAATCCCCAGACCGGACGGGAAACGGAAGCTCGTTTGGAGCCGGCGCTGACGAAGAAGAATGTTCTCGTTGTCGGCGGCGGGCTGGCTGGTATGGAAGCGGCCAGAACGCTGAAACTCCGCGGACACGATGTTTCTGTTTATGAAAAGTCTGATCGACTGGCCGGTAATTTGAATGGTGCCGGTGGCCATGAATTCAAACATGATGTGAAAAGATTGAGCCAATGGTACCAGAAGCAATTGCAGGATTTGGCGATCCCGGTGACCATGAACACGGAATTGACCGCTGCTGACATCACGGCGAAGAACCCTGATGTGGTGATCTTGGCGACTGGCTCGATCCCGGTTACCCTGAATTTCCCAGGCAGTGACCGTGCAAAAGTCTTGCCATGCCTCGAGGCTATCGAGCATGAAGAGAAGGTTGGTCAAAAGGTCGTGGTTGTCGGCGGGGGCCAAATTGGCTGCGAGATTGCTATTGACCTGGCGGACAAAGGCCACGAGGTTTCCATTGTCGAAGCCGCGGCTGACATTCTGAGTTCCGGTGCTGCGATTCCTTTCATGAACAAAATGGCCTTGGTTGACATTCTGGAATATCAGAAGGTGCCTGTGTACACGTCAGCTCACTTAGATTCTGTCGATGCGGACGGCGCAAATGTCACATTGACGAAAACGGATGAGACCCTGCACATTGACGCGGATACAGTCATTCTTTCTGTTGGCTTCAAGACCAAACCGTCGCTTGCCTCAGAATTAGTCGGCAAAAACATCGAATTCTATGAAGTTGGTGATGGCGTCAAAGTCGGCGATGTCCGCACCACTGTCCACAGCGCCTTCGAGGTCGCACGGCGCGTTTGATGTTGGTAGGTTAGGCGGCGCTTGATGTCGGGAGGCGCCGCGCTGCGCGCTTGATGTTGTAAGGCGTGTTTAAGAGTGTCAGGTGAGGCACATCTTGTAAGACAGTGTTGTCACTAGCTTAGCGGTCAACGATCGATTCGTATCACTCAGCAGCGCCGGCAAATATCTTTAGCTGCAGATTCGAAATTTTATCCGAAGCTAGCAAAAAAGCTAGCAAACAGCAGATTTGTGATTCGTAGAAAAAAGGACACTTAGGTATGAAAAAGCCCGGGAAGGTTAACTTCTCGGGCTTATCTGGTGCCGGTGGTGGGACTCGAACCCACACACCTCGCGGTACACGATTTTGAGTCGCGCTCGTCTGCCATTCCGACACACCGGCATTTATTCAAGCGACATTCCAGTTGAATAAGGAACATAATAATTATGTTCGGCTGTAATGTCAAACAGGAATTTAACTTTGCACTTGCACTTGCACTTGCACTTGCACTTAAGTAGCAAGTTTGGAGATGTGTGCAAGCTGAGTGACATGTCACGCATAAACTTCGGCTCTATCATGCACATAAAAGCAAATTTAAAGATATGTGCAAGCTGAGTGACATGTCACGCATAAACTTCGGCTCTATCATGCACATAAA
>CAYZSO010000002.1:0-163203 GCA_964479695.1 uncultured Fastidiosipila sp.
CAACAATAAGTCGCCGCATGCGCTCCTTCCAAACTAGTTGGATAACATCAACAGCCGAACTGACAGCAATAAGTCGTCGCATGAGCTCCTTCCAAACTAGTTGGATAACATCAACAGTCGAACTGACAACAATAAGTCGCCGCATGCGCTCCTTCAACGACTCAACCAGAACGCCAGAGAGCTGGAACTAGGAATAGAGACCATAAACAAGGAACTAGGAACAAAACGTAGTCAAACGCAGCCAAACGTAGCCAAACGTAGCCAAACGCAGCAAATTGCATTTCTTGCATGCCGGCTTAGCTGTAGACAGCGGAGCCAGATAGTCGTTCTAAGTCGCTACGGAAATCAGGATACTGCTCAATAAGCTCTGTAAAATCGCCATCTTCATACTCTTCCGCTGAGTAGCCTGGACTCATAGATGTACCAAGGAGTGCCCAGCTTCCGCCATCTAAAACTCGAGTACCTTGCCACCAGCCGCGCGGAACGACAACCTGCAAAGAGTCACCGGCAAGGATGTCAGATCCTAGGCGGATTTTTTTGCCCGTTCCGTCGGGAGCAAGCAAAAGCATTTCACAAGGATCACCCAGATAGAAATGAAAGATTTCATCTGAGGACAAACGGTGCATCCTGGAGAAAGCACCACCGGACAAGAGGTAAAGAATAGATGATCCGTATGGTCTTTTGCCTTTGCGGCCGGGAAGTGTCCCATCAGGAAAGGTTTCGTCACTGATATAGACTTGATAAACCATACCGCCTTCGCCTTCAAGGCGGCGCATTTTGTAATGATCAATAATTTGTTCTGGTGTCAACATTTCTTTATCCACAATCTTCACTCTCTAAAATTCTTTAATCTCTATAGTTGTTATTCCAGCCACTTCCCAGAAAGTTGTTCTTCCAGGCACTTCCCAGAACGATGAATGTTATTCAGGCGATTCGGCAATTGCTCTTAGCTGCCTTCGATGGCGACCCAGCGGCTGTCCGCCATAGCACTTGCATAGATCGCGTTGCAAATTTGGACATTGCGCATCCCGTCGAGGAAAGTCGGATAGGCCGGGTCAGTAGCAGCGTAACCGCGGGCGACATCGGCATAAAAGGCCCTAAACAGGCTGCGCTGCGTATCCTCGAAACCGCCGGTGAAGGGGTAGGCTTTGGCCAAAGCACCCTCCCCCCTAGAACCTACCTCTAAGCGATTATGTGCTTCTGAATTCCACCAGAGGCTGTGCTCGCCGCCGGTGATTTCGAGTGAGAGGTAATTGATTCGGCCGGGGGAAGCCTCGGAGAGGACGACGCTGCCGATCGCGCCGTTCGCAAAACGGAAATGGATCAGCGCCGCATCTTCGGAAGTGACTTGAACATCCGTCGGCGCTTGCGAAGTCGCGGGTCCACCGTGTTCCGTCGGCGCTTGCGAAGTCGCGGGTCCGCCGTGTTCCGTCGGCGCTTGCGGAACTGCGGAAGCGCTACGCGCAGTAGATGCGCTGCGCTCGGTAGATGCGCCGCGCTCGGTAGATGCGCCGCGCTCGGTAGAAAACCGATGTTCTACAGGCGCTTGGCGCTCGTACATGAGGCCGTCGCGCAGAGTGCGGTTCGGGGAAAAATTGCCAAAAACCGCAGACACAGCCGTGATTCGCTGCCCACTGACGTATTGAGCGAGGTCGATCCAATGCGAGCCGATTTCCGTCACTGCCCGCATGTGGCCGGCGAGCTCCGGTCGGTAGCGCCAGTCAAGGGGCGCAGGCAAACTGTGAAATTCCTGCAGGTACGTGCCGTGGATGAGGCGGATTCGACCAAACTCTGGGTGGGCACAGAGTTTCTTTGATTCCTGAATCGCTTCGTGGAAACGCACGTTGAAGCCTGTTGCATGGATTAAGCCTTTGCCGGCAGCTAGGCTGTAGAGCTCGCCCGCTTCGTGGTCTTCAAGGCAAAGCGGCTTCTCACACAAAACATGTTTGCCGTGCAGGAGGAGGGCTTTGACCATTTCGTAATGGCGGTTTGGCGGCGAACAGACGTGGACAACATCCACATCGGAACGCAAGATGTCTTCAGGCCTGGTCGTCGCGTCCGGAATTTGAAAGGAGGACGCGAAGCGTTCGGCACGCGCGGCATTGGTCCCTTGGACGATTCTCAGATCGACACCAAGTTCGCACAGAATCCGTGCGTGTGTCCGGGCAATGTTTCCGGGGCCGACGATGGCGGCTTTGATCGGTTTCATGTTTTCTCTTGCTCCAAAATGATTGTCTCCACAAAAGATTCCCTTGCAATTCTCATGCAATTCCCTCGAAATTTTCTAAAAATCCTCCTGAAATCGCCTCAACATTCCCTCATTTCCTCAACTTGCCGGTTTCGGCTAGTTGGGCAAGGGATTGGGCGAAGGGTGGTTTAGCGATGCCTTTTTCCGTGATGATCGCGGTGATGTTTTCGGCCGGGGCGACGTCAAAGGCCGGGTTGAAGACCTTCACGTCTGCCGGAGCCGTAAGTCGGCCCCCGAAGTGGCGCACCTCATCGGGATCACGCTCTTCAATCGGGATTTCGTCGCCGGTCGCAAGGGAGAAGTCGATGGTGGAAAATGGGGCTGCGATGTAGAAGGGGATGTTGTGGGCTTTGGCCAAAATCGAAAGCGAATACGTACCGATTTTATTGGCGGCGTCCCCATTCGCTGCGATCCGGTCCGAGCCTGTAATCACGGCCTGAACCCGGCCTTCACGCATCACTTGGCCCGCCATACTGTCGCAAATTAGGGTCACATCCACCCCGGCTTGCCCCAGTTCCCAGGCCGTCAAGCGCGATCCTTGCAAGAGCGGTCGGGTCTCGTCGGCGTAGACCTTCAGGTCGATCCCCTGTTCTTGCAGGATGTAGATCGGGGCGAGTGCCGTGCCATATTCAGATGTGGCCAAAGCCCCCGCATTACAGTGCGTCAACACGGCTTCGTATTCGCGGAGCAGGTCAGCACCGTAAAGACCGATAGAGCGGCAGGAGGCAATGTCCTCTGCCAGAACCAACTCAGCTTCGTGGAGGAGGGCGGCTTTGGCCTCCGTATGAGTCGTAAAGTCGAGCTGCCTCGCACGATCCTCCATCCGCTCGGCTGCCCAGAAGAGGTTATATGCCGTGGGACGCGCGGTTGTGATGTAGGCCGCTCCACGATCCACGACCTCGAGAAACTGCTCGCGGGTGGTGAAGGTCTCTGCCTTTACGCCGAGATAAATGCCAAAAGCCGCTGCAATCCCAAGAGCCGGAGCACCTCGCACTTCCAGGATCTTGATGGCCTGCCACATCTCTTCAATTGTTGCGATGGTCAGTACTTTGTATTCCGTGGGGAGGAGCGTTTGGGCGATGATCTTGACTTCACCATCCTCGAACCAAATGGGTTTCGTTTGCATAATTTATCCTATCTGTTGCGTTGCTGCGTGGCCGGGCTGCTGGGCTGCTGCGAAACTGCTGCGTTGCTGGGCTGCTGCATTGCTACGATGCTACGTTACTGTTTAACAGCAGCGAAGGCAGAACGTAGCGCCTGCCTTCGTAAATCTTACTAAAAAAATGGTCTCACAGGCGTCACCCCTGGTCAAAGGGGATACCGGATGCCTTCGGCGCTCTGGAATTCTTCGAACTGAAGACCAGCACAACCAGGGTGGCGATATAGGGAATCATCTTGTAGATGTAGCCGTCGATTCGAAGAGAAACGAGCCACGGAATCGATGAGTAGACAGCCGATAACGTCTTCATGAAGCCGAAGAACAAGGCCGCACCGGCGATTCGCCAAGGTTTCCATTGACCGAAAATCAAGACGGCCAGCGCAAGGAAACCGTAGCCGGAGACACTGGCGCGAAATTCAGTTGAAGTCGTCACCACGAAAATCAGGCCGCCCAAACCGCCCAATGCGCCCGAGAGCAGGACTCCGATATAACGCATCTTATACACGTTGATACCGACGGATGCCGCCGCGTGCGGATGTTCGCCGCAAGCCCTAAGTCGGAGGCCGAACCTTGTTCGGTACAAAACAACGACCGAAACCAACAAAATAATCACACCTAGATAGGTTGTGAGATACGTTTTCTGGAAGAAAAGAGGTCCGATTACAGGAATGTCACCGAGAATCGGGACCTTGTCGATCAGGAAGGTATTGTTGAACATGATTTGCGAAGTGCCGGTTCCCTGGATCATTCGGGCTAAGAAGATCGACAGGGCGGGCGCCAACATGTTGAGTGCAGTACCGCTGATGGTCTGGTCGGCTTTGATATTGATTGCCGCATAGGCGTGGAGCAGCGAGAAGGTCGCTCCGGCCAACATAGAAATGAGAATCGCCAGAATCAGCAAGGGCTGACCGGACATTCTGTCTTGCATGACATTGATAAAGAGAATGGAGGCGAAGCCACCCCAGATCATGATTCCTTCCAAAGCAATGTTCACGACACCGGAACGCTCCGAATACATGCCGCCCAGGGCGACGATCATCAGAGGGATCGTGAAGAACATCGTTTGTTGGACAACGAAATATACCTGATCCATTATTTCTCCTCCCTCTTCTTTTTGTTTTGAAGCTTCTGGAGCAAGGCCGAAATCCCATTGGCAAAAGCCGCAAAGTAAATAATGGTCGCCGTGATAATCTCAACAATTTCCGGGAAGAAGCCCGAGAGCTGCATATAAGAACCACCGACCTGAATATATGCGATGAAGAGTCCTGCAAAGATCGCTCCGATCGGATGCGAACGGCCGAGAAGCGCCACGGAGATTCCGGTGAATCCTTCTTGCCGCAACACATCTTCCACGGCGAGGTAGTTACCGGTTCCGGCGAGGAAGAGAAGTCCGCCGCCCAAACCGGCCAGAGCGCCGGCGATCACCATGGTGAGGATCATGTTTTTCTTCACATTGATGCCGGCGTATAAACTGGCATCGCGGTTGTACCCAACGGCCCGCAGTTCATAGCCAAACGTCGTCTTCGAGATCACGATATAGATGATAATACCGGCTAAGATCGCTATGAAGATTCCCGCGTTGACCATGGAGGTCGGGAATACGCTGTCAAGTCCGGCCTTCGGCACAAGGGCTGTATTTGCTACCGGCAGTGAGCGGTTTGTGAGTCTGTGGTAGACATTGTCGCGGACGATCATATTCACGAGATACATCCCGATATAATTGGTCATGATACAGGTAATGACTTCATTCACGTTGAACAAGGCCTTCAGCACACCGGGGATGGCTCCCCACACCGCGCCGAAGAGCATCGCTGCCAGAAGCGCTACAATCCAATGAATGCTGCCCAGTTGGGTCAGTTTCACGCCAACCAGTACCGCGCCGACCGCGCCCATAGTGAACTGTCCGGTTGCGCCGATATTGAAGAGGTTGCATTTGAAGGCAAAGGCCACCGACAAACCCGTCATGATGATCGGCGTCGCATAGTAGAAAACATTACCGAAATCCTTGAGGCTCTGGACGCCTCCGCCGATAATCCAGCCGAAACCGGACAGGGCATTCTGAGGATTGGTAATGAAAAGGATTAAAAGCCCGACCAGTAAACCGCCAACAATCGAAACAACGGAGGAAACAGGCCCCGACAAGCGCATCAGAGAGAATTTTTTCTTATCTTCCATCAGCTAACCTCAGCTTTCTTCGCACCGGCCATGTAGAGGCCCAATTCATTCTCAGTGACATTCTCGGGTCTCACATTCGCAACAATCTCCCCTTCAAACATCACCAGAATTCGGTCTGCCAATTGCATAACCTCATCTAGTTCGAAGGAGACAACCAACACGGCCTTACCGGAGTCCCTGGCGGAAACAATTTGCTTATGCATGTACTCAATGGCGCCGACATCAAGGCCTCGGGTAGGCTGCACAGCCAGTAAGAGATCAGGATTGATGGCCAAACTGCGGGCAAAGACAGCCTTCTGCTGATTGCCGCCCGACATATTCTGCGCTTTTGTAGATGCCCCTTCACTGGTTCTGATATCAAATTGTTCGATCAGGTCGTTTGTGTATTGGAGGACAGCTTCTTTCTTGATAAATCCATGGTTCTGGAATCGAGGTTCAAAATATTGCAGCAAAACCATATTTTCAGCGAGCGAAAAATCCAAGATCATACCATGTTTGTGCCGGTCTTCCGGAATATGCGACAAACCATGGGTGTTCCGATAACGTATCGAGCGACGAGTGACATCTTCGCCATTCAAGAGGACTTTGCCCTCGGTTACCGGCTCCAGTCCACTAATCGCATAAATCAATTCGGACTGGCCATTACCGTCGACACCCGCGATACAGACAATCTCGCCTGCCTTGATCTCCAAACTGAGATTCGACACGCGGTTTCTGGCGGACTGCTCGCCCTTAACCGTTAGATTTTCAACCTGGAGAATGGTCGCGCCGGTCTCCATCGGTTCTTTCACAATATCCAGGCTGACCTTCCGGCCGACCATCATTTCGGACATTTCTTCAACCGTGACATCCGCGACGTTCACGGTGCCGATGCCCTTACCTCGCCGCAAAACCGTGACACGGTCGGCTACGCGTTTTATTTCCTCAAGTTTATGGGTAATGAAAATCAGTGACTTCCCTTCGGCAGCCAGATTTTTCATAATCAACATTAACTCGTCAATTTCCTGGGGAGTTAAGACAGCGGTAGGCTCATCGAAAATCAAAATTTCGTTATCGCGATAGAGCATCTTCAGGATCTCCACGCGCTGTTGCATACCTACTGTAATCTCGGAGATGAGCGCATCCGGATCAATTTTCAAGCCATAGAGCTCGGACAGAGCCATGACCTTTTCCTTCGCTTCTTTCTCCTGAAGAAAACCATTCTTGGTGGTTTCCGCGCCTAAAATAATATTTTGCAATACGGTAAAATTCTCCACCAACATGAAATGTTGGTGCACCATGCCGATCCCCAGATCATTCGCTACTTTGGGTCCTGTGATCTGGGCCTTTTCGCCGCGGAGTAAGATCTCTCCGCTCTCGGGATGGTATAGACCGAAAAGTACATTCATCAAGGTGCTCTTGCCGGCACCATTCTCGCCAAGTAAAGCGTGGATCTCGCCCTTCTTCACCTGCAAAGTAACATGGTCATTCGCTATGATACCGGGAAATTCCTTCACAATATCAAGCATCTCAATTATGTAATCCAAGGGGGAGGCCTCCTATTAGGCTGTTCGGACGATGGAAACGAATTGTCAGAAATTATCTGCGGCAACCTTGCAGGCCACCGCAGATAACGGTGATGTTTCTGCTTACTTGAATTTACTTGAATTCTTCGACCGTGACCAACTCAACCGGAAGTTCCGTTACTTGAATTTCCGTGTTGTTATCGATGATGTAGGTACCATCAACAATTTTCGCATAGAGTTCGTCATACTGAGCCTGATCGAAAGTTCTCCACTTGGAAGTCGCCATCGGTAAACCGACACCATCATTATGGACGTCGAAGATTGCCGTTTCGCCACCCTTCCAAGAGTTGTTATAAGAAGACTCAATCGCCTGGTAGACCGAGTTGCCCAATTCCTTCATCGCGGAAGAAATAACAGTCGGAGATTCAGGAGACTGGTCGACGTCAACTCCGATGACCCACTTGCCTTCACCTGCCGCCTCCGCAGCACGCATAACCGAGTTACCGGTACCGCCGCCGGCAGCGAAGATCACTTCGGTTCCGGCTTGATACCAAGAAGCCGCCTGTGCCTGTTTCTCCGGGCTCGCGTTGAAGTCGCCTGTGTAGTTGAACTTGATGTCAACTGTGCCTGCAGCCAAACCCATTTCCTTCGCAGCTACTTCAGCCCCTTGAACGAAACCATGTCCGAAACGGATAACCGCCGGAACAGCCATACCGCCCATGTAGCCAAGCTTGGTGAAACCATCCTTCACTGCGGCATAACCGGCCATGAAGCCCGGTTGTTCCTCAGCGTAAAGGATCGGCATAACGTTTGCATCAGTTCTGTAAGTTGAATAGTCTTCGGTATGTGGCTCACCATCCAGAAGGATGAAACGGACATCGGGATACAGAGTCTGTGCTTCGTAAACCGCTGGTTCGAATAAGAAACCAGGGGTCACAACGATTTTCGCTCCGCCTTGCACAGCGAGGTTAATGGCTTCTAGATAGGCCGCGCTGTTCACTGCTGTCGGTTTGTAGTACTGATAGGTGATGTTATGCTCATCAGCATACTTCTTCATGCCTTCCCATGACCCTTGGTTGAATGACTTGTCATCAATCGTGCCGGAGTCTGTGATCAGAGCAAGTTCAATCCCGCCGGATGTTCCACCTGTGGTCTCAGCCGCTGTCGTATCGGCAGGTGTCGTCTCGGCAGGGGCCGTGGTGTCTGCAGGAGCGGTCGTACCGCCTACGGTCGTTCCACCTGTCGTGGTGCCCGTAGTGTTGTTGCAGGCGGCCAAAGGCATCAATGCCATAACAAACACTAATGCCGTTGCCAATGCTTTCTTCATATCTGTTCCTCCTAAATCGTGGTCTGTGCGCACGCCACAAAATAAGATTCGCCTCGGGTTTCCCGGAAGTCAGCCCTGCAATCAGGCGCACTTTCGAGGAGCTTAGCCGCGCAAAATCCCATTCTGTCGTATTCGCTACCAGCCTCTGACCATCATACCGAAAAATCTTCGTATGCTGATCATTTTACATCTGCGGAGCTGAGAAGTGTCTTCTTCTCGCCTACCTCTAATGTAACACTGAAGAGCAAGTATTTCAATTTACACATGGAATCTTGAGAAATTTTATTTATTTCAGTCATTCTGGCCAAAGCCGCCCCCCGCAACTTCAGCGATTTAATCTCCGTTTTACATTCGTTTAATGTGGATTTTACAACAATGAGTTAGCCAAAATTGTTTGATTCTGGTCTACCTTGCCCATAACTTATGACATAATCATCGGCTGCTGCTTCGGGTGCTGAATCGATAACCTCATGAGCCGACGAAAAAAATTGGAAGTACTTACAAAATTCTCTTCTTTGTATACCTATTTATCTCTTACAAATTTCTTACATGTGCGATGTTCACCCTTAAGATTTATACTTGTTCAACTCATTTCATTTCTGCTTGTTTGGGTCTGAAGCAGGCAGATTACCCTTGAAAAAGTGAAATTCGGTAACTTAAGCGACACATTTTGGTAAATGTGTCGGACTTCCTCTATTGAATAGTAAAAAATTTCGTCAATGAGAAACGTGTATTTTACTTAATTTTGATTTAAGATTGATGTAAGTTTTGTATTGGTACATAACAAGTACCCACTCATGCAGTTCAACTCTTCCTCAAACAAAATATCACGATCACAAGAACTAACAAGCAAACATGTAGGAGAATTTTTTATGGGTCGCCATCCTTTCGGTAAGCCTTCCAAAACAGCTAAAAGAATCATCACCGGCACACTTGCCATCATCGCCCTGGGTCTCAGCATCACTTTCATAAGTAACCATAGCGGTTTCGCAACAAGCGCTTCGTCTGATGACTACGCAAAGGGAACGGAGAATAACAATCTCCTTCTCGAGACCGGACTTAATCGTGCCGGAGACGAGATCCAAGAACAGGACAGTACAAGTGCTATGTTAAGCGGCCTAACCAATATCGTAGACCCCTCTTCCGAGGAACCTGGCAGTGACATCACGACAGGTGAAGCGGGCGGCTTTGGCCTCACAGAAACAACGGATCCTACGGAACCCACCGAACCTACGGAACCTGCGGCTCTGACGGAAGATTCAGCAACGACTCCAAACACTGGGAATGCTGTAGCCCAAGCGGCCGGAACCACGACGGCCTCCACGACGACTGCGGCAACAACGACGAAGAAAAATCCGCCTGCCTCAGCGACGAAAACCCCTAATCCCAATTCGGCGAACTCGAATTCCGGAAATGGAAATTCGGGAAATGGGAATTCAGGAAACTCGAATCGTCCCACCGCTACACCGACGCCGCGACCCAATAACCGCCCGACGACCGCTGCGCCGACCCCTCGCCCGACGACAACGACGGCTACACCAACGCCGCGCCCGACGACAACGGTTGCGCCAACCCCGCGTCCGACGACAACAGCAGCACCGACTCCGACACCGCGTCCGACAACTACCGCAGCACCCACACCGACACCGACGACTACCGCAGCGCCTACACCAACGCCCGTGCCGACCACTGCTGCGCCAACCCCAACGCCCGTGCCGACACCGGTGCCCACAACGACAGCGGCTCCCAAGTATATTTATAACAACCAATATAAAAATGAGATTCTCTATTATACGAATCAAGAGCGCCAGGCCAGAGGCTTGTCGCCTGTAAGCAGCAACAGTGGCGCAGTCAATTCAGCTGCCCAAGTCCGCGCAGAGGAAATCATCATCTCCTTCTCGCACACCAGACCCGACGGCAGGAGAGGGTTGACGGCTTTGAAAGACGCAGGTGCAGGCGGGTACACGTATGCAGGCGAGAATTTGGCCTTCAATTACACCGGTGTCCAGAGTGCTTACGACACCGTGAAAATGTGGATGAACTCCCCCACCCATATGGCAAACATGCTGAACCCCAACTACACAACCCTGGGCGTTGGCTATGTTTCCTATAACGGAACTTCCTACATTACCCAGCTCTTCATTGGCTAAAGCCGCCCCCATCAAGCTCTCGAACTCCAGGGACCCCTTTCCCCAGAACAGTCACTGCGCAGAACCCTCACTGCCCAGAACCCATACCTGAAATAAGAAGAATCCCCGTTCACTTTGTTGCGGAAACAGACGACAAAGGAGGCGGGGATTCGCTTATAATTAAGCGTATTAAACGTATCAAGTTTACCAGCTGGGTCTGTTAGTCAAGTTTAGCAGACGGGTCTGTTTGTCAGGTTTATCAAGCGCTACGGAACTTATTACAGTGGAGGGCAAGCGATGGTTGAAGCGGTTTTACCCATACACACGCAGCGAATGAAGTGGCTTGCCACCGGTGGCATTGCCTTTGTTTTTATGGCAGCAGGACTTCTCTGGTCAGAGCCGGCGGACGTGTTTCGGGGGCTCATTCGAATCAATCTTCACCCGTCTCTTTTGCTCTCGGACTATATTGAAATCGGCGGTCTCGGAGCAGCCATGTGGAACGCTGCCTTGGTCTTGCTGGGGCAACTCGTGGTGCTGGCGGTTGCCCGCGTGGAACTCAAGGGGCTTCATTTGGCGGTGGTGATTCTGGTCAGTGGCTTCTCACTGTTTGGCACCAATGTTCTGAATTCCATTCCGTTGGTGGCGGGAGCGGCGCTTTTTGCGAAATTTAACGGCAAGAAGTTCGCCGAGCTTGCCTCGACGGCGTTTCTGGGCACTGCTTTGGGGCCATTCGTTAGTATCATCGCCTTTGGGCTGGGGCTGAACGATTGGATTTCTGTTCCTGCGGGTGTGCTCGTTGGTCTGGTGATTGGGTATATTCTCCCGACTTTGGCAAGCTCCGGGATGCGCTATCATCAGGGTTATACATTATATAATATTGGTTATATTTGCGGTGTGATCGGCATGATCGGGACCGCAGTTTTGCGGATGTTTGGTTTCGAGGTGAATCCGCTGTCGATTCTGCATGACGATCACGTCGGTCATTTCGTGACTTTGCTTGCAGTGATTTTTGTCGCGCTGATAGCGCTGGGCCTCGCGCTGAATCGAGGGAACATGGCGAATTATCCGCACCTTCTTGCCAATAGCGGGCGCCTTCCCACGGATTTTGACACGCTCTATGGCACGGGTACCACGTTCTTCAATATCGGAATCATGGGGCTTCTCGCGATTGGGTTTGTTCTTTTGGCCAAAGGCCCCTTCAACGGCCCTGTCCTAGGGGGCGTTCTTTCCGTGGCGGGTTTCGCTGCGTTGGGGAAACACCCCCGCAATTCCATCCCTGTTATGGCGGGGGTGTGGCTGGCGGCGGCGGTGAGTCCGGTGCTGTCGCAGAATCCGACTTCGGTGATGCTCACCGCTCTGTTTGGTACGACGCTGGCACCGATCGCCGGCGAATACGGCGCCTTAGCGGGGATTGTAGCCGGTTTCCTGCACGCCGCCCTTGTCGGCAATGTCTTAGGTGCGCATGGCGGCGTCAATTTGTATAACAATGGCTTCTCTTCCGGCTTCATCGCCTCAGCGATGGTGCCGATCCTGGAGCTTCTCCGCGAAAAGAAGGCGCAAAAAACCAAGTAGCCTTCCGCCAACTGAAACTTACATGACTTCGTAGCCGGCATCGCGAAGGATCTTGGTGACCTCGTCCGGTTCGTCTACTTTGATGACCATTCCGGCATGCGGGCCGTAGGTGTGGTATGGATACGTGTAGGCGATATTATGTTCTTCGCCGATCGTGTCCAGGAGAGCCGACAAGGTGCCTACTTTCGGGCTGATATAGACCACAAGCACGTCCGTGAGCCTTGCCGTGATGTTGTGCTCTTGCAGAGCCGCCAAGCCCTTAGTCGTATCATCAACGATTAAACGAAGAATGCCGTAGTCAGCGGTATCAGCCAGAGCAAAGGATTTGATGTCGACTTCGGCTTTGGCCAAAATCTTCGCCACCTCATGGAAACGCCCGGATTGATTGCCAATAAAAACGGTTAACTGCTGTGCCATAACTCTCCCCCTTACATGCTGAATAAATTGCGTCGGTCGATCACGCGTTTGGCCTTGCCTTCACTGCGCTCGATGGTTCCCGGTTCAACCAGAATCACGTGCGGATGCAGCCCCAGCGCCTGGTTCAACACGTGTGACACCCTGCGGCTGAGCTGCTCTAATTCGGCTACTTCGTCCGAGAAGAAGCGCTCCTCCACCTCGATGAGGATATCGAATGAATCCATATTTCCCTCGCGTTCCAGAATGATCTGGTAGTGGGGTTTCACTTCGCCAAAGCCCATCAGAGCCGCTTCAATCTGTGACGGGAAGACGTTGACGCCGCGAATGATAAGCATGTCATCGCTTCTGCCGCGGAAACGGGCAATTCGGGCTGAGGTTCTCCCACAAGCGCACGGCTCGTGGTTCACGGAGGTTAAGTCGTGGGTTTGGTAACGGAGGAGTGGGAGGGCTTCTTTGGTCAACGTTGTGATGACCAGTTCGCCGATCTCGCCGTCTGCCTTGGCTTCGTGGGTTTCGGGATCCAGAATTTCCGGATAGAAGTAATCGTCGTGGAAGTGACTTCCTTGATGGAATTCGCAATCTTGTGAGACGCCCGGCCCCATGATTTCGCTGAGGCCATAGATGTCATAGACATCAATGCCGAGTCCTTCTTCGAGCTTCTTGCGGAACTCTTCTGTCCAAGGTTCCGCGCCGCAAATGGCTGTCCGAAGTTTGAGACGCTCACTGTTGCCGGCTTCCTGAATGCTGTCCATGAGGTGACCTAAGTAGGAAGGCGTGCAGGCGATCGCCGTGGTGCCCAGGTCTTCCATTAATTGCAGCTGTTTGGCCGTGTTGCCTGCCGAAATCGGGATGACCATGGCGCCTAAATTCTCAACGCCGTAATGAAGCCCCAGGCCGCCGGTGAAAAGGCCGTAGCCGTAGGCAACCTGGACTTTATCTTGTTTGGTGATTCCGGCCATCGAAAGGCAGCGCGCCACACACTCTTGCCAACAGGCGATATCGGCTCTGGTGTAGCCCACAACGGTTGGTTTGCCGGTGGTCCCGGAAGAAGCGTGAATGCGAACAATTTCCGATTCCGGGACTGCGAAGAGTCCGAAAGGATAGTTGATTCTGAGGTCTTCTTTGTTTGTGAAAGGCAGTTTAGACAAGTCTTCGAGGCTTCTGATATCCCCGGGTTCCAAGCCGGCTTTCTGCATTTTCTCCCGGTAAAACGGCACTTGATGGTAGACGCGATTGACTTGCTTCACCAAGCGCGCGGATTGCATCGCATAGCGCTCGTCGGCGGACATGCATTCTTTTATCTTATTCCAAATCGGATTACTCACAGTCCCAGTGCCTCCTTCGCCTCGTCTATTTGCTCCGTGGCCAGAATCAACATCGGCGAGCCGGCATCCTGCATCATCAGCGAGTACATATAGCTCACCTGAATGTCGGCATCCCTAAGTTTCACCAGGATCTCATTTAAGACGCCCGGCCGATCTTCCAAGGGGAGTCCCAGCACTTCCGTTTCTTTGCAGAAAAAGCCTTTGCCCTCGAGGAATTTCTGGGTTTCATCCGGTTTGTCGGTGATCAGGCGGACAATATTGAAGTCAGGTGTGTCATAGAGGGAAAAGGCTCGCAAATTGAAGCCTCCCTCGCTGATTGCTGTGGTTATTTCGGCCAAAGCCCCAACCTCATTCTTCAGGAATACGGATATTTGCTTCATGTTCAAGTGAGCCTCCCTTATTGCGGATTAGCGACCTTATTGCGGATTTGCGACTTTGGCTTCACGGCGGAATTCTCTGCCCTTGCGGAAGGCCGCCAGGTTGATGTCGACGGTCTTCGGCGGCACCGTTTCGCGGATCGCCGCTTCCCATTCTTCCTCGGTAAACGGCATGATTCGGCTCGCGGCCCCGAGAATAATCGTGTTGAAAACCCGGAGGTTCTCCAGTTTCCGCGCCTCTTCCCTGGCATTGATGCGCACAACATCGACTTCTTGTTCAAGTTGCGCCACCTGGTCCTCCGGGTATTCCGCTTGCCGGATCACAACCGGCATCGGGTCAATCCGTTCATCATTCATGATGACCAAGCCATTCGGTTTCAGCAGGTTCTTATAGCGGACCGCTTCGAGTCTTTCAAAAGCAATCAGGAGGTCGGCTTGCCCGGCTTCCACGATCGGTTCAGCCACCTCATCGCCGAAGCGAACGAAGGTGATGACGGAGCCTCCCCGCTGCGCCATGCCGTGAACTTCCGAGAGTTTGACGTCGTAGCCTTTGGCCAAAGCCAGATGCCCCAAAATTCTCGATGTGAGCAGCGTTCCCTGGCCGCCGACACCTACAATTACGATATTATATGTTTCCATCTGCTCCCTCCTCAGATCACTTCAACGACACTGTCGACCATCTTGATGGCCTTGAATCCGCAGAGTCTGAAGCAGAGCCCGCAGCCGTTGCACATGGTGTCATTGATCTTCGTCTTGCCGTCCTCGTCGTACGTGAGTGCCGGGCAACCTGGTCTCATACAAGCGCCGCACTTCGTGCATTCGTCCGCTTTGACTTTGTACTGGTGGCGGATCGGCGGGTTGTCCTTCAGGAGCACGCACTGTGATTGGGCGATGATGACGGAGAGCTCGTCGCGTTCGACTTCTTGTTTAAGAAGTTTTTTCAAATCTTTCAGATCAAAGGAATAGATTTCCGTGACGTGCTTGACGCCCATGGCCTCGCACAATTTCTTGATGCTGATCTGCGGCGCCGGCGTCCCCATCAGGGTCTTGCCGGTTGAGGGGTTCTGCTGGTGGCCGGTCATGGCGGTGATGGAGTTGTCTAGGATGACCACGGTGCCGGTGCTGCCGTTATAAACCATGTTCATCAGGGAGTTGATGCCTGTGTGCAGGAAGGTCGAGTCCCCGATCACGGCCACCCAGTTCTTGATGTATTCAGGGCCGTGCGCCTTTTCCATGCCGTAAAGTGTGCCGAGCGACGCGCCCATGCAGATGGTGGTTTCGATGACATTCAGCGGCGCGGCGGCGCCCAGGGTGTAGCAGCCGATGTCGCCGGCGGCGTGGAGTTTAAGCTGCTTCATAACCGTAAACACGGCGCGATGCGGGCAGCCCGGACAAAGGATCGGCGGGCGCGCCGGAATCTGGGCCTGGGGTCTGGCTTCGATTGTCTCGCCCAGAATCTTCTCACGCAAGAGATTGGCGGAGTACTCGCCCACCCGCGGAAAGAGGTCCTTACCGATGCACTTGATGCCCCAAGACTTCACTTGCTCCTCGATAACCGGATCAAGCTCTTCGAAGATGTAGAGTTGGGCGACTTTGGCCGAAAATTCCTCGATCAAAGCCCGCGGCAAAGGATTCACAAGCCCCAACTTCAAGATCGAAGCTTCCGGAAGCGCCTCGCGAATGTACTGGTAGGGGATGCCTGAGGTGATGAAGCCGATGGAGGGATCGCGAAGTTCCATGCGGTTGAGGTCACTCATGGTGCTGCCGTCCTCCGCCATTTTCGCTTCTCTAGCCACAACCAGGGGGTGCTTCAAAGCCGAATTCGCCGGCACCATGACGTTTTTCCGGATGTCCGTGACATAGGGCTTATCCTCGGGCACCTGCCGGGGCTTAAGCGTAACCTGGCCTTGCGAGTGCGACAAGCGGGTTGTCGACCGCACGATCACGGGGGTGTCGTACTCTTCGGAGAGCTCGTAGGCCCGGATCATCATGTCCTTGGCTTCTTGCGAATCGGACGGCTCCAGGACCGGCACGTGCGCGGCTCTGGCCACCATTCTCGTATCTTGTTCATTTTGGGAGCTGTAAAGGCCGGGGTCGTCCGCGACCAGCAGCACGAGCCCTGCATTCACCCCGGTGTAAACGACGGAGTAGAGCGGGTCGGAGGCCACATTCAGGCCGACGTGCTTCATGGTGGACAAGGCTCTCACACCGCTCAGCGACGCACCAATGGCTACTTCCGTGGCTACTTTTTCGTTCGGTGCCCATTCGCAGTAGACGTCATCATAGGTGGCCAAAGCCTCCGATACCTCCGTTGATGGCGTCCCGGGGTAGGCTGAGGATACTTTTACTCCTGCTTCCCAGGCGCCTCTGGCAAAGGCTTCATTCCCCAGCAGCAGTTTCTTTTCTTCTGACATGATTTACTCCTGTTTCTTACTTCTTCTACTTCGTCTTGCAAATCCCTTGCGGATCTCTTGCGGATCTCTTGCGGATCTCTTGCGGATCTCTTGTGACTTCTTGATCTCGTTACTTCGTTTTACGGAGATCCGTCACGCGCTTGGCCTTGCCTTCGTAGCGGGGCAAAGTGCCCGGTGTCTCCAGCTTCACGCGGCAATCGATGCCGAGTCCGGTACGAAGTTTCGTGCGAAGTGCTTCTTCTAATTTATCCAGTTTTGCGTACGAGTCAAGGATGTTCGTGTCGATGAGTTCTACTTGAATCAGGACAGTGTCCAAGTAGTTTTTCGTATCGACCGTAATCTGATAGTGCGGTCCAATCGCAGGCTCGGTTCGTAAAATTTCTTCAATCGCACTTGGGAAAACATTTACCCCGCGAATGACAAGCATGTCGTCAGAGCGGCCGGAGAGGTTTTCCATGCGGACCGTTGTGCGGCCGCAAGCGCAAGGCGAATAGTCGAGGCGGGTCACGTCTTTCGTCCGGTAGCGAAGGAGCGGGATGGCTTCCTTCGTCAAACAAGTGATGACGAGCTCGCCCTTCTCCCCTTCCGGCAGGACTTCGCCGGTTTCAGGATCAATAACCTCTGCCAAAAATAGGTCCTCATTAATATGCATACCTTGGTGTTCTAAACATTCACCGGAAATCCCGGGGCCGTTGAGCTCACTCATTCCGTAATTTTGGGTCAGCTTCGCCTGCGGGCCCCAGGCCTTTTGCAGGTCGCTGCGGAGCGCCTCACTCATCCCCTCGCCTCCGAAAAGACCAACTTGGAGGGCGAGGTCTTTGGCCGGATCAATGCCTTGCGACAGGATCAGCTCCGCTAAATGCATCGCGTAGGAGGGAGTGGCCACAAGGAGCGTGGTCCCAAAATCCTGCATATACATCAGCTGCTTCGCGGAATTCCCCACAGAGGCCGGAATGACGGTCGCGCCGATGTTGGCCAACCCCTCATGAAGCCCCAGCGCTCCGGTAAACATCCCATAGCCGAAACAAATTTGCGCGATGTCATCAGGGGTCGCCCCACCCATACAAGCGACTCTGGAAACGGAATCAGTCCACAGTGCCATGTCGTTCGCCGTGTAGCCGACCACGGTCGGCTTGCCGGTCGTGCCGGACGAAGCGTGGATGCGAACAAGCTCACGCTTCGGCACGGCAAACATCCCGAAGGGATAAGAATCACGAAAGTCCTGCTTAGTGACAAAAGGAAGCTTCGTGATATCTGCGAGGCTTCGGATATCGGAAGGCTTAACATGGACGGCTTCCATCTTGGCTTGATAATACGGGACTTTCTCCCAGGCATAGCGCACTTGATGTTGCAAACGTTCTAGTTGAAGTGCTTCGATCTCTGCTCTGGAATATTGTTCCTCTTTTGCCCAAATCATAGGTTCATCCTTCCGTGTTCGGTTTTTTGGTTTTGTGGTTCTCCGGTTTTCGGGGTGCCGGTGGTGGCCGGCGGTGGCCGGCGGTTTGACTACATAAGTATAAATTTAAACTTATGTAGTCAAACCGCTGTAGTCAAACCGCACTCACCCTTGCACTCACCGTATTCCGTAAATTATATAAGGTTTTAGTAACAAATGTGCCCTTCGGAAAAGAATGGGCAGAAAAGACGTAAATTTTTGTTGCAAAATAGTTTCTGTTGCGCTTTTCGCCTCCCATGGTCAGCGCCACAAGGCAGAGTCTTCACCCAAGACGATCCTTCGTGAGTGTTCCCAGAAGGGTTTCCAAAAGATTTCCAGAAGCATTTCCAAATGGTTTCCGGAAGGATCCCGGAAGAATTTCCAGAAGGATTCCCAAAGAATTTGCACAAAAAATTACCGCCAAAAAAGTCCGCAAACACCCGGGTCCCGGGTATCCACGGACTTGTTATGCTATTGGGCGAAGTGATGGGCGAAGTGATGGACGAAGTGATTAACCTCGGAACGAAGCCTTACTTCGTCAAATTCTCGACGGCGAAGGTCACCGCTCCGGTCACACCCACTTGCAGCGCATCTTCATCAATGTCAAATTTACCATTGTGATGTTCTGCGCCACTGCCGACCTCTTCGTTAGCAATGCCGACAAAAGCCAAGACGGACGGATACTTTTTTGCGTACAAACTGAAAGATTCCGAAGCAAACCACTTCACGCCCGTCACCAGAGAACCTTCAGGCAAGATCTCGCTTAAGCTCTTCGACACGGCGTTTGCAAGATGCTCATCATTGACGACCGGGTCAGCAGCAATTCTATGATGTCCGAGGAAGTCAACTTTGCAGAGTTGAGCTTCAGCCGTCAAACTTGCGACGTTGCTCAGGACATCAAAGGCTTTTTTCCCTTCCGCGACATTGAAGAAGCGGAGGCTTCCCGAAATGTAGACCTTCTCCGGGATGATGTTATACGTTGACCCTCCCTTGATCTGGGTAATCCCCAAGGTTACGGTTTCGGTGACATTGATCTGATTATTCCAGGCACTGGAAATCCCGTTAAGGACTTGGGCAGCAGCGAAGACAGGATTGATGGATAGATCCGGCCTCGAGCCATGGCCGCCTTTCCCGATAACCTCAAATTCGATCTCCGCCGCGCCGGCCATGCGGGGGCCAGGTTCCACGCTGATCGTTCCGGACTTCATGAAGGAGGCTAAGTGCGTGCCATAGACCATGTCTACATCTTTTTTGGCCAAAGCATCCAACATCCCATAGATCCCGGTCCAAATTTCTTCCCCTTCTTCAAAACAGAAGAGGATTGTCCCATTGAGCTGGTCTTTCACTTCATAGAGAATTTTCATTGCCCCTAAGAGCATCGCTGCATGTCCGTCATGACCGCAAGCATGGCAAACGCCTTCGTTTGTGGAAATATGGAGTTTCTTCTTCGTTAAATTCTCTTCATCTTCTTGCAAGGGCAGCCCGTCAATATCCGCGCGCAAAGCAACGGTTTTGCCGGGACGGCCGGTATCCAATGTGGCAATAAAACCTGTCGTGGAGACCATTTCTATGGGCAAACCCAATTTCTTGACTTCTTCTTGCAAGAACTTGGTGGTTTCGAATTCTTGCCCAGCTACTTCAGGGATTGTGTGTAAATACCCTCGTGTTTGTTTGACATAATCATTGACGTCGCTGACTTTCTGTAAAATCGTATCGCGATCTAGCATCGTGTGCTCCTTTCTGTTTCCGGTGCATTTCTACCGGTGATTGTCCACTGTTTCTCCACCGCTTTTTCTAGTGGATTGCCAGTGGACTTTCTAGTAGATTTCCAGTGGATTTTCCGGGGATTTCCAATGGACATTCAGTGGACTTTCATTCGGTTTAGAGGCCGGTCCATCCTGTAACACCCAGTATATACAAGACAACCATACACACGGCGAACATGATGAGAATGATCGGCATAACCCATTTCACCCATTTCGTATACGGGACACCGGCTACCTCCAAGGAACCGACGGTGGCGCCAAGCGCTGGAGAAATCAGGTTGGTGAAGCCGTCACCATATTGGAATGCCGATACGGCGAGCTGCGGTGTCATACCCAAAGCCTGCGCCATAGGCCCGATGATCGGGAAGAGGATGGCGGCTTTGCCACTTGCTGAAGGAATGAAAATGTTGATGACCGAAATGACGATTGCCATGCCGATGGCAGCAAAAGCTACCGGCACATTACGCAGAGGCAAGGTCGCGTAGTACACAATTGTGTGGAGGATGTTGCCGTTTGTCATGACGAGACTCATGGTGCTTGCCAAACCTATGATGTAGCAGACAAAGCCCATGCCGCCGGCGCCTTTGGCAAAATTATTACCGAATGTCTCTTGATTCTGACCATAGATGATTGCTGCAATGATACATGCGAGGAGGTTGATTGCCAGCATGTACTCGTGTGTTTTGCCCTCAACTAAGAAGAAATAAACAATCACTACGTACTGAAGCAGGAAGACCAACGTTACCGCTACGGACCTGGGATTGAGCTTCACTTCTTGCAGCTCTTCTTTTTCACTGTTATCCAGCCAATCCGTATTGCCCATGAGGGAAGCTTCGGGATTCTTGGTGATCTTGAGGGCGTAACGGGTGAGATAGAACGCACCAATGGCCAGGCAAATAAACATAACCAGAATTCTTACGCCGAACCCTGAGTAGACCGGCAGATCCATCATCAACTGAGGAATCATCAAGTTGGTTGGGCCTGTACCGAATCCTACGAATGCCGCGAAGAAGGTTACGCCGACTGCGCAAATTGGATCCAATCTCAATTTCTTAGCGACCATCAGGCCTACCGGAACGATTGCGATCATGTGGTCACCGCCGCCGAAACCGCCGATGATTCCGATAAGGAAGAAGACGATGGGGATCAAGACTTTGACGCCTTTGTCCTGTAATTTGTAGACGGCCCAATTGACAATATCGTCAATTGCACCTGTTCCTAAAATTACGCTGACGCTGCCGCCCATCGTGAGAAGCAGAGCGATGACTAGGCCGGAATTACGAATACCGGGGAGGATTAAGAGCAATGCTTCCCAGGGATTGACCGGTGTTTGCTCGGGCAGAAGCGAAAATTGATCACCAAGGATCGTGCCATCTGCGTCTTTGGCAAATTGGCCTGCTGGAACGACATAAGTCAGAAGACTCATGAGAAGAATCAGGCCTAACATCAAAACGAGCAGATGCGGCATTTTGAAGCCTTTTTTCTTCTTTTCTTTCTTTACTGTTTCACTCATCCTGTTTACTCCTTTTTTGTGTTTTTGGGTTTTGTAGTTTTGTGTTTTTGAGGTTTTGTGGTTTTAGCAAAATGTTCCCGGGCTCAAGTGCACCGGTGAGAAGAAAGGTAAATTCACTAATTGGATTCTCTTTTAGCGATTTTGTAATCTTTCTATCAAGCTCTTACTGAAAACTGTACAACTAAACCAATCCTTTCTTGATTTTTTGCTGATATAATCTACTAATGAGTTTAGAGGCTCACAAAAAATTATCAAAAACTTCATTTTTCCTCACACGAAAATTATTTTTGGTTTTTTTGACTTTAAAGAGAAAAATAACGCTAAAATATATCGAATTTACTTTTTTCTTTGATTATTTGTTTTATTCATGATTTTTTTAATTTGTAGGAAAAATTACAGACGGGAAGGCGGCGATTATGTCTGACATTAGTGAAGAAGTAGGAAAACGAGTCCGGAATTACCGAACTCAGCGGAATTTGACCCTTACCGACCTTTCCGAGATGATAGGCAAGAGTCCTTCAACAATTTCCAAATACGAGAACGGTCAGATTTCGATCGACATTGAAACCTTGTATGATTTGGCCAAAGCCTTCTCAATCCATGTTGAGCAGTTACTCCATGTTAAACGGGATCCGCCGCTAGCGAGTAGCAAGGAAACGATCCCGGCTTTTTTCAAAAATGTTGTTCAGTTCTATTCCTATTCCTACGATGGCAGAAATAACAAACTGATGCGCTGCGTCTATGATGTGTCTTCACAAGTGGATACCAATAAATTTACCATTGTGCTGTACATGAATTATGAGAACTTTGACAAATATCAGATCTGCGAAAACATCTATCACGGAACGATTGAACACTTCGATGCAATTACGAATATTCACTTAACAAATCAGGATACACCCATGGAGAAGGCATCGATCCAGATCCTGGCCTCCTACTTGGATTCCTCGACGAAATGGGGTTTGTGGACTGGCTTATCGTCTAGGCCCATGATGCCGGTCGCATCGAAGATGCTGTATACCAGGGAGAGACTCGAAGAGGATGAGCAGCTTATCGAGAAGCTGAAGATCTCCAAGGAAGACATTCGCTTAATGAAGTTATTCAACATGTTTTCGGTTTGATTTTCTCCACTCCATCGCAGCTGGCCTGCAGCAGCTGGCCCGCATGTACACAAGATCCGACTGGCCTCATGCCCATATGCCCGCATGAATATAGGCCATAAAAAAAAGAGGGCCGAAGCCCTCTTCCAAAAATCTCTGCAATAACAGAATTACTTAAAAGCAACGACTTCAATCTCGACGAGGGCGGCTTTGGGCAAATTAGCAACTTCAACCGCAGACCTAGCTGGATAAGGCTCAGCGAAGAACTGCCCGTAGACCTCGTTCATCTTGCCGAAGTCCTCAATTTTATCAAGATAAACGGTTGTCTTGATTACATCACTCATGCTGTAGCCTTCGGATTCCAAAATCGCCTTGACATTTGTGAGGGATTGCTTGGTCTGCTCCTCAATGGTCTGGGCTTCGATCGCGTTCGTCTCGGGGTTCAGCGGGAGCTGGCCCGAGGCATACAGGAAACCGTTGACTATGCGGTGGGAAGAATAGGGACCTACGGCTGCGGGAATTTTACTCATATGTTTCTCCTTTTTTCTTGTGGAACTTCGCTCTGACTGCTTTTTGTGCGTGTTTTGACGTTCGTGTCTTGTTTGATTCTACATCAGTCGAGAAGCTGAGGCAAAGTCACTACTTTCCACATATTATCATTTAATCGTTCAAGAACTCTAATGCTGTGCCTAAATAGATCTGGACGCCAGACTTCATGGCCTCTTCTTTCCAGGAAAACTTCGGATGATGATTGACATAGACCTCGTCCCCTTCGTGACCTGCAAAGAGGAAGAAATAAGCACCTGGTGTGTTCGTGGCATTCATAAAGTAACTGAAGTCGTCACTTCCCAGCTCATAATCTTCATACTGGACAAAATCAGGGCCCAAATATTTCTCGACCACATTTCCTACTAGGCTTGCAATCGCTGGATCGTTGATCACCGGCTCATAGCCTTTTACGTAATCAATATCCACGGTACAGCCGGTGATTTTTGCAATCCCATCAGCAATGTCGTAGATTTTGTTTTTGGTAATTTCTGTGGATTCCAAATCAAAGGAGCGGACATTCATAGAAAGTTCTGCCTTATCCGCAACAATATTCACTGCCTTACCAGAATGGAGTGTGCCAACACTGATAATCTCGGTCCTCTTCGGGTCGATGAAGCGGCTGACGATTTGTTGCAAGGCAACTACAAATTGACAAGCAGCAAGTAGGGCATCGTTGGCCAGGTGAGGTTTGGAGGCATGACCGCTCTTCCCGGTGATTGTGACATTCACTACATCGCAACCGATGCTGACATCTCCGCCTTTTACGCGGACAATTCCGCATTCTTCGTGGGGAACTAAGTGTGCCGCAATAATGGCATCCACATGAGGGTTTTCCATGACGCCCGCTTCGACTAGGAAAACAGAGCCGCCGGGAAACTTCTCTTCCGCATGCTGGAAGATGAGTTTGACAGAGCCGGAGAACTGATCGCGGTTTTCACAGAGGACCTTTGCCGTTCCCAGTAACATCGCGACATGTCCATCATGGCCACAAGCATGCATCACGTTGTCGTGTTTGGAAGCAAACGGCAGGCCGGTTTCTTCATTCACCGGAAGGCCATCAATGTCTGCGCGGATGGCTAGGCATTTACCGGGCTTCGTGCCATTGACAAGGCCAATGACTGCGGTTTCGCACATGTAGTCTACTTGGTCGACGCCAAATTCTTTGAGCTTCTCATAGATGAATTTGGACGTGTTTACTTCCTCGTAACTGAGTTCCGGATGCTCATGGAGATGTCTTCTCCAACCCACCATTTCGTCATAGATCTTTGTAACTTCTGTTTGTACATTCATGGGTGGACTCCTTTATAGCATGTTCGCGACAACACCGGCGATGAGGACGGATGTAATAGAAACGCTGATGATACCGGCGATCACCATGTTCGGCTGCAGATACTTCCTGAGCATATCTTTTTCTTCATCATTCGTCCCTACACTCGTTGAAATTTCGTTTGCCAGAATGTAGGTTGTCGGGAAGCCAAAGAGCGCAGAGGAGGCTATGGCTGTACTCATGTACCAACTGTAGTTAAGAATTTTTCCAATGATAAAGGCACTGATAAACATGGATAGAACTCCAACGACGAAGACAACGATGAGAGGGTAAATCTGATCGAGAAGCATCTGAGGTGTAGCCTCTACCAGGCCTTTGAAGGCGGCGATCGGAGCGGCGGCCATAACAAAGACGCTGCCGTTGGCTTTGTTAATCGCATCACTTTGTAAGAAACCCAATTCTTTGAAGACTAGGCCTAGGACAAGGCAGATCACCAAGGCATTGACCTTGCCGCCGGTCAATCCGGATAAAGCATAGGAAATGACCGCTACGATCATGAGCATGGCAATCTTCGCATTATCACTCAAATAAGCTTTCGGTATCTTATCGACGAAGGCGACTTTCTCGATTTTCTTGCCTTCGCTCCATGGCTCGCCGGCACCCATGGAATTCGATTGCAGGTAGAGTCTCGCTTCTTTTTTCAGGCAAAAAGAGGCGATCGGGATCCCGACAAAGTTTTGCATAACAAGAACAACGGTAACGAAGACAACAAGATCCGCTCTGCCAATAGCTTGAGCAGCTTCTTGCATGATCAGCGCAGCAACGATGGCACCGGAAACTACGGGACCTGCTACGATGGCATATTCTCTGGCTACAAATAACGGGGCAATCAAAATGACGCCAAGCGAAATCGCAACACAGGTAAAGAGTGCGACGACGACGGTTTTCCACAGGGTTTTGAAGTCGCGTAATTTGATCGTGGTGCCCATGTGGACCATGAGGATTGCTACCAGTGAGCCTGAAACAAAGGTCAATCCGGAATCATCAAAGAAGGTCTTAGGTAGGAAAGTCCAGAAGCCGATTAGATAGAAGACAAAGGCAAAAAGCATCATGGAGATGGTTCCTTTGGTCTTGGTTGAGATGGTGTCGCCTATGGCATAGACGATAAAAATAAGCATAAAAGCGATTAGTGCAGTCATTTGAGTACTCCTTCACCCTCAAAGGTCTTGACGATTCTGTTTAGTGCTTCTGTTAAGGTGGAACGGCTGGTTGCAAAATTGATTCTTGCGAAGCCATGTCCTTCTGTGCCAAATTCCTCACCAAAGGACAAAGCAACCTTTGCCTTCTCAAGGAAAACTTCTTTCAATTTTTCCGGACTAAGTCCATAGGCTCGGAAGTCGAGCCACGCGATATACCCTGCCTCAGGACGAATGAGCTTGATGGCGGGGGCTTTGGCCTGTAAAAAATCTTGGAGATAATCCAGATTCGCCTGGAGGTACGAACTCACCTCGTTAAGCCACGGCTCGCCCTTGGTATAAGCGGAACGAATGGCGGCCATGCTGAAGATGTTCGTGGCGTAGTTTAGGTTGTAACCGATGAGGAAATCATCAAAAGCAGCCTTCAAATCCTCGTTCGGAATGGTAACGATGGCATAGCTAAGCCCTTGCAAATTGAAAGCCTTGGTCGCAGAGGTGATGACGATTCCGTGATTCTTAGCCTTCTCGTTGACGGATGTATAAACGATGTGTTTATGCCCATCGAAAGTGATCTCGGCATGAATCTCATCGGATACAACCAGCACATGGTGCTTCTCGCAAATGTCAGCTATGGTCTCCAGCTCACTTCTGGTGAAGACTCTGCCGGATGGATTCTGGGGGTTGACCATTAAGAACAATTTGACATCGTTCTTGATCATTGCCTCTTCGAATGAGGCGAAGTCGATCGTATACTTGCCGTCTTGGAGCACCAGCGGGTTCTCGACGAAATTCCTCTTTCCCTTCTTGATCTCAATGACGAGCGGAGAAAAATAGGGGCCATGCATCATGACAGACTCGCCCTCGCGGGTGAAACAGTCGATGAGAAGTCTGATCCCCAGATTCATTCCCGGCGTGTTGGTGAGCCATTCCTTCTTGATCTTGTAGTTGTGCCTTCTCTCATTCCATTGAATGATTGCTTGATAATACTCGTCGCTTTTTGACTCATAGCCAAAAACGCCTTCTTCTGCCCTTGCGATGAATGCCTCCCGGATGACTTCTGCACTCTTGAAATCCATGTCGGCACTGGCCATTACAATCATGTCTTCTTGCTTGTACGCGTCCCACTTTAGTGAATGTGTGTTTCTTCTGTTCACTACTTCATCAAAGTTTGCCATTTTTCCCTCCTTCACTGGCGGTTTTGCTTGATTATATGCTCATTTTCTCTTGCATGCAAGTGTTGAATGCAAGTAATTGAGAAATATTTTTGTTACACTTAGGCTAACTTTATGAATTTGCTAGGAGATGCTATGAACAAGAGCAAAAACGTTTATGATGAAATCAAGAATATGATCGTGGCTAAGCGCTGGAAGCCCGGTGAGTTCTTCTCGATTAATGACCTGGCAAAAACCTTGAACATCAGCCGATCCCCGGTTTCTGTAGCGGTTAAGCGTTTGGCGACTGAAGGCTATATTGAGATCATTCCTCATCGCGGCTTCAAGGTGAAGACGATCACGAAGGAAGAGGCGATCGAGAATATCGACATCCAACTGGCGCTGGAGCCGTTAGCGGTCACCCGGGCTTGCGAAAATGCCACGGATGAGCAGAAGTCTATGTTGCAAGATATTTTAAGTGAGTATGAAAAGGATGTGGAGGCCCGAGATTTACCGGGTGCTCTTGATACGGATAAGCGGCTCCATTTCTACATTTTTGAGATGGCCGGCTACCCTAAGCTTGAATCTATTCTGAAATCCCTCTGGAATCAAGTGAACTATTATAATGAGTACTTTATCAGTGAGGATGAGTTACAGGGGATTGCCATTGAGCATGGGGAAATTGTTGACGCGATTGTCAATGGCCGGACGGACGAAGCAGTCGAGAAAACAAAGAAGCATAAGCTCCGTTATCGAAAGAATATGTACGAGAACTTCGATAAGGTTATTGAGAATCAATCCACGAAATTGAACATTACTTTTGAGTAATTTTAGATCGGTTAAGTCGGCTAGATCAGTTAGAAGAGGTCTCCTATGAAATATCGCAGTGTTTTTGACATCATTGGTCCCATCATGTTGGGGCCCTCCAGTTCCCACACCGCCGGTGCAGCCCGGATCGGCCTCCTCGCCCGCAAGCTTTTCCAGAAGCAGCCCGACCGCGTGATCATCCACTTTTTCGGCTCCTTCGCCCAGACTTATGAAGGCCATGCCACCGATATCGCCGTAATAGGAGGAGTACTCAACATGGATGTCGCAGATCCGGAGCTGTCGGAGTCGAAGGCTTTGGCCAAAGCCCAAAACATCCAAGTCCAGATCATCGCCGAGGAGAGCGTCCCCGAACACCCCAACACCGTCCGCATTGAGCTCTTCGCTGACACGGATTGGCTCTCGGTCACGGGCATCTCGATCGGCGGCGGGCAGGTGCAGATCACGGATTATTCCGGCTTCCCGCTGAAGCTTTCCGGCGAAAATCCCACCATGCTCATCCTCCACCAGGACCAATATGGCGCCATCGCTGCGGTCACCAACTGCCTCACGGAGGAGCGCGTCAACATTGCGCACATGGAGGTGTCGCGCCTGATGAAAGGTGACCTCGCCCTCATGGTCATCGAAACCGACGAGGAGCCCAAGGCCGAAACCATCGAGCGCATCCGCCGCCAGAGCAACATCCAAAAGGTAGTCGTCTTGCTGCCATGAGCGGGGCGCTTGGCAGCGCTTGGCGGCGGTTGGCGGCGGGGCGCTTGGCGACACTTGGCGGCGTTTCGCAGCGGTTGGCGGCGGGGTGCTTGGCGACACTTGGCGGCGCTTCGCGGCGCCTAACCACCGCACCACCTTGCTACCGCATCGCCGTATCACCGCCCCACCGCACCACTTTGCTACCGCCTCGCCGTATCACCGCACCACCGCACCACCTTGCTACCGCATCGCCGTATCACCGCACTACCGCACCACCCCCCATTAGAAAGGTCACACCATGTTCCATAACGTTCAAGAACTCATCACCCAAGCCGAAACCGCTTCACTCCCCATCTGGGAGATCATGATTCGCCAGGAAATCGAAGTCACCGGCAAGTCCCGCGACTTCATCTGGTCCGCCATGGAGCGCCGTTTTGATGTGATGGCCAAAGCCGCCCGCCGCGGCATCGCCGGCGTCTCATCTCACTCGGGCCTCACCGGTGGCGACGCCAAAAAGCTCTACGACTACATCACCCGTGGCCACTATCTCACCGACAAAACCTTTCTCCTCGCCAACTGCTACGCCATCGCCACCAACGAAGTCAACGCGGCCATGGGCGTCGTCTGCGCTACCCCCACCGCCGGCTCATCCGGCACTTTGCCCGGCGTTCTTTTGGCTCTCCAAGAAATCCATGGCTACAGCAATGACGAAATTGTCCAAGCTCTCTTTACGGCCGGCGCCTTTGGCTACATCATTGCCAACAATGCCAACATTTCGGGCGCCGCCGGCGGCTGCCAAGCCGAAGTTGGCTCCGCCTCAGCCATGGCAGCTGCCGCCGCCGTCGAACTGGCGGGCGGCACCCCAAGCCAAGCCGGCCACGCTATGGCCATCGCCCTCAAAAATCTCCTGGGCCTCACCTGCGACCCGGTTGCCGGCCTAGTCGAAGTGCCTTGTGTCAAACGCAACGCAGGGGGCACATCCATCGCCCTCTCCGCCGCGGAATTGGCTCTTGCAGGAATCGAATCCCGCATCCCGGCCGACGAAGTCATCCAGGCCATGTACAGCATTGGCCTCGCCATCCCTGAAACCCTCCGTGAAACGGCCAAAGGCGGCCTCGCCATGACCCCCACCGGCCGCGCCTGGAAAGCAAAATTCGCCCACAGCGGCAAAGTGACAGAGAAGTAAAGTAATGGAGAAGTAAAGTAACAGAGAAGTAAACTGATAAAAACATTAACTGGAAAAACAATAGTCGTCACTAACTGACTGACTAACTAACTAACTAACTAACTAACTAACTAACTGACTAACTAACCAACCAACCACAGAAGCGAGGAAAATCCAGATGAATAATCAAGTCAGCAACTCAAACGAAAACACCAACAACACAAACACCAACCCCAACACCAACACCAACCCCAACACCAACACCACCAACAACCCAAACAAAGCCGCCCTCATCGACATCGTTGACCACAACGCCGACGAAACAACGGCGCTTGCTGACCAGATTTGGGACTTTGCTGAAGTTCGTTTTGCGTGCGCCAGATCCGCCGGGCTCCTCGCCGATTATTTGGCGAGCAAGGGGTTTGCGATTGAGAAGGAGCCCGCCGATGTTCCCAATAGTTTTGTCGCCCGCTTCCACAATGGCGATGCGGCGAACGCGCCCACCATCGGCATCCTCGCCGAGTACGACGCCCTCCCCGGAATGAGTCAGCAGGCCGACCTGCCCTGGCCCCAAGCAGCGGACCCCGGCGGCGCAGGTCATGGCTGTGGACATAATGCGATTGGAACCGGCAGTGTTGCGGCGGCGGTGGCTTTGGCCGAGCACATAGCAGGGACCAACCTCTCCGCGAACATCATCCTCTTCGGCTGCCCCGCTGAGGAGGAGGGGTATGGGAAGGCGTTTTTGGCCAAAGCCGCCATCTTCAACGAAGCGGACTGCCTCTTCTGCTGGCACCCCATGTCCAACACCACCGTCTGGGGGTACAGCACCCTAGCCTCCAACCAACTCTACTTCACATTCAGCGGCATTCCCGCCCACGCCGGCGCATCTCCCGAACTCGGCCGCAGCGCCCTGGACGCCGCCGAACTCATGAACGTCGGAGTCCAATTCCTCCGCGAACACGTCAAAGACGGCACCCGCATCCACTATGCCTTCCTCGACGTCGGCGGGCAGGCGGCCAATGTCGTCCAAGCCAGCGCCAAACTCCAATACATCATCCGCGCCAAAACCCAAGAAGAAGCCCTCGCCGTCACCAACCGCGTCATCAAAATCGCCGAAGGCGCAGCCCTCATGACCGAAACTTCCGTCGCCGTCGAATGGAACGCCGCGGCCGCCGAATACATCGTCAACCGCACCCTCACCGACCAAATGTACGAAAACCTCAAACTCCTAACCCCCATCCCCTACACCCAAGCCGACTACGACTACATGAAGCCTTTCAAAGACTCCCTCCCCGAAATGGTCTCGGCTTCCCAATCCCAGGCCATCGCCTCCGCCTTCCCCGGCCTCTCCCCAGCCGAACAAGCCGCCCTCTCCGCTTCCCCCATTTCCGACCAGCTCTTCCCCATCACCTATTCAGACACCCCCACCACCGCCTCCACCGACGTCGGCGACGCCTCCTGGATTCGCCCCACCGGCCAAATCACCGTCGCCTATGGCCCCAACGGCTCCGTCCCCCACAGCTGGCAATGGGTCGCCACCGGCAAATCCAACGTCGCCCACCTAGCCCTCCTCACCGCCGCCAAAACAATCAGCCTAACCGCCCTCGACGTCCTCACCGACCCCACCCTCTTGCCGGCCGCCACCGCCGAACACTCCCAAAACCTCCGCGGCCGCACCTACCAAAGCTCCCTCCCCTCCTCCGTAGTACCGAAGTAGGTTGGTGAGGGTGGTGGGTTGGTGCTGGTAGGGGTAATTGTTGTTGAGGTTTGTTGTGGTTTGTTGTGAGCTGCTGCTTGGGAGTTGTAATTGTTGTTGATGTTTGTTGAGAGTTGTTGAGGTTATTGGTCGCTATACCCAACCTAAATGGTGTGGCTGGTTTTCGAAACTATTCTTAGGGCGGCGTTGGCTGAATGCCTCTATTGGCCTCTATTGGCCTCTATTGACCTCTATTTACCTCTATACCCAACCTCAATGGTGTGGCTGATTTTCGAAACTATTCTTAGGGCGGCGATGGCTGAATGCCTATATAGACCTCTATTGATCTCTATTGAACTTTATACCCAACCCAAATGGTGTGGCTGATTTTCGAAACTATTCTTAGGGCGGCGATAGCGGAATGCCTCTATTGACCTCTATTGCCTCTATAGACCTCTATACCCAACCCAAATGGTGTGGCTGGTTTCCGAAACTATTCTTTAACAAAACAAAAAAATATAGAGCATTTCAGAAAATATAGAAGAATTTCACGGCATTTCAGAAAAACACAAAAATATTTCACGGCTCCAATACACCAATGGCGATTTTAGCCTCGGAAGCCCACAAATCATCATCTCAACATTCAATGAATAACATAGAAAAATGGCGCCAACAACAGCCTAAACGGCTGAAACAACAGCGCCATCAATAAAAGCAGCTCAGGCAACAGCCCAAACAGCCCAAACAGCCCAAACAGCCCCAACAACCCCAACCACTCCAACCTCGCCACACCCCCAATAATTCTTGGCAGAACGAGGGGGTCTTCGGCTTTGGCCAATGACAAAACAAGAGACCAAACAAAAAACCCAAACAAAAAACCCAACAAAAGGCCCAACAAATTGCCCATCAAACTACACAAAGCACCAAAAAATAACCTATCCCGGATACGGAGGCACTCGAGGTGGATCCTTCATTCCCAAGGCCAAACAAAGCCTCACCCCCCCATCTGGCGTCAAGAACAAAACCCCAAACTCCTCATAGAAATTATTGCGCTCATTGACCAATCTCTCGGAATTCACGAGCTTCTTCCTTCGCGGAAGGAGGTTGTGCAAAATTTCGAACATCTCGCGGAAGCAGCTATTTTGAATACGAATACGTTGTTTGGACTCCCTCGCGCATTTCTTCACCGTCTTGGATAAATTCTTCAAACAATATAGATTCTTATGGGTGAAAACCTCCACCTTGAAGCCCATGCTACGAAAAACATCTCTACGATCCTTGTCGCGTTGCTTCTGCTCCTTTGAACGATGATAATCCTCACCATCGTACTCAAAAATTCGCATGTTTTCGAGGTCGCACAAATCCGGGACCAAGAAACAATACTGCTGCCCAAGCTTACGAGCATGCTCGATAGAAATCGATATTTGTATATTCGCCTTTAACTTCCCCAAATACCCCATCCCGCCCAAACGGTTCGGCAAGGCGAGAATCATATAAAGCATGATCTCCAGCGGTGAATAAAAATTCCCCTCAATATATTGGAGCGCCTGCAGGGCCAACGTTCTACCATGGACATAGCTGGAATTTTTCGCAAATTCACGGAGCTTATCCGGCGTAGTCAACAATTGCCCCGACCCCTCTTGCACACTACATAACATACAACCAAGGAGGATGGCTTGCGTGATCTTAAGCTCCGAACAAAGTTGCAAATAAAGCAACTCCGGTGAAACTATTTTCTGCCCAAAAATAGTACGGACGGCATTTTCGGGCAAGGAAGCCGTACAAAGGTGGACCTTCGTTTTCTCACGTATAAAAAGATCTTTCTTATGGAAGACAACGTACTGAGCAGGCTTATCAGACCCAAGGAAGGACGAGAAGAAAGTACATAGAAAAGGTACTCGATAGTATGTCGCCGCCGTCCAATACGCCATGCAGTCCATGTCATTGCCCTCCTTTCGATAAGGTTGCAATAATCATAACTGAGCGTCGCCGCGAAGTCAAGAACAATTGTTCTTTTATTGTAGACAATGTGCAATCAGTGATTTTGGTTGATCCTACATGATCCACAAATTCCACATTAATAATTATATCTATATATAAGGCCAAAGCCGCAAAATCCAACCCCCTCCCCCCGGGCATGATAAGCGATGAATCTTCTATTGGTTGATTGGTTAATTGGTTAAATCGAATCTCAACGGCTCTTACGAATAGTTTCAAAAACCAGCCACACCATTGTGGTTGGGTATAAAGCCCCTGGCTATTAGCCACTAGCCACCTGCGCTAAAGTATAGTTTCGAAAATCAGCCACACCATTTAGGTTGGGTATAAGGCCCCTAACCACCAGCCCCTAGCCATCAGCGCTAAAGAATAGTTTCGAAAACCAGCCACACCATTGTGGTTAGGTATATTGTCCCTAGCCACCAGCCACCGGCCACCAGCGCTAAAGAATAGTTTCAAAAACCAGCCACACCATTTAGGTTGGGTATATTGCCACTAGCTATTAGCCTCTAGCCACCAGCTCTAAAGAATAGTTTCAAATATCAGCCACACCTCACAGGGTTGATTAATACACTTACTTCACTCAAACATCACTCTAATCCACTAAACCTCTATCTAACCCCACTCAACCCCATCAAAAAAGCGGCCCATACCGAGCCGCTTTTGGAAATAAATCCCATCCTATAAAATACCCATCAAACCAACCACTCATCCAACCACTCAAACCAACCACTCATCCAACTCATCAAACCAACCACTCAAACCAAACGCCAAACCAACTTACCGATAATACTTGAACCTTGAGCCAACGCTCAGGCCGGCCCAGATTTCGTCGCAAGCGGCTAGGACATCGGCCGGCAACGGATCGGCCAGAAGTGCAGCAAGGTTTGCCTCCAAATGGCCGATCTTACTTACGCCCAACAAAACTGAGGTGATGCCCGGCTGGTTGGCGGCCCAACGCATGGCCAGGTCAGCCGGGGAAAGGCCTGCGCCCTCCGCCACAGAAGCTAGGGCGGAGGCAGCATCGAAATTTTCGTCTGACCAATATCGGTCACTATACATCTTGTTGTCAGCCATGCGCGAACCGGCAGCCGGCGCGCCCTTGCTGTGTTTGCCGGTCAGCAAACCGCCCATCAAAACATTGTAAACAATCACACCCAAATTGTGCTTCGCGGTTTGCGGCAGCAGCTCGGTCTCGATGCCGCGAGTCAGAAGATTATAAACATTCTGCGTAATCACCGGCGCCTGGTAGCCATTCAAACGGGCAATCGCCAGCAGATCCGACACCTCCCACGCTGCATAATTACTCACACCAACATAGCGAATCTTGCCTTGATGCAACAGCATATCCATCGTCTGTAACGTCTCTTCAAAAGGCGTCACATGATCCGGACTGTGCAAGTAATAGATGTCAACATAATCCGTACCCAAGCGCCGCAGACTTGCGTCAATAGCGTTGATGATGTGGCGGCGGCTGTGTCCACGATCATTTGGGTCGGGGCTCGTAGGATTGAAGACTTTTGTGGCGAGGATAACTTTATCGCGCCGACCAGTGAGAGCGCGCCCCGTAATTTCCTCACTCAAACCCTTCACATATTGGTCCGCAGTATCAACGAAGTTCACGCCGGAATCCAGCGCCTGATGAATAATCGCGGTCGCATCGTTTTCAGCGACCTGGTCCCCAAAAGTCATCGTCCCCAAACACACTTTCGAAACGGTCAAGCCAGTTCCGGGCAAATTAACATACTTCATAAGCACCTCCATTGCGTAAACTTTAGCATCTTAAGGGCGCAAGCAAGCGAACAAATTCTTCAGGTGGCCAAAGTTGCAGCGGCCAAAGTCGCAGTGGCCAAAGTCGCAGTGGCCAAAGTCGCAGTGGCCAAAGTCGCAGTGGCCAAAGTCGAGGTGGCCAAAGTCGCAGTGGCCAAAGTCGCAGCGGGCGGCTTTGGCCAAGACAGTGCAAACTCAAGTTACCTCGAGCAAATGCAGCAGCATGCTTGCGACGAAGGCTGGGTAGGAGTCGAAAATCGCCTCGTCGATTTGGAATTTCGGGTGGTGAAGCTCGTGGACGATCCCCGCCGCCTCATTCCCGACGCCCGCGAGCAGAAAAAACCCCGGAACATGTTGCGCGAACACGCCGAAGTCCTCAGCGCCCATCGAGGGCGTGATGTCCTGAACTGCGGTGAAGCGCCCATCTTCGCCCATATAATCGGAAATCACGTCAGCCAGGTCGGCGTTGTTGATCGTCGGGGCGAAGTTTTCGTGGATGTGAAGGTCGATTTCCACTTCGTAGAGTTCGGCCAAAGACCGGCAAATCGCCCGCAAACGCTCGTGCACCAGTTTTTGGACAGGTACCGAGAAGTAGCGCACCGTGCCCAGCATGGTGAGGTCGTCCGGGATGACATTGTTGACCGACCCGCCATGGATGGAGCAAAGGCTGATCACCACCGTTTCCATGGCGTTGACGTCGTAGTTTTTGATGGCTTCGGTTTCAAGAATGAGCCTGGCCGCGACGGGCAGCGGGTTTTTCGCTTCGTGAGGGCGGCCGGCATGGCCGCCGCGGCCTTGGATTTTGATCGTCAAGATGTCGGTTCCGGCCATCAGGTCGCCGGCCTTGACGCCGATTTGGCCCACAGGTAGCGAAGGCCAAACATGGGTGCCGAGGATGGCTTTGACAGGCGGGTTTTCGAGGACACCGGCTTCAATCATGGGTTTCGCGCCGCCTGACGTCTCTTCGGCAGTTTGAAAGATAAATTTGACCTGGCCGCGCCACTCCGAGCGAGTCTCATAGAGGAGTTTCAAGGCTCCCAGCGCAATCGCAGTATGCGCGTCATGGCCGCACGCATGCATTTGCCCAGGATGCGTGGAGCAATAATCTACAGAACTTACTTCATTCACCGGCAACGCATCCATATCCGCGCGATACGCCACGCAAGTTTCGTGGTCGGCGGCGCTTTCAGGGCAGTCGAGGCTTTCGGAACCCCCAGCGCCGTCGAGGCTTTCGGAGTCCCCAGCGCCTTCGGGGCCTTCAGTGTCGTCAGCGCCTGCCGGTTTTCCAGCGCCTTCGCCCAATCCTCGTACGTCGGCGACTTCGCCCAATCCTCGCACCAAGGCGACGATGCCGTTGTTACCAACGTTTGGTAACACCTCCACCTCGTCGCCGATCGCCGCAAGCGCCGCCAGTACGTAGGCGCGGGTCTTGGGGAGATCCTCGCTGAGTTCAGGAATCTTGTGGAGCTCTCTGCGGTTGGTAACGAAGTCTTTGGCCAAAGCCACCCCCAACTCCGCCAATTTCTTATCTAGTTCATTCATCCTGTACCTCCTTGCGAGCGCCTCGCTGCTCTAACACAACACCACTAACATACAAACGCAGATGCAACCACTGCGGCAGCAGCAACGCCGCTCTAACACAACACCTCTAACTTACAAACGCAGATGCAACCACTGCGGCGGCGGCAGCAACGCCGCTCTAATTCCGCAACTCTAACACAACAACACTAACTTACAAACCTTACTGCCAATCGATGGCGGTGGCGATGGCGATGAAAATCCAGCCGACAACGTAGAGGAGGCCGACGACTTTGATGATGTATTTCAGCCACTTCTCGTAAGGGACACGCGCCATCGCGAGCATCGCCAGCATCGAGCCGCCGGTCGGAATGATAAGGTTCGTGAAACCGTCACCGATCTGGAAGGCCAGAACGGCAATTTGGCGGTTCACGCCGATCAAGTCAGACAGCGGTATAATAATCGGCATGGTGACCATCGCTTGGCCGCTGCCGGAAGGGACGAAGAAATTGAAGATCCCCTGAATCGGAGTCATCAAGATCGCCGAGATCGTCGGGTTGAAGTTGGCCAAAGGCGCCGACAGCGAGTTGATAATCGTATCCGCGATGAGCCCTTGCTCCATCACCACTTGGATGGCGCGTGCGAAACCAACCAACAGCGCGCCCGACGTGACGCTGGCCGCGCCCTCGTAGAAGGTCTCAATGAAGCCATCCATCGAAAATTTGCCGACAATACCGAAAATAATCGCGTAGAGCACAAACAAAGCAGAAATTTCCGTCAAATACCACTGGTGAACCAGAACACCATAAATAATTACGCCGACAAAAGACACCAGCAAAAGAATCAACACGATACCACGGCGGTCCAGAGCATATTTATCAAGATTTTGTTTGTCAATCTGCAAACCTTCGGTAGAGATGCCTTTCACGAGGGATTTGCTGGGGTCTTTGTCCACCTTCTTCGCGTAACTCACCATATAGAGATAGAGAATCGTCAGACAAACAATACAGAAAATCGTACGCAGCCCCATTCCGGAGAAAGTCGGCAGGTCGGCAATTTCGTGGGCAACACCGACCGTATAAGCATTAATCGGCGACGTTCCGAAGCCCACCGCCAGAGCGCCCACCACAGCCGAGGCCGCCGTCATCAGGTCGAAGCCCAGCCCCAGCACCACCATAATTCCGACGGGCACAAAAGCAATCAAATTCTCAAACCCAATCGCCACACCGAAGAAACCAAATACCGCCGTCACCAGCGCCAGCCCAACATACTTTGAAATATTGTGCTTCTCAATGGTGCGAATCATGATGCCGATACCGTTCTCGATCGCACCCGTCCTCTCCAGCACTTTGAACATGCCGCCGGCCAGAAAAATAACAAACACCACACTGCCGGCAGCAACCAGCCCTTGCGGGACCGCGCGGAAAATGTCGAAAAACCCGACTTTCATCGCGTCCGTTTTCTCGATCTGATGATAGCTCCCGGCAATCACGCCTTCGCGGCCGTTCGGCAATATCTCCCGATCGAACACGCCCGACGGCACAATCCACGTCAGAATCGCCATCATCACCAGAATTCCGAAAATGATCACCAGTGCATTGGGTATCTTGTTATACCAATGCTGTTTCTTCTCGAGGGCCGTTTTGTCGCTCGTTTTTTCGCTCATAACAATTTCCTTTTCAATTCAAGTTTCTTTCAATTCAAGTTTCTTTCAATTCAAGTTTCTTTGTGTTCAAGTATCTTTGAGGTCAAGTTTCCATCAATTCAAGTATCTTTGAGGTCAAGTTTCCATCAATTCAAGTATCAATGAGTCCAAGTATCTATAAATTGTAGCGTAAATATGAACAACGCGTCGACCGAATAGTCATTTTCCATTAAGATAATAGGTAGTAAGTAGTCGCCAACTCCGGAGGTCCCCATGCAAATCGCTGAAAGTAATGCCGTTTTCACTCAAGCAGTCGCCTATGCAAGAACATTCTTGCCGCAAGGCAAGGTCGCGAACTATATCCCTGAGTTGGCCAAAGCCGACGCCTCCCAACTCGGAATCTGCGTCGTCAACCAAGAAGGGCAGCTCTTCGCAGCAGGCGACTTCACCACACCCTTCACCATGCAAAGCATCGGCAAAGTCTTCGCCCTCCTCATGGCTCAGGAGATCTTTGGCCAAGAACATGTCTTCACCAAAGTCGGCATGGAACCCTCAGGCGCCGGCTTCTCCGAACTCACCACCCTTGGCGAATTCTCCGACAAACCAAGTAACCCTTTCATCAACGCCGGAGCCATCGTCCTAACCTCGATGCTATCGAGCCAAGTGAGCTTCGACGAATTTCTTGCCTTCACCAGGAAACTCTGCAGGAACCCGGCTTTGGCCATAAACGAGCGAGTCTACGCCTCCGAGACCCTCCATTCCGACCGCAACCACTCCATCGCCTGGGAACTGAAGCGCTTAAAGTTGCTGAGCAACGACCTCGCCGAATCGCTGGATTTCTACACAAAACTCTGCTCCGTCGAGCTGACCGCAGCCGACCTCGCCCGCTTCGGCCAACTCCTCGCCAATCACGGCGCAGCGGTCGGCGAGGCCAGCGCCGAGGCAAGTGCGCCGGCATTCAGTGGCGTTGCGGCTGGCGAGCGCTGGCTCGAAGCCAAGAACGTGACGACCGCCCTTAGCTTGATGTTCACTTGCGGACTTTACAATGGGACCGGTTCGTTTGCGGTGCAAGCCGGTCTTCCGGCCAAATCCGGCGTCGGCGGCGGCATTGTGGCGGTGATTCCGGGGAAGATGGGGATCGGAACTTTCGGCCCTGCACTGGATGCGAACGGCAACAGCATTGGCGGTATGAAGATTTTGGATTATCTCTCGTCGCAGCTAGGTTGGCATCAATTCGGCCCGAAGTGAGCCGGGTGTAGCCACCCGAAGCCGATCCGCGGCGCTCAGCGAGGGCTTCATTCAACGCTCTGCGAGAGTTCTGAATAGAGCTCGACGTAGATTTCGGCGTGGAGCCCGACTCAGAGTCAAGCGGAACCGCCGAAATCACCGGAGCCAAAGTTTCGGCGATGAGACGACAGCCTTTGGCATTGGGGTGGACGCCGTCGAAAGCGAAAAGATCCGAGCGGTCTTCAGTCAAGGCATAAAGATCCACAACCGCAGCGACGGTCGGCAATTCCTCGCCAATTTCGGAGATCACTTCGCGGACAATGGCCAATTCCTTCGGGCGGACACCATAATAACCTTGTCCGGGAGGTCTGCGGCGGCTTCGCAGAAATGCATAAGTTGGTATGAGCAGAACAAACTTCGCCTTGGGCATAGCCATGTGGTATTGCTCCAAGAGAGCCAAATATTCGAGGTGAAACGCCTCCCTGCCCCGCCAATTCCAAGGTTTGCAGTCGTTGGTGCCGAAACCCACCACAATAATGTCCGCATCACTTCGCAGAGCCAGCTGATGTTTGCGGTAGCGGTGGTAGCCTAATTTAGCGAAGGAGGAGGCGGAGGCTTTGTTTTGGCCAAAGTTAATCACTTGAAACCCCTGTAGCAACCGATTCAGCTGATGCGGCCAGTTGTTCCGAAACCAATTGTGCAAAAACATCCCATATGTGCCGCTGTCCCCAATACAAGCCACGCGGGTGCGGCCACGCTTTGGCCCATAAATAACTGGGTAGAACCAAAACCCCCCATACGCTAAAATAAACAGAGTTAAGCCACCTGCCGCCGCGAGGCTGATACTGATCCACTTAACCATCTCCATCTCAAGCCTCCCCTGCCGCCGCTGCCTCTACCGCCTCCGCTGCCGCCTCAGTTGCTGCCGTCGCAACCACCGCTGCTACCGCCTCAGCCACCGCAGCCGCCGCCAGCGAAAGTAACGCGATTCCCCTAACATTCTGCCAACCTCATTTCGGTAACAGCATTCTGTCTGCTCTCATTGTAGAATAATTTTAAGCTCCGGCGGAGAACCATCTGCATGGAACCGATATAAGAACCAATACTAGAACCAAAACAAATACAAACAAATACAAATCTAAAACAAAGCGAGGTCCCCCATGAATCCAATTGTAAGGCTCGGTCTCAAGATCGCTTCCCTGCCTATTTTTGACGTGACGAAGAACTACCAGCGTATCCGCCGCGCCCAGGAGACCTTAGCGCCGGATGCCCATGAGGTCGCCCAAGATGATTTCGTCCTGTTTGACGAATACCTGGCCTGCGGTGACGGTGAATCCAACGTGCCGGTACGCATATTTGTGCCGAAGAACCAACTCCAAAACGGCATCATCATCTTTATCCACGGCGGCGGCTATGTGACCGGAAATGTGGACACATACACCGAACCCTGTGGCCGCCTAGCCACCGAATCCGGCCGAATCGTCTGTTCGATTGACTATTCTTTGGCTCCCGAGCATCCATTCCCGCAAGGACTCGAGGACTGCATTTGTGTGACCGGCGAACTCAGCGATTATTTCTCAGTGAAAAACGACCCGCGCCTCCACCCCATCACCATTATGGGCGACTCCGCAGGCGGCAATCTCGCGACGGTCACCGCCCGCATCCTCAGGGAAACGATGGACTACAGTCCCGACCTCCAGATCCTCCTCTACCCAGCAGTCGGAAACGATTATTCAGAGAATTCGCCGTTCCCATCCGTGATCGAAAAAGGCGAAGATTTCGGCCTCACCCGGCGCAACATGCTGGAATACTATGAGCTCTATTTGGACGACCCGGCCCTCCTTCAGGATCCTCGCGTCTCCCCCCTGCTCGCCCCCGACAAATCAATTCTCCCCCCAGCCCTCATCGTCACTTGCGAGCACGACCTTCTCCGTGACGAAGGCGAAGAATACGGCCGCCAGTTGGAGCAGGCCGGTGTCCCGGTCGAGGTCCACCGCATTCCGGACGTGCCCCACGGTTTCTTCTCGAACGGCCCCATCTTCCCTGACCAGAACAAGCATCTAGTCGAGCTCATCCGCGACTACCTGGATCGCTGGGTTCCGGATGATTCCACAGCGGTAGCATTCGACCCTTCCTCTAATGTATTCAATTCGGCCAAAGCCGCCTCCACCGCCTTAGATTCCTCGGCCAAAGCCGCCTCCACCGCCTTCGATTCTTCAGCCACTGCCGCCGCTGACGCGTTCGACTCTTCGGCCAAAGCCGCTGCCGACGCATTCGACTCGTCGGCAAAAGCAGCCGCCGACGCATTAGATCCCGAAGACTCGCCGCTGTTACCCGATCTCTCAGCTGCCCACGCAGAGAGTTAAGCCATGGCACAGCGCGAAGAAGACATCGAACAACGGGAACATGGAGCTGCGCATCCAGCAGATGGGGCAGCGCAATCCACTGACGCAGCGCCGCAACCAACCAGCGCCGACCAGCCACTCACCGACCAGCCACTCACCGACCAGCCACTCACCGACCAGCCACTCACCGACCAGCCACTCACCAACCAGCCACTCACCGACCAGCCACTCACCGACGAGGCCAAGCAAGAAGAGCGCCGGCGGCTGGCAACGGCGCGAATCGGCGAGCGCCCCTGGTTGCCGCTCGATAACGCCTCGAAAATTTTCCTCTCCACCATGTCCAACGTCGACACCAAAGTCTTCCGCATCACCGCCGGCCTCGCCAAGCTAGTCCGCCCCGACCTTTTGCAGGAGGCTTTGGATTCCGCCTACGACAGCTTCCCCATGTACCACGGAATCATTCGCCGCGGCACATTTTGGTACTTCATCGAACGCTCCGACCTCCGCCCCGAAATCGCCCCCGAAAACGACATTCCCTGCGCCCAAATCTTCACGCAAGGCTACCGCGGCCTCCTGTTCCGCGTCCTTTACCGCGCCAATCGCATCCATCTCGAGGTCTTTCACGCCCTTTCAGACGGCAACGGCGCCATCAGTTTCTTCCAGCTCCTCCTCATCACCTATCTTCGTCTCTGCCGCCTCGCCGACGGTCAAACCGCCGACACACCGCTCCCCCACTACATCGCCTCCGACAGTGCACAGGACAGCTTCACCGAATTTTTCTCGGCCAAAGCCGCCCCCTCCAACTCCTCCACCACCGACGCCAACCCCAGCGACACCACCTCCACAACGCCACCACCCAAACTTCCTAAGCCAAAAGAAAAGGTTTACCACGTCAAAGGCCGCCAAACCACCGACGGCCGCATGAATATTTTGGAACTCCATTTACGAACCTCCAAAGTCCTCACCACCGCCCGAGCCGCCGGCGGCACCTTAACCACTTATCTATCCGCCATCTTCATGCAAGCCATTTACGACACCATGCCACCGCAAACAAAGGCCGCCCGCGACTGGCAATTCGTGCTTTCCGTCCCCGTCGACCTTCGCCAATTCTACCCCTCACTCACCTCGCGAAACTTCTTCGCCACAGTCATGCTCCGCTACGTATTTCAAAGGGGGAGGGAGGCGTCTTTGGCCGAAATAACAGCCGAACTCTCCGAGAACCTCCGCCAAGAAGCCACCAAAGAACGCATCTCAGCCAAAGCCCAAAGCCTCGTCAAACTCGAACAAAACATCTTCCTGCGCCTCACACCCCTCTACCTCAAAGACGCCGTCCTCCGCCTCGCAAACCACGTCAACAACCGCGGAATCACGGCCTCCATGACCAATGTCGGGCGCTTCCGCATGCCCGGCGAAATTCAGGACGACCTCCAAGAAGCCATCATCCTAACCTCCGCCGTCCGCCCGCAATTTTCCGTCCAAAGCTACGACAACGACCTCTCCATCACCTTCACCTCCCCCAAAATGAGCACCGCCATCCAAGACCGCTACCGCGAAATTCTGGAAGAGCAAGGCCTCACCATCACCTTCGCCGTCGAATCCATCGCCCCCGAAGGTGACGGCAACGTCTACAAAACCTCCCAAACCGCTGAGGTGGTTGAGGAGGTTGAGGCTGCTGAAGCCGCTGAAGCCGCTGAGGTGATTGAGGGGGTTGAGGATGTTGAGGTTGAGGTAGCCGCTTCCCCCGAGGTGGTTTCGGCGGCTTTGGCCACATCTGCGCCAGTAACACCCGACGCACCCAACTCTACCAACCCAACCAACTCACCCAACCCAGCCGCCGGCCAGGTCACCGATGACATCCACGGCCGAACCAGCGCCAAATATCCACCCTACCCTACGATTCCCGTCGAAACCAACCTCCCATTTATGGCCGCCATCTTGACGGCATCCACAATCTTCCTCATGGTGCTGTACTCAATAGGCAACTTACTGTGGAACTGGCAATTGCCTGTCGCCACAATCCTAATCGCCATCGCAACCATTTGGATCGTTGTGATGGGAATCCTCCGCAACCTCCACAACCCAGCCTGGTCAATCCTCCGGCAAACCATGATTCTAGCCGTCGGAATGGTGCTGATTGACTGGCTTTCCGGCTGGTCGGGGTGGTCTTTGACCTGGGCAATACCATTCATCTTCACCGGCTCAATCATCGCCACCCAAATCACCCTACTCGCCTCGCGCAAAGCCCTCGAACGCGGCGTTTTCTTCCTCCAAATCGAAGCCATCCTCGCCCTCCTCCCGGCCCTCTTCATTTTGCTCCGCCTCGTCTCCCCCACCTGGCCCAGCTGGATGGCCGTCGGCGTCGGCACCGTCTCATTCATAATCACAGCCATCTGGCGCCGCAAAATCCTGGGCGAAGAAGTCAAGCGCAAACTCCATTTCTAGGTGCGATGGTTTATGGTTTATGGTGGTTTTTGGTGGCTTATGTGATATGTGTGGTTTGTGGTAGTTTATGCGACGTACTTCGAGCTATTGGTTGTTTAGGCATATCAATTCATTAAGAATTTTTCGGCCAAAGCCTACCCTCAAGGTATGGCTGGTTTTCGAAACTATTCTTTTGATAACTTGAGGATAATGTCTACCTATATGGTGTGGCTGGTTTTTGAAACTATTCTTTGATAAATTGAGGGTAATGTCTACCTATATAGTGTGGCTGGTTTTTAAAACTATTCTTTTTGGCAGTTCTTGACCAAAGCTTACCCAGCAATTTTCTAGTTAAAGCCTACCCTCAAGGTGTGGCTGATTTTCGAAACTATTCTTTTGATAACTTGAGGATAATGTCTACAGATATGGTGTGGCTGGTTTTTGAAACTATTCTTGAGCGATGATGGCTAGAGGCTAGTGGCCAGGGGCTTTATACCCCACCCTCAAGGTGTGGCTGATATTTGAAACTATTCTTTTTGATGATTCGAGAGGAATGTCAATCCGTAAGGTGTGGCTTTTTTCGAAACTATCCTTTGGTAACTTAAGGTTAATGTCCACCTATATGGTGTGGCTGGTTTTTGAAACTATTCTTTTTGGCAATTCTTGGCCAAAGCTTATCCAGCAATTTTCTGGCTAAAGCCTACCCTCAAGGTGTGGCTGGTTTTTGAAACTATTCTTTTTGGCAGTTCTTGGCCAAAGCTTATCCAGCAATTTTCTGGATAAAGCCTACCCTCAAGGTGTGGCTGATATTCGAAACTATTCTTGAGCGATGATGGCTAGAGGCTAGTGGCCAGGGGCTCTATACCCTACCCTCAGGGTGTGGCTGATATTCGAAACTATTCTTGAGCGATGATGGCTAGAGGCTAGTGGCCAGGGGCTCTATACCCTACCCTCAGGGTGTGGCTGATATTTGAAACTATTCTTTTGATAACTTGAGGATAATGTCTACAGATATGGTGTGGCTGGTTTTTGAAACTATTCTGGAACTGCGATTTAGTCACAAAAATTTAACAATTTAAGTGGGGACGGAACTTGAATTTCTGAATTCAAAGGACTATTATATTACCAGTCACTGGGGGACGGAACTTGAATGGAAGAGCACTCATTTCAAGCGCCAAACAGTCACCAGGGACACAACTTGACTAACACATTTGAAGTACTATCCTTCCATTGTCGCTCATACACAACATCGAAAGCGTCAACATACAAACGCAAAACGAAACAAAACCAAACCAAACCAAACCAAACCAAACAAAATAAAACCAAACCAAACCAACACCACATACACCCTACACCACATAAACACTACCCACAATCAACAACATACAAGCACAACACCAAAACACCCAAACCAACCCCAACCCCCAACCCCAACCACCACAGAAAGGAAATATCCATGGCACGCGAAGCCAGAGAACGAGATCTATACGGCATCTATCACATCAGCCAGTCGGGCAGTAGGAACCGGGATATTTTCCGCTCTGAGGAAGACCGTCAACTGTTCATAGACGGCCTAACAGAAGCGAAGAAACAATTTCGCTTCACGCTCATCGCCTACTGTTTGATTGATCCGCAGCGTTACCACTTAATCATCAGGCTCGAGGGCTGCGACATTTCGCAGCTGATGGCAAGTCTTAACATTCGGTATACGCGCCAGTTGAATCAGCCGGCGGGGCTTTTCAGGGATCGATTCAGGAGCGAACTTCTGGAGACGACGGAAGAGCTGCAGGCAGTTCTGCGAAGCCTTCGAGTCAAGTCTAAGGAAAGTACGCGGTGGAATAGCTTTTGTCGGGTCGATCAGCGGATCGGCACCACCAATGCGCTCGGCATTAAGCAAGTGACGAACGAGACAATCGTGGATCTATTCCAAGGAGCGTCGTGCGGCGACCCTGATCATCCTTGCCTAACCACAGAAGCCGAACTCCTCGCGCAGTTGGAAGAGATGGCAGTGGCGGAGGGCTTGACTTTGGCCAAAGCCCTAGACAACAAGGATCTCCGCAACAACTGGATTCTTCAGGCGAGGCGGAACACCACACTTACATTACGAGAAATCGGCCAAGTATTCGGGGGTCTCTCCGAATCGATGGTCAGCAAAATAATCAAAGATAGCTTGAAAGGAAGCCTACATGCTTGATCTAAACCTCAGCTTGAATATCGACGAATCCGTTCCGGAATATGTCACCCCAACGCCGGACCAAATCTACGACATCCTCATCATTGGCGCCGGACCAGCCGGCCTCAACGCCGCTCTCTACGCCAATCGTAAGGGGCTTAATGTCGCGGTCTTTGGCGAAAGAGTGGGCGGCCAAATGCTGGACACAAACCAGATCGACAACTACATCGGCAGCGGCAAAACCAATGGCTACGACTTGGCTATGTCCTTTGAGAACGATACCCGTCAACTGGGGGTTCCGATTCTTGCCGGCTTCCTGATCGAGAGCTGGAGCCGCGACGGCGACCTCTTCGCGCTCCGCGCCACCGACGGCAACACCTACCGCGGTCGCCTGATTATCCTGGCGACCGGCTCCTCGCCGCGGCACTTGAACATCCCGGGCGAAAACGAACTTCGCGGCCGCGGCGTCAGCTACTGCGCCATTTGCGACGGCCCCCTCTTCCGCGGCAAACGCATCGTCATAGTCGGCGGTGGTGACTCCGCCATCGAGGCCGCGATCGACACCGCCCGCATAGCAAAGGAAGTCATCGTCGTCCAGCGCAGCGAATTCCGCGCCAGCCCCGTGCTCATGACCGAGGTCAGGCGCCTCCCCAACGTCCATCTCTTCAAGCAAACCGACACGCTGTCCATCGAAGGCAAAGAAAAGGTCACCGGCTGCAAGGTCTACGACAAGATCCGCCAGGAAGAGCGCATCATCGAGACCGACGCCGTCTTCATCGAGATCGGCCACAATCCCCATCAAGGTCCCTTCGAGGGCGACCTAGCCATCGACGAGAACCGCCAGGTCATCATCGACGAGCACAACATGACCTCCATCCCGGGCGTCTTCGCAGCAGGCGACCTCACCCCCACACCTTTCAAGCAGATCGTCATTGCAGCCGCTGAAGGGGCCAAAGCCGCCCTCTCCGCCAACAACTATCTCGTTACACATCATCCCCAAACCAGTGCTGTCCCCTTAAGTTGGGCGAAATCCTCCAAACCCACCTCCAATCGCGAGTAACTATAAATCATCAGAAACCTAAACGTAAAATCACAACAAAACTTCAATCCTTGGTCTTTGGCCGAAACAAAACCAAAACCTAAACAAAAACCAAAAGCGTAGACAACGAAAGGAATACACATGACTTACTTAGATGAACAAACCACTCAACAGCTGAACGAATTTTTCGCAGGCCTGGAAAGAGATGTAACCGTCGTCCTCTTCAACCGCGAAGGCGCAGACACAGCCGAAGAAACCGCAACCTTGCTGCGCGAAGTCACTTCGCTCAATGACCATCTACACTTAGAAGAAAAAGACCTCGACAAAGACAGCGAACTCGCCGCAGAATATGGCGTTAAATTGGCTCCCGGCTACGTCCTCCTGGACTCCGAAGGCAATTTCACCCGCATTCGCTTCAACGGCATTCCGCTTGGTCACGAGATCAATTCGTTCTTGAGTGCTTTGATGGAAGTTGGCGGCGATACACCTGCCATGCCCGAGGAAATGCTGGAGCGCGTCAAGAAGATCGACAAGCCTGTAGATATTAAGGTCTTCGTCACCTTGTCTTGCCCTCATTGCCCCGGAGCCGTGCAGAAGGCGCATGCTTTGGCCCAAGCAAACCCCAACATCCAAGCTGAGATGATTGAAGCTCAAACCTTCTACGATCTCTCCGAAAAATACGGTGTCGGCTCTGTCCCACACATCGTCTTCAACGACACGGAGTCCTTCCTGGGTAACCAACCCTTCGAAGAATTCATCACCTACGCCGAAAAGGCCGCAGTGTAAGCGAGGCGCTGAGCGAATCAGCCATCCAGACAATTCATCAACAACCAACTAGGATCGACCCGTTTCGGCGGGTCGATTTTTTTATGCAAAATTGACTCCAACCAAAATCAATCCAAAAATTCTTTTGGGGGTAATCCCATAATCTCACTGAATGGAATCTCGAAATCCTACTGAATGAAATCGTTAAATCCAACTGAATGAAATCCCCAAATCCCACTGAATCAAATCGCCAAATCTCACTGAATGGAATTGCCAAATTCCACTGAATCATTGTACAATGGCGCCAGGAGGGTCTATGGACAACGCAAAATATCTACCAAGAATCATCGATAAGCAAGTAGAAGAAGCCCTGCAAACCTTCGGCGCCGTCTGCGTCGAAGGCGCAAAATGGTGCGGAAAAACCTGGACGTCTCAACATCAGAGCAAGTCCAGTTTCTTCCTCGGTGATCCAGCCGGCGGTTTCCAGAATAAGAAATTAGCTGAACTCTCACCCGATGTGGTGCTCGCCGGCGATCCCCCTCGCTTACTTGATGAATGGCAAGAAGTGCCCTCGTTGTGGGATGCCGTTCGCTATGAAGTCGATCGCAGAGGCGCAAAAGGACAATTCATTCTAACCGGATCTTCCACACCAACCCAAAAAGGCATCCTTCACTCCGGGGCAGGCAGAATCGTCACGTTGCGCATGAGGCCCATGACGCTCTTTGAATCGCAAGACTCTACCGGGGAGGTGTCTTTGGCCAAACTAATGAACCGCGAATTCTCACCTGCAATCATCGAACAGACATCCCTCGAAACAATCACCAACCTCATCGCGCGCGGCGGTTGGCCGGGTAGTTTGCAGTTGAAGCAGGAGCAATTTCTTAGCGTAAGCAAACAATATATCGAAGCTACTTTGGACCATGATATCTATCGTCTGGAAGGGATCAACCGAGACGCCGGAAAAATGCACCTACTCCTGCGCTCCTTGGCCAGAAATGAAGGAACGACAGCTTCCATCGCCCGCCTAAGAAATGACATTCGAGAATATGAAAATGAAACGATCGATAACAATACAATTGCCGCATATTTGACGCTTTTCGAAAGACTTTTCCTGATCGAAAACCAGAAAGCCTTCTCCACAAACATCCGCTCCTCAACGCGCGTCAAGCAATCAGACAAAAGACACTTCGTTGACCCGTCTTTGGCCGTAGCCCTACTGGACACGAACCAAGAAAATTTGATTGGCGACCTCAAAACTCTAGAATCATTATTCGAATCCCTCTGCGAGCGCGATTTGCGCATCTACGCGGAGTCGTTTGGGGCCAAACTCTATCACTACCAAGACTACGCAAGTCAGGAAATTGATGCCGTCATTGAGCTGAGCGACGGGCGCTGGGGCGCATTCGAGATCAAGCTCGGGGCAAACCAGATCGACGAAGCAGCCACTTCACTGGTGAAGTTCAAGCAGAAACTTGAGGCCCAGAATGCCCACGCGCCCCACATTCTCGCCGTCATTTGCGGCCTCACCAACGCCGCCTACCAACGGGCCGATGGCGTCTACGTTGTCCCCATCACAGTCTTAGCCCCGTGAGCGTTTGCGGCAGATCCTCTGCCCAAGTTTTTGGCCAAGTTTTCGGCCAAAGCCGCCTCCAACCCCACTCATCGCGCACCACCATACAAAAGGCCGTCCCGGAAAATTTCCGGAACGGCCTTTCGTCACCTATGGAGGGGTGGTAAGAGTTGGTACTCAGGCTTTCTTCTCGTCACTTCTGAAAGAAGCAACAATCAGTGCGATGATGGCGAGCAGGAAGCAAATCGCAGCCGCCACAGTGAAATAGAAAACGCGGAAACCCAATGTGTTATCCGGATCCCAGGTGAACAGTGCCGAAATCAGGAGGATACGGCTGTTGATCAAGTTACCTAGGACAATCGTGTAAAGGGCAATGGATCCCACGAATCCTACGAGAGTGACATAGGGATTACCGATGCGTGCAGGAGCAAAAGCAGCCAGTGCATTAAGCAAGATCCCAAGCACGCCTAAGAAGGTCATTGTGCCAATCGAATTTACCGGGTTGGCGCTGCTCAGATTGTGCGATACAACCATCAAAACAAGTCCAACGATTCCTAAGAGCAAGGCAATCACATTCAAGGTCTGAACTTTGCCTTTAAATTCAGTGGTCTTAACAGCAGTAGTTGTCATTTTGTTTCCCCACTTTCTTTGCGTCTTACAGAAGCAATATAGAGAGCTGCACTACCCAGAGTTAGGACACCACTGACGATCGTAACAGCCAGAAGTGTACCTGACCACCAGGTCATCTGGGAATCAACCCGGGTGGTGCTGTTGTAACGATTCATGAGGTTGCTTTGTGTCAATGCATAAAGCATATTGTGAACAGAGCTCTTAATGGACTCCTGGGCATAGGCATCGCCTTCGAACAGCGTGGGCGTCACATTGGTTCCATCGACCTGGTTCGCAAAGCGCGAGTCATTTTCCAGGATCGTCACGCTGTAGAAGCCGGATGCACCACGAATGTCATAATTCGTTGTTCCGGAAGTTAATACGCCACCATAGACATCGAAGTCATCATAGATGTCCGTAACAGCATAACCTTGGAAGCCCCATTCATCTTTCAGGATGTTCGTCATCAGTTCGCGGCTGGCTGTGCACTCGACAGGTCCGATCTTACTGAAGGAAACCATCAAGCCACGCATGCCGGCATCATGATCTTCCGTATCATATTTTGTTGCTTCAAAAGCGATTTGATATGCACGAAGTTCGATTTCACGGGCACGTTGCTCAGTCATATAAGGCGCAACACCGCCACGGTTGGTTTCTTGGTCGTTAAAGGCGAAGTGCTTAGGAGCAACTACGAGACCGTATTCCAAGGCACCAATTGCCTCTTCCATGGCAGCAATACCGGAGAGCACCGGGTCTTCCGAGAAGTACTCACCATTACGACCATTGTACTGGTGACGGTGTGTATTGAGACCTGGACCCCAGAGAATCGGGATGCCTGTGAAGAGTGATTCAACACCGACAAATTCACCGATTTCCTTGAAAAGGTCAACATTGTAGGACGAAGCCATTAGCGGCGAGCTGCCGAAGACCTGTGGGTTCCAGTTGCCGTTCGGATCGTCAGCACCAATTGCCCACGGGGCGTTGGGGTCTTTCGTCGCGTTCAATGCGACAACCAGACCATTACCCGCATTCTCCGTGACATAAGCTTCCGCCAAGCCAATGGATTCTACTTTGGGAATGGTTGGGCCACCGTAAGTGACCAGATATTGGGCTTCTTCCAGAGTCATTTTGTTCAGGATATCTTCCCAAGCCGGATCATCAAATTCTTTCCCGGCCATTTGGTAGAACATCACTTGATTATCCTGCTCCCACAGAATTGCGCTGGTATCTTCGCCTGTTTTAATGGTGTAATACCCACCGTTAAGGAGGCCCAGCAAATCCGGATTGGTCACGTTCATCACTTCATACTTCTTCGGATAAGTACCCGCCCAATCCGCTCGGCTGAGGTAGGTCACTTCTCCGGGTTGGAAATAGTTCCAATCGGCATAGTCAAGTTGATTGGAAATTTTCTGACCGGTTTTGGAGACGGAGAAAGCCGTCTTGGAAAGGAAGTCTTCCGTGATTTCTTGCTCGTACGCCAGATCCGCATTGGCCTCGCCAACCAATTGATCAGAGGCTACACCTTGCAAAGCCATGATATTGTTCAACGCATCATGAGCACCATTGCCGACCGCATAATAGTATTTGCCCGGATCAAGAATATAGGTTCCGAACGTTCCGTCACCATTGTCGTAGGTGTTGTCGTAGCTGGCCAAGAACTGCATATCGCATTTGACCTGGACTGTTTCTGAAGCTCCGGGTTCTAATGTCTGCGTTTTGCCGAAGTTCAGGAGCGCAATGGCCGATTTCTCAACTCCTCCGGTGATATAAGGGGCTTGGGCATAAATTTGGACAATGGATTTACCCGCCACATTCCCGGTATTGGTCACCTTTACGTTAAAGGTCGCGAAGGCATCCGTCTGACCGGTTTCCGCATTCTTCGAGATCTCATAGACAGGGTCGCCTACGATTTCTTGTGTAAACGTCGTGTAAGAAAGGCCATAGCCGAAACCGTAACTTACTTCATCTGCATAGCTCCAGTTACCCTCGGATTCATAGGCACCAACTGGTGATGAAGCATTCCCTTGTCCCAACACGGCATCATAATAACGTGTTTCGTAGTAACGATAGCCAACGTAAATGCCTTCTGCTTCAATGACGTACTTGTCCGATTTTGCTCGGGTGATCTCATCTTCTGCATTTGCATAGGTGAAGTCACCCATATTCATCATGGCAGGAGTAGACAGATTGTTTGCAGCAAAAATATCCCAGAGGCCGCCGGATGGACTCACACGTCCACATAAAATATCAGCGACACCCAACATACCGTAACTTCCGGGGAAGCCAATCCAGAGAATAGAGTCGATCTCCGGATCATTCTTGAGCTCATCGATTTCCATCGTATTAGAAGCGTTGATGAGAACGATCACGTTGTTGCTGGCGGCTTTGGCCTTCGCAATAATATCCCGCTCATTCTGAGTCAATGCGAGTGGCTCTGTGTACCCTAAACCCTCGGCAACGGATCCTTCTAAATAGTCCTGAGATTCAGCACTGGGTCTGCTCACGACAACAATGGCCGCGTCCCCATAGGTAGCGAAACTGGCTTCATAGTCCGGATTGACACCGGAGATATCCGCAATGGATGGCTCCGCCGGATCATAGTTAGCACCTGAACTCTCATTTTCAGCGTGAGGATATTTTTCGTCGAGAGCGACATAAATATCTCTCATGGTCGGGTTTACTTCAAAACCAGCCCCTTCAAATTCGAACTCATCGCCGGTCCATTCTTTTATAGTCTGGTTAATGCTTGTTGTACCTGTAGTACGGTCTCTCGCCGTTGTTGTTGCGATCGTATTCGCAAAATCGGTTTGATTTTGAGACAAAGCTTGATTCAGCGTGATCATGGGGCCTTGGGCTTTGACACCGAAACTCGAACCCAATAACGAAACTTCGGAACGAATACCGAATAAGGTCACCTTAGAACCGGCTGGCAAAGGCAAGCCCTGCCCTTCTTCCGCATTGTTCTTCAGCAGAACGGAACCTTCGGCAGCCTCGCGGCGGTTTAAGTCGATAGCGCCGGCAATTAGAGCATTCGAATTGCCTGTACCATCTGCGTTGAGGTATTCGGCCGGTGGAGTAAATTTATCGTACAGTGGGTCGTTTGCAGAATCTTCTGAAACGAAAATCTCACTGGTCGTTCCCAGCGCCGTGTCAATGACGCCGATATACCCAGAAGCTATCCAGCTGAGTACAAGTGTGAGGACAAAGACGAATGTAAACAGAGCTGTGAACCCTCGCCAGAGTCTGTTCGTTTTTCTCATAACTTTTCTCTCCTAGTTAGAATGATGTCGCCAGCGTCTACGCTGCTTTTCCAATTGGTTCGTTTTTGGTGTAATCTTCCGATCCTTCGCTCGAACTTTCACTCGAACTTTCTCGAACTTTCGCTCGCTCAATCTCCCAACCGATCGCCCAACTGTTCCCTAGCTCGCTCTTTCCCGCTACGCTCCTTCCCCGGTCTGCTTGATGTCATCCCTATTCTTATATTTCGCCAGAGCCTCTTCCTTGCTCATGCCACCTTGAATCGCTTCTCTGCGCACATAATTCACAGCCTGGATTTCCTCCATCTTGTCATAGGTCAGGGTGTACCCTTTCATCGCAAAGAGCGTGGCAACCCAAGCCAGCATCGGCAAAACAACAAACAGCGCAATGACAACACCCTTCATGCCCGGTGCGTAGGGAGTATTACTATCAGGCAAAGTTTTGAGGCCAATCAGCGTGACAGCAATACCCACGATCGTGGCACTAAAGGACGACACCAATTTGTCAACAAGCGAGAACATTGTGCCAATGATGCCCGGTTTGTAGTTACCCGTACGATACGTTTCGTAATCCGTGCAATCAGCCGTCATGGGGATCGCCATATCCGCGGTGGAATAGTAAGCGCCATAACCGATGCCATAGAAGATCACGAACAGAATCGTGTAGAGGTTAATCGATCTAAAAGACAATTGAGTCGCCGGATTACCTTGCTGCCAGAGCAAGAGCAAGATCAGTACGAAGACGTACGAGAATAAGGCAATCCTCGTGTATTTGATTAGCGACGTCCGTTGGCCATGCTTCTGCGAAGTCCTGGCACTGAGGATGAAGAACGGCACGCTGATCGCATACCCAATCGCATACATGGGCAAGAACAAGCCCTGATAATCATTCATCATGGAGGCATACAGCATGCAAGCCACGCTGGCATTGGTTGCCACAGCGAAGGCCAACTTCGTACTGGCACCCGCCACAATCAGGCGTTGCAGATTATTATTTTCCTTCAACAAAGTCAGGCTGGCGCGCCATTCCATTTTGTCCGAAGTCTTTGTATCAACCCCATAGTTTTCCGGAACATCTTTATCCTTGATGCCGATAATCGCCAGAATGGTGAGGACAAAAGAGATCACAATCCCAATCGGAATCACGATGTCAAAAAACGTCGTGCTGCCATAGCCATACTTGCCGCCAACCACAACCGCAATGATCTGAATCGAACCCATACCGAGGAGCGAAGCAACCGTATTGAAAATGGTAAACAGCGGCCTCTGTTGGGGATCGTTGGTCATGACGCTTTGGCCGGATCTGGTGCAAGAGGTTTGGAACGTATATCCGATGACATAGACCGCATAAATGACCACGAAGAGGACATAACGCCACCCCATCTGCGTCTCCGGAATCAAACGAGTTCCGAAAAACATCAAGAGCGCACTGATGATCATGATGATGTTGCCCAAGAACATGTATGGCCGGAACTTACCGAACTTTCCATTTGTCTTGTCAATCATGAGACCCAAGATCGGATCCGTGAACGCGTCGAAGACACGCATGACCGTCACCATCGTCGTCGCGAACATCAGAGTAAGCCCTAAAACGCCATTTGCGTAATAGGCAATATAGTTCATGATGATCACGAAATACACATTTGTTGCGCCATTATTGAAGGAGAAAAACATGAGTTGCCATGGTTTCGCTCGATTCAATTGTTGGCCGCTGCTAGCTGAACCTTCCATTTAATTACCTTCCCTTATCCTTTATTGACCCAATTGGAGCTTTTGCGTAAATTTGCGGCGAGCGTGTAAGTGGGGTTCGGTTCCGCAACGCGGCGGAAATGAGCCTCGTCACTTAAGTCCCCCGCGAATGCTTCGATCTTGTTTTCTTTGGCCAAAGCCACCTCAAAGCAGAATATCTTCTGTCCATCGGCTGCCCGCTTCGTGCCGACTTTGGTGCCATTCTGAAAGAGCGTAACTTCAGGCTGATTGGAGTAGACCTTGACCTCGATTTTGTCCTGGGCCCGATCGGTAAACCGTTTGCTGCAGATGTGAATCATCGGCTCAGGATTCCAGTACACCTTGTAGAGGTAAAAACTATCCTTCTTAACCGTTCGGTCGAAACTGATCAAACCCTTATGGTTACGGCCGGGCACACCCCCCTGGTTGCGATTATCACAGCCGAAATCGAACATATTCCAGACATAGGTGCCCCACATGAACGGGTGCCTGGCAAAGCATTCAATCATATATTCGTGGTAGATTGCCTGATACTCTTCGGTGTGGTCAGCCCTGCGAGGTTTCTCACTGTGGAGGTGCGTGAGGCCCTCTGCCCCATACTCCGTGTAAGCCAGCGGCGTCCGAGGATAGATCAGATGGAACATTTTCAGGAAAAGATCGTTGAGGAAGAGTCCCGGCACATACCAACCCAAGTAGAGGTTATACCCCAACAAATCAGTTAGGTGGTTGACTCGGTTAAACGGACTGGCCATCGCGTATGCGGCCAAAGTAGTCAGCCTCGTTGGGTCTAGTTGTTTGACCAGATCGATCAGGGCGTGGTGGTTAGCCAACATGGAATTACGATCCTTCGTCGAAATCGTAATTTCATTGGAAATCCCCCACATCATGATGGATGCGTGATTGTAGTTCTGGGTAATGAGCTCCGTCATCTGTGACAAAGTATTCTCACGTCCGTTAGGCATGTGTTCCGAAATATACGGAATCTCCGCCCACACAACCAGCCCATGCTTGTCGCAGAGATCATAAAAATACTGGTCGTGCTGATAGTGCGCGAGCCTGATCGCATTGGCACCGACTTCCAGGATTAGGGCCATGTCCTGCTCATGATCGGCTCTAGATAGCGCATTGCCGACCCCTTCCCGATCTTGGTGTCGGGAGACGCCTCGGAGTGGATACGATTCACCATTCAGGAAGAAACCTTTTTCCGGATCCACAGAGAAGGAACGGACACCGAAGTGTTGGCGGATCTCATCTTGGACTTCGCCATCAAGAAGTAATGTGGCCTCGACCTCATAGAGATAAGGGTCAATCCTGCCTTGCCACAAATGGACGTTTTCGATCTTCAGCTGTTGGCGACGATTTCTTGATGTCGCTTGTGCCACAATCTGCCCTTCGCGATCGCGAATTGTCAGCTTGATTTCACCCGATCCATCGACAGTCAACGTCTCAACATCGACCCAGGCGTCTTGACCTTCAATGCCGGGCGTCACCTTCATTCCCGGTGTGCCGTAGGCCTCCAACTCAAAATGATGAGGCTTCACGCAAATCAAGTTCACATCACGATAAATGCCGTTGTAGAAGGTAAAGTCAGCCTTTTGCGGGTAGACGCGATCATTAGGGGAATTATCCACATCGATTCGCAGCGTATTATATTCATCCAGCGCCGGATTCAAGAAGACACGGAACGTGGAATATCCACCATGGTGTTCGGCAAGTTTCCGGTCATTGAGAAAAACGGTGGCGGAAGAATTCGCTCCATTCACTTCGAGGTAATAATGGTTTTGCAGAAGATCCAAGCCGGGAATTTCAAACACTTTTGTGTAAGTGACCGTACCGCGGAAATAATCGTTGCCGCCATCTTGTCCATCTACTGCGTTCACTGTATGAGGTAAATCCAAGCTTACAGACTGTCCTTTTGGACCTTTGAACAACCAGTTGTGATTAAACAGTGTAATTTCTCTCATTTCGGAAAGTTCCCGCCCCTCTTAAACCATGACACTTTGTGTCTATTGCCTAAGATGATAAAAATCACACATGAACTCTTCAAGCGTTTTTGCCAAAGTGGTTCTTTTGCTGTCAAAACTGGTAAAAATTAGCTGCAACTCGCACAAAGAAGAACTAGGCGGCTTTGGCCAAACTAGAAAATAGCTATACGAGGAAGCGCACCATGAAGGCCGGAATCTACGCCCGCGGCTTGATGGGGAAGAGAATTTTCATCACGAAACAATGGTTCTCCACGGAAACCTGAAAATGGCCATCGTACTTGTTCACGTTGTAACGAATACTCTTGAGACCAAACCCGTGATAGTCCTTATTTTGCTTGATCGTCAGGGGGAGCCCATTGACGAAACGCGGAACATCCTTCACCGGATTGCTGATGTTGATGACCAGAAAATCTTTCTTCTGAAAAATGTTGATATCGATGAGTCGCTTCTCGCGCTCGTCCTCGTCGAACCGTTTCACACCTTCGATGGCATTATCAATCGCATTGCCCAAGATTGCATACAAATCGATCGGGTCAATGAAAGTCATTGGCGATGAATCGACGACGCAATTAATCTTGATGCCGTTGGTTTCGCAATAGAGGCTCTTATCACTGAGAATCGTGTCAAGAACCTCATTGCCGGTGTGGACAATGGAGTCATACAGTTGAACCGATTGCTCAATCTTGTCCAGGTAACGTTCTTTTGCCTGGTTATCTGAAGAATTTCGCAGGAGGCCGACCTGGTGTTTGAGGTCGTGGCTGCGGCGATTGATCAGCTCGACGTTTTCCTTGGTGAGGTAATACTGCGATTTGTGTTTTTGCCAGAGCATGTTCATTGTGAAATATTCTTTTTCGATGGCGCTTTTCTTGAAGAAAGCGGTTTGGACATAGAGGATGCTGAGGCAATAAAACTCCGCCAACAGCACGGCTAACCACAGAAAATTGATGTTCTGCTGTTGCTCTACGGTAATCGACGAAAGATAGAGAAATTCAAACACCAAGATAAGTGCCAAGGCGGAGGTCAATTGCCGGGGGCCAATATGGTACACACCTTCTTCAGGCATGAAGCGAACCCAAGTAAAGGCTCCGATCGTATAGAAGAGCAAATAGAGAACAGCGAGCGAAATCGTACGGTACAGAGGGACTGCGAAGAGGTCTTTGGCCAAAGGAATCCGATTCAGAACGCTGAGGTTGGTCAGCACATAGAACAACGAATGGATAAATTGGGCGGATGACAAGGACCAAATCGCAACGTAGAGCGCTGCATTCTTCGATGTCTTGGCAATACTATACACAAAAGCCGTCAGTGCGATCAAGTACAGAACGAGCTTCGTGTAACCCGGAAGCGGTTCATTGCTCAGGACTTGCCCAATGGTTGCCATAATGAGGAAAAGCACGAGCGCCGCAATCGGCAGACGCAAACGAAAGGGCTCACGTTTCTGCAGTGGGTAACAATACAGGATCGCTGCTGCCACAGTAAAAAACGAAAGCAATAAATTGGTGGGATCAAGCGCAGGCATGGACTAAAGCCCTCCGGCAATATAATCCGTCACGGCCTTTGTGAAAGCAGACTTGTTTCTGCGGCTAATCTCTAATTCATAGCCGGCCACCGTGACGGTATTCTGATTGATCGCGGAAACATGCTTCAGATTCACCAGATACCAGTGGTTGCACTTCACGAAATGATAGTCTGCGAGTTCTTCTTCGCAACTCTTCATGGTGCCTCTTACTTCGAACGTCCCTTTTTCTGTATGGTAATTGAGCATGCGATTGGCCGACTCAATGTAATAGATCTCCGCACTATCCAAGCGGATCATTCGCTCGCCGACGGGAAGTAAAATCTCCGTCGTCTGTTTCTTCTTCACCCTTTCGATCGCTCTGGCCATACGAAGGGAGAAACTATAATAGTCAATTGGTTTCAGCACGTAATCCAGTGCACCAACGGAATAGCCTTGAATTGCGTAATGCTTCAAGTTAGTGATGAACACAATCACCACGTTTTCATCCACTTTCCGCACCAGCTCCGCCGCTTCCATCCCATTTAAGACCGGCATGTCTATGTCAAAAAAGATAATATCGAAGACTTGTGAGTCGGCTCCGGCCTTGCCCCGAATAACCTGCAAGAGACTCGGCGCATCTTCAAATAAGCGAGTCGAAACCGGTACATTTTTCTCCCGGCTGTACTGCTCAATAAAATCACGAATCTGCTCGCGGTTCTCTACTTCATCTTCAACGATTGCAATATTGTACATGTGCCTTTCCTGTATCGTTAGTTAAACCCAAAAATTCTCTTCGCCGTCTTATAAGCGAAATTCACAATCGCAATGCCCGGCTTGCCTTCAATCGCCAAAATCCGGCCAAACACCCCATTTGACACCTCATCAAACAGCGCAGGTTGCTGGGTCTCAAGATATTGCCAAAGCTCATCCTTCTTCCGGAAACTCTCATCCGTATCAATCTTAATCAGCAACACCGACGACACTGTCATCATCATCGACACATAATTGGTCATATACTGCCGAAGCTTCCGACTCTCAATCCCGGCCACATCATGCGCATCAATAATAATTTTCGTAACCCGAATCTGCTGATCAATCCGCCCCATCATCACCGTCTCATTAACCGACTGGTCCTCTCGCCCAATAAAGTAGCGGTAAAAATCCACATCCAGATAATACAACGTCTTCACCTGCGGCAGCGGCTGGTAAACAAAAATATTGTCCACATAAAACGTATGTTTCGGCAGCACCAGCCCACACTCGCGCAAGAGCTCCGTCCGATAAATCGCCGAATGCATAAGAATATACTGGTGCACGCGGAAATGCTTAATCTCATCCCAGCCAAACACCCGGTCCACCGGCAGCGCACTCAAATAATTAATGCTCTTCTGCTTCCCCTGGCTCACCCGCTCATACACATAATTCACGATCATGAGGTCAAGTTCATCCTTAGCCAGCACCCTTAATTTGGCCAAAGCCGCCCCCAACGCCCCTTCATCCACCCAGTCATCACTATCGACCACCTTAAAATACTGGCCGGTCGCATTCCTCAAGCCCGTATTAACCGCTTCACCATGCCCACCATTCTCCTGATTAATCAGCCTGACAATATTCGGGTACTCCCTCACATACCCTTCCGCAATTTCCTTAGTCTCATCCTTCGACCCGTCATTCACAATAATAATTTCAATCTCATCCTCGGCCTCCGCCCACGCCTCCGTGGACGAGGATGCGGAGGTAGAGGTGGAAGTGGGTGTGGGTGTGGATGTGGGTGTGGAAGTGGAAGCGCCATTTCCCGAAGGGAGCACGCTCTCAATCGCCTTGCTCATATACGCAGCAGAGTTGTAACACGGTATCACAAAAGTAATCAGTTTCATTCTTCATCCCTTACTGTTTGCATGTCTTTACAGAATTTGCCTGTCTTTACAGAATTCTTTTCGGACTTGTCATTGCTTTTCAAAATAGCATAAGAAATCGTTCTTGCCTATTTTCCACCGGATTATTTGAGAACACGATTCAAAAGCTCCCCTGCTCAATAGCAGGGGAGCTTTCACTTTCCGGTACTTTTTCAATGCCTCAATGCCTCAATGCATCAGCGACCACATCTCACCGAGCGAATCCGACTGAGCGCACAAGCCCCACATCCGCGGACGCAGCAACACCAAACCCAGACTCAGCCGAGCACGTCTTTGGCGATGCGGACGAGGTTGGCGGAAGTCAGGCCGAATTCGTGATAAAGCACATCGGCCGGGGCGGAAGCCCCGAAATGGTTCAAGCCCAGCGTGTAGCCCTCTTCGCCGACATAGGTTTTCCAGCTGATCGGAGAGCCGGCTTCGATGGAGACTCTCTTTTTCACGGATTTGGGAAGGACAGATTCCTTGTATTCGGCGCTCTGCTCTTCGAAGACCTCCATGCATGGCATCGAGACGACGCGTACAGCAACGCCTTCTTCGGCGAGTTCTTTGTACGCGGCGTAGGCGATTTCGGTTTCGGAGCCCGAAGCCATCAAGATGAGGTCCGGAAGATCCTTGACATTCGCTTCAGCTAAGACGTAGCCGCCCATTTGGGCTTTGGCCAAAGTCGCCCCCTCCAACTGGGACAGCTTCTGGCGAGTGAGCGAGAGAACCGTGGGTCCCTGGCGATGCCAATTGGTGTAGGCAGCAGCGGTTTCAACACCGTCTGCCGGACGCCAAAGGTGGACATTCGGAATGATGCGAAGGGAGGCATAATGCTCAATCGGCTGATGAGTCTCGCCGTCTTCGCCGACCCCGATGGAATCATGCGTCATGACGAACAGCGTCGGGATCTTCATGAGAGCCGCCATACGAATCGTGTAGCGCATATAATCCGTAAACACGAGGAACGTGGCGCAGTAACTGTGGAGACCCATGAGTGTTAGGCCGTTGGCCACCGCACCCATACCATGTTCCCTGACACCGTAATGGATGTTTTTGCCAAGATAGTCGCCTTTGTCGATCCAGCCGGAATCCTTCACCTCGGTCTTCGTCGAGGAAGCCAGGTCAGCCGAACCGCCAATGACCAGCGGATCCACTTTGCTCCAACGATTCAGGCAGAGACCGGACGTTTCACGAGTTGCCATTGGCTTATCGAAATCAGCGAAGCCTTCCAGAGTCGACAGATCAACGGTCTTGCCCTCGAGATAATCCTTGAGTTGGTGGCCCTTTTCACCTTGTGTGGCGATGTAAGACTTCACCAGATCATTCCACTGCGCCTCAACAGCCGCTTCATCCTCTTTCAGGCTGCGGGTGTAGGCGAGGACATCGTCCGGCACGTAGAAATCCTTATCCGGATCTAGGCCCAGCGCTTCTTTCGTCACCCGGACACCGTCGGTGCCCAGCGGGTTGCCGTGCGCCTTTTCGCTGTCTTGGACAGGGGATTTATAGCCGATATGCGTCTTCACTTCGATGATGGAAGGCTTATCCGTCACTTGCTTGGCAGCCTCGATCGCCTTGGCCACCGCCTCCACATCATTGCCATCCGCGACGAAGTGGTAGTCCCAATCATAGGCCTTATAGCGCTCCCCAACATTCTCTGTAAAGGCGATTCTTGTGTTGCCCTCAATCGAGATGTTATTGGAGTCGTAAAGGACAATCAGTCGTCCCAGGCCTAAATGTCCGGCCAAAGACGAAGCCTCCGACGTTACCCCTTCCATCAGGCAGCCATCGCCCGCCAGTACATAGGTGTAATGGTCGAAAATCTTGTATTCATCCGTGTTGAAGACCGCCGCCAAATGGCGCTCACCAAGTGCCATACCAACGGCAGTGGCGAGGCCTTGGCCCAAGGGGCCTGTATGCATTTCCACACCACGATCCAAATCATAGTCCGGATGCCCCGGCGTATGGGATTTGAATTGGCGGAAAGACTTCAGATCTTCCAAAGTATACCCATAACCAAACAGATAGCCCAGCGCATACTGCATCGCCGACGCGTGCCCCGCACTCAAAACGAAGCGGTCACGATCCGCCCAACGAGGGCTCGAAGGATTCATTTTCATGTGGTTAGCCCAGAGTTCAAAAACCATCGGCATCGAACCCAGCGGCTTCCCGGGATGGCCGGAATTGGCCTTCTGAACTTGGTCAATCGCCAACCCTCTGGCGTAGTTAATTGCTTTACCCTGCATGTTGTCAGTCATAGTGCTGCTTACTCCTTCTTCTGTCCGTAATAGGCATTGGGTCCGTGTTTCCGCAAATAATGCTTATCCAAGAGCCCTTGTTCAATAGGTTTCACATCCGGATTCATGGTTTCCGCTCGGGCAGCCATCTTGCTGCATTCTTCCAATACTTTCGCATTGTGAACCGCTTGGTGGCCGTCTTTGCCCCAGGCAAACGGGCCATGGCCTGCGACGAGCACGGCCGGAACCGCCATCGGCTCAATCTGCCGCTCCTTAAATGTTGCGGCAATCACCTTACCGGTATTGAGTTCGTACGCCTGTTCCATCTCGTCATCCGTCAGTTTACGGGTGCAAGGAACCTCGCCATAGAAATAGTCGGCATGGGTGGTCCCATAAGCCGGCAAGGCCCTGCAGGCCTGGGCCCAGCTAACCGCCCAGGAAGAATGGGTGTGCACAACACCGCCAATTTCCGGGAATTCATTATAGAGAACCCAATGGGTTGCCGTATCGCTGGAAGGGTGCATTTCCCCCTCAATCACCTCACCGGTCTCCAAGGAAACAATGACAATATCCTCCGGTTTCAGCTTGTCATAATCAACTCCGCTGGGTTTAATCGCGAAGATGCCGGCACCCCGATCCACTTCACTCACATTCCCCCAGGTGAAGATGACAAGATCTAATTGCGGCAAAGCCATATTGGCATCATAGACTCTTTGTTTCAATGCTTGATAACTCATCCGTCCCTCCTTACATTCATCTGCCGAACATATCTGCCGAGCAGCCCTTCATCACATCCAATTATAGACAAAGAACGGCTCTTGGGGGAGCCGTTCTTTGGCCAAACAAAAGGCTTAGAGGATTGAAGTGAAAGGTACGTTCGGCTCTTCTTCGAAGCAGTCTTCGAACCCTCTGCGATGGTGGAACTCAATGAGATCCTTGTCGCCCGGCCAGACATACTTGCCGCCAACATCCCAAATAAAGGGGTGGAACTTGTACTGAAGGGCATTCTTCTTGAAATCGTAGAGCAGCAGAATTTCCTTCGGGTCAGCCTTGAAATTCGACCAGATGTCGTAATGGATCGGGATGACCACCTTGCAGCGGGTCGCTTCGCCCATGCGGAGGATGTCAATGGAAGTCATCTTGTCTTGGCAGCCGATTGGGTTTTCGCCGAAGGAGCCCAATGCGATGTCAATATCATACTTCTTACCGATTTCGGCATAGCGGATGCTGTAGTGGGAGTCGCCGGTGTGATAGACGGTGCCGGCCGGGAATTTGAAGAGGTAGTTCACCGCCTTTTCGTCCATATTGGTGGGGCAGACACCAGCCAGATCTTCGCCGACTTCGGAGGTGACGAGACAGGTGCGGTCGTAAGAATCTAAGACATGGATTTCCGTGTCCTTAATCTTAACGACGTCGCCCGGCTTGACTTCTCTCAGGCGATCTTCCGGAACGCCCCAGCCGCGCCACTTTTTGATGGATTCTTTCGGCCCAATGAAAGGAACATCCGGGCCGCAATTATCGAGCACGGCCTTCGCGAAGAAGGGGTCGATATGGTCGTTATGATAGTGTGTCGAGAGAACGGCATCGCACTTAGTCACTGCGAATGGATCGTACACGACAGGTGAGTTTCTGAGATTCGGTTGCAGCTTCTTGACACCCATCATATTTCTCATCTGATGGTAGGGCTTCATGTCCGCAACCTTCTGGGTGCGTTTACCGTTACCAAACCACAAGTCGATTGCGATGTTGGTGTCATTTTCAGTTTTGAACCACATGCCGACGCAGCCCAGCCACCACATGGCAAAAGTGCCCGGTTCAACGACTGTGTTGTCGATATCCTCATTGACCCAGGTACCCCACTCCGGGAAAGCGCCAAGAATCCAATTCTCGCGGGTAATATCATCCATTTTAGACATAAAATCCTCCTGATCATTCATTGCGTGAGCGTTGCTTATTGTTACGTTGCGCCACTGTTAGGCAGCGCTAGCGTGAGCAGTGCTTGCTGTTATTTAGCGTGAGCGTTTCGATAAGTTATGCGTTAGCAGGCTTACGATATTTCATACAGTGCGACTTCATCGATTTCTCGATTCGCGCCGATAATGTAATCTTGTCCATTTTTGCAGAAAACCTGAACATTCGTCGGACCAATATCGTGATCCAAAGTATCCCGCTTGATCGATTGAGAAGCCTCGTCCCAAGTCAGCGTGAAGAGGTCTCTCGCCCCTTGGCGGTGACCGACTAAGAACGCCGGCTTCCCGGCCAGCTCGCCGCCCCACAATGCGTGCAGGAAAGGCAGCTCTTCAGGTGCTCGGTAAATCTCTTCCAGGCCGTTCGCCGTCTCGCGCCAAATCGTCAGCTCAGCACCATGGAAAGGCGAGAACAACATAATTTCCAACTGGCCGTCGCCATCCAAGTCATAAGCTCTGACGTCGGAACAGGCTTTGTCCAAAAGTTTCTCCACTTGCCATTCTGAGTTCGCAGCCGTCGGTGGCGTAACGCGGAACAGACCATTTTCTGTAGCAATGAAGCTCTGCAGCTGTCCGTCCTCGCGTTGGAAACGACCGTAGCCATGGTTCTTCGTCAAGCCGTCAAGCAGAACCTCAAATTCCATCGGTTTCCCCGCATCCGCATCGAATTCTTCGAAATCGGAAGGGAGTTCCCGCACTTGAATCTTGCCCGGATGAGTCCAGTCTTCCTTGTATTCATGGCCGGATTTCAAGGTGCAGGCAACAATGTACTGCTTACCGTTGCTCTCCAAAATATCGAAACGATGCACGAAAGGTAAAGGACATAAGGTCTTGATCTTCCAGCTGTGTTCTTCCTGCAGATTCTTCACCGGTTTCCCGGCCAGATCCACAGGCACAGCCAAAACAAGCCTGGCCTCAGCCGAATTATTCGGCGAGAAAAACTCTTGCGTCGAAAGAAACGCGCCATTCCAACCCGGAACCTGCACCATCGTCATGACGCCGCCGGGTTCGGTCCAGATGGTCTCCAGAAGGTTGCCGTCCCTATCGAAACGGTTGCAAGCCCCCTCCTTCTCTGTCGCGACCAAAAACGATTCTTCGCCGCCGGATTCCAACAAACAAATGGCATAACATTTAGGCATGGATGCAATGACTTTTTTGCTTACTTGAAACATGTTTTCTCCTTCCTTTACTTACCGAATCAGTTACTCACCGAACACCTTATCCAGATGACCTCTGAGGAACGTTCCGGCAAATATGAGATCCTCCCGCCAGGACGCGGCACCCACATCCCAGAATTCACCCACAAACGACCTGACCCCCAGCTCCTTCAACACTTCCAGATCCGCGACATAGTCCGTGTGACCCGTACCGAAAGGAATCTCCCGATAAGCACCCGGCACCGTCTCTTTCAAGTGAGCAGCGAAGAAATGACCCTTGCCTTCCCGGAGGTCGTCACGCACATCATGACCATAAAGTTTCGCAGCGTTGGTCAAATTCCCGATGTCCGGATACACGCCCAACCACGGATTCCCCACAAGATTGACGTAGCGCATGGCTTTGGCCACCGTATCCATAAAAGGCGTTTCCATCGTCTCAAACCCCAGCACCACCTCGCGGGATGCGGCGTAGAGCGTAACCTTCTCCAGCCCCTCCGCGAAGAGCTCCCGGGTCTCGGCGTCACCCTCATCGTAGTAGACATCGTAGCCCGCCAGTTGAATCAGGCGGATCCCGGTATCCAGCGCAAAATCAATGGCCCCGTACCCGATCTCCAGGCCCCGTTGCCGAACTTCAGGGTTCTTGCTGCCCAAGGGGTACTTCCGGTGGCCGGACAGACAGATGGATCTGAGAGGTACGTTCTTGTCACGCCCTTCTTTGGCCAAAGCCGCCCGCTCCCCCCTACTCCACCGCAGCCGCTCCAACCTCTCATCGGTCTCATCAATACTGAGCTCGATGAAGTCGAAGCCGGCCTCACGGGCAAGGTCGAACCGCTCCGCCCAAGTCAGCTTCTTGGGCAAAGCCTTCTCATAAAGTCCAAGTTGGTAGCTGTCCATAGCAATTACTCAACATCGATCATTTCTTCGCCAAAGCCGCCGTTAATCGCATCGAGAATCGCCTGAAGATCAGCATCTTCCGTTGCACCATCGCAGCGCACGACGATTTCGGAGCCTGCTTTGATTCCGCTACCCATGAGCATGAGGACGCTCTTCGGGTTTATTGACTTCCCATTAAATATAATCTGAATCTTGGACGGCATTTTGGCACACAAATTTGCCAACTCAGTTGCAGGGCGCAGATGCAGACCTGTCTTGTTTCTCACTACAATACTTTGTTCAACCATGTTTTCTCTCTCCTTCTACTCTATAGCTTCTTTTCTATAGCTTCTTTTCTATAGCTTCTATTCTATAGCCAGCGACGTTTCGCGGTTGCGAAAGTCCTCACTGCTTAGCTCTCTTGCTTCCGGAACATCCTCGCCTTTGAGTAGTTTGAGGATTCCCAGAACGCATTCACGATCCGTGACAAGTATGTCAACATATTCTCCGGCGAGGACACCCAAGACTGCTTTGGCCTTGTGTAAACCACCGGCAATTCCAATCACGGTAGGAATTTTGCGGAGTGCAGGAAGGCCAATTCCAATGACATGTTCGTTAAAACCGGACTGAATCGGCTGCCCTTTGATGTCATAGCACTGACCGCAGATGAACCCTACCCCTTTCTGCTCACTTAGCTTGTCAAAAACTTTGTTCTGGGCGAAGTTCTGCCACATGAACGAAAATGATTCCATCGACATATCACCAATCCCTGTCAAAATAATATCGGATTGATGCGCAATCTTCAGTGTGTTATTGATCATCGGTTGATGAATCAAGTGTCTTTTCACGCCCAGATCATCCATAAAGAGCGGTGCTTGAAGGAAATACCCTCGCGCTCTGAGTTTGCGGATCATTTCCACAACGACTTGCATTTGCTCTACACTTGAGGCATCTGACATGGCACCACCGATCACTTGGACTACTTTGAGGCCTCGGTTCACTTGCTGATTTACGTGATAGACGGTCTGTGCAACCGAGCGCCCCCACGACATGCCAATGGTCATATCGGGTTTGATCTGTTTCTCGAACACTTCCGCTGCGTAGCTTCCGAGAATCACTGCGGAGTGGTCCGACTTGCGCGTAGTCAGTCCTGGCTTGAAGCCACTTCCATCTTGTGTTTCTTGAAGCAGTGATTGTTCACGCTCAATTCTGTCATAATTTTCGATTGTGTCATTCACGACGATCGCTTCGCGAAGCCTAAATTGTCGCTTCAGAATCTCTTCTAACTCATGTGACCTGTGACCTATTTTTTTTACTTGAAAAGACACAATCCCCTCTTGTCTGGCTTCATCCAGCAAGCGTGAAATTCTGGATCTCGAGATACACATTCGCTCAGCAATTTCAGATTGGATCATGCCATGTTCATAGTACATAGAGGCTACTTCGGAAAGTAAGTTCATATACTGTTCTATTTTTTGGTTATTTTCGGTTTTGTTTACATCGCCCGCCATACTGCACCCCGATCCATCAGGTGAGGCTGATTGTTTCATTCAAGTAGAAGAACTTAAGTCTCGTCGTATTTGGCATCGATCGCGAGAAGATCATCAACCGTTTTCGCCGTTAGGAGTTCTTCAATGATCGCTTCATTCCCCAACATTTCCGCTAATTTACCCATGTTCTCGAGATGGAGATCCGGATTTTGTGAGGCCAAAGTGAAGAACAAACGAGCATCTTTTTCCGGATTCCCTTCTTCGAAGGAGACGGGCTCTTCCACTTTCATAAAAGCAATCGCTGTCTTGTTTACCCCTTCTGCTCCTTGCTGCGCGTGCGGCATAGCAATATTGGGCGCAAGCACAATGTAGGGGCCGTATTTTTTGACACTGTTCACGACAGCATCTTCATAGGCTTGTTCAATGGTTCCGTCTGCCTTGAGGGTCTCACATGAAGCCCTGACAGCTTCTTCCCAGTTCGCGAATGATTGGTGAAATGCGACATGGTTCGCTTCGACGAATTCTCTGATAATCATGCTTCTACTCTCCTATAGTTGATTTTCACTTAGTTGATTTTCACTACTTACTTGATCTTTATACTCGGCAGGCTCGGCTGGCTCGTTATGCTCGGCAAGCTCGGCATGCTCGGCTTCAATTTCCATTCAGTATCTCGGGTCGAGATAAGAATCAACTCTTGATCCCAAGTACTTCATACACTTCCGATACTCGTGCACACTGCAGAACTCTGGCGGCTTTCTCCTTCGCTTGAGCAAAATCTAATCCGCGGATTCGCTCCTTGACTCTGGCGGTTTCACTGGCAGCCATTGAATACTCATCCAAACCCATGCCCAACAGCACTTCGGTTGCGTGTTCATTTGAGGCAAACTCCCCGCACATGCCTACTTCGATTCCGGCTTCATTCCCTGCCTTTATCACCTGTGCAATGGCACGCATAACGGCAGGGTGGAACGTGTTGTAAAGATCCTCAATCTTTTTATTGCCACGATCAACGGCAAGTACATACTGCGTCAGGTCATTGGTGCCAATGCTGAAAAAGTCAACATGTTTTGCCAAAGCATCCGCACACAACACAGCAGCCGGAGTCTCCACCATGATCCCAATTGGCGTGTTCTCATTGAAGGGAAGTCCTTCTGCGCGTAGTTCTGCCTTGCACTCTTCGCCGATTGCTCTGACCTCCTCCACTTCTTCCACAGAAATAACCATGGGGATCATGATCTTGATTGGCCCATAATGCGCCGCCCTGAAAAGAGCACGTAACTGCGTTTTAAACATTTTTTTCTCTGAAAGGCACATTCTGATTGCACGCCAGCCCAGGAAAGGGTTCTCTTCTTTCTCGAATTTGAAATAGCTGAGATCCTTATCTCCGCCGATATCCAAAGTTCGGATAATCACTTCGTTCCCTATGATCTCCACGGCCTCTTTATAAGCATTAAACTGCTCTTCTTCCGTCGGGAAGTCTGTGTTATCCATAAACAAGAATTCACTGCGGAACAGCCCTACACCGTCAATTTTGAATTCCATTGCATTTTTGGCATCCTGTACAGAACCTATATTGGCATATACTTTCACAGTACGCCCATCTACGCTCGTTGCAGGCAAGGCGCTTTTCGCTTGAATCTCTTCAGCCTCGCGCGCTTCTTCCCTGGCTTTCTCCATCATGGCTTCACGAAGGTCCGCATCAGGATTCAGCCAGATCTCGCCACTGCCGGCATCGAAGAGAATAAAATCATCCTCAGAAACGACTTCGAGAATCTCATCTACTCCGACCAACGCCGGAATGCCTAAACTACGTGCAATAATACTGACGTGGGAGGTTACGCCGCCTTTGGCCGTAATGAAACCCTTAACATATTGGAAATCCATGACTGAAGTGTCTGTAGGGGTCAGATCTTCCGCAACAATAATCACCGGTTCATGAATATCAGTAAGCTCACCCGATGTTTCGTTCTTGAGTGCCAACATAAAACGGCGGCCGACATCACCGATATCACTGGCGCGCTCACGCATATATTCATCATCAATCGCTTCCATCATAGCCTTGAACTCGCCGATGGTTTGATCAGTAGCCATTTCCGCGTTCATCTTCTGATCGGAAATTTTTTCCTGAACCGCTTCGTGGAGAGCAAAGTCATTTGCGATACTGAGGTGGCCTGCAAAAATTTCAGATTGTTCAGCTAATTCGGTCAAACTCTCTGTCACTTTTTCAATGGCTTCGGAAAAGCGATTCAATTCGCTCTCCACTTCTTCATCACCCAGAAAATGGTCAGCCGCAATTAATTCCTTTTTCCGGAGAATGTAGGCTTTACCTTCCGCTATACCGTGTGTGAATGTTCTAGCTGCCTTAATTTGAATCATATTGCTCGTTCCTCCTGAATAATTCGGTTGCAATTTATTGCTTAGGCCAAAGTCGCAACGATTTCATCTAGTTTGCCATAAACCATCTGTCCGTACCGTTCTATTGTCAAATAACGCACGCATTTATTTCAATGTATATAGTCAATACGCTATGCTTAATAATTCAATTATAGAAATAAATAGCAAAAATTCAATTGGAGGAGGCCCAATCGGAACATATGTGCACGGCATCATTGGCGCATTTGCACAAAATGAGTTTGATAAATTCGTCATTCCGTCAAAGACCCCTTGTCAAAACCCTTTTATTGTGTCTTTATCTTTCCTTCTAACGATCAGGACAAGAAGTTTCCTGATGTCCGCAATCATCAACAATCGCCATCGCCATCGCCGTTGCCAAATCCCCTGTCTCCCCATTACTCGCCGTAAATCAGTTCCTCGTTAACCTGGCGCAATTCGGCCTCCGCCTCTTCGTCAGCCCACTTATTTACCTTGCGGTCGAAGGTGACCAGACCGTTGATCTCATCCTCCACGTCGCTGAGCTGCGAGTAGACAGCCGAAGTCAATTGCTTCACAGGTAAGAGTTCCTCACGAATTAAGCGGACCACCGCCTTCTGATATTCAAGAGGGTTACTGTACGCACGGTAGCCATAGAGTGCATCCGAAGACATATGACCTTCCACCGGCAGCGAGTAGCCGCCATATTCGGTCAGAGCCAGCGGCCGCAAAAGCGGATCCGGAGCGGGTTTGAATTTCTTGTAATACACGTGCAAGCTATTGAAATCCGGCCCACCCTGATCGTGGTAACCGCTGGCATGGTCGACCAGGCGGGTGGGATCCATTTCCTTGACTTCCTTAGCAATCTTGCGCGCGTCAAACTGTCCCCAGCCTTCGTTAAAAGGCGTCCACTGGATGATGGAGACCGTGTTATAGAGGGCTTCGATGGTTTCTTTGACGATCATCCGCTGGGCAGCGCGACCTTTCGCTCCGGCAAGTGCCATGTCATTTCGCGTAGCGGATCCACCGGATCCACCGAAGCCGCCAGAGCCGCCGTTCCGACCGAATCCACCGTTTCGGCGGGAGCCACCGGTTCGGCCGAAGAGCTTGTAGTGCTTATCTTTCAGACGGATGCCAACAAAAGGCAAAGCCCTGATCACAGAGAATCGGTAGGAGTTACCACCGTTCACAATATCCTGCCAGACCAGCATTCCCAAACGGTCGCAATGGTAGTACCAGCGTTGCGGTTCGATTTTGATGTGTTTGCGGATCATGTTGAAACCAAGTTTTTTCACCATCAAGATATCATCCACCAGCGCATCATCCGATGCAGCGGTGTAGAGGCCATCACTCCAATAGCCCTGGTCAAGCACGCCGCTCTGCCGCGACACTTCGCCATTCAGCAAGATGCAGGGGTTCCCGGCCTCATCTTCGCCCAGCGCCACGGAACGCAGTCCGCAGTAGCCCGTAACTCGATCAATCGCCTCACCAGCCGCATTTCGCAGAGTGAGTTCCCAGTCATAAAGGAAAGGATCCTCGGGAGTCCAACTGTGGGCTTTGGCCAAAGTTACCCTCCCCGCCACTCCTTCCCGAAGTTCAATCCGCCCTACTTCTTCACCCTCTGCCAACAGCCGAAGTTGGGCACTTGAGCCGACAGCGGCAACGGAATTGGAATCGGCATCGGCATCAGCATCGGTGTTAGCGCCGGCGACCGAATCTGCACTTGAAGCCATCGACGTACCGCCCAACTTGTACGTGAAGTCGAAACCACCGCCTTCCCAGAAAGGCCTGACCGTAACGTTTTCCACATACGTCTCCGGAACAATCTCCAGCCAGATCGTCTGCCAAATCCCGCTTTGTGGGGTGTACCAAATTTTGCCGCGCTCGATTTTCTGCTTGCCCCACGGCAGCTGCCCCCGATTCGACGGATCCCGCACCACGATCACGATCGACTGCTCCTCTTGGTCAGTTCTCAGCAGATCAGTCATGTCGAAACTAAACGGCAGATAGCCATCGCGATGGGAACCTAAATACTTGTCGTTGATCCAGATCGAGCACACCTGGTCGATCGCACCGGCGTGGAGTAGAACCCGCTGGCCCGCCTGCGTAATCTCTGGCGACAAGTTAAATGTCCGCTTATACCACAGACGGTTCTCAGGCATCACTTGACGATCAACACCGGAAAGCAGCGTTTCCGGCGAAAAGGGCACCAGAATCTCCCCATCCGGATCGAAATTGCGGAAACGTGCGATCGGTTCAGTAATTGACCTAGATTCCACAGGCACCTGGGTCACCGGGTCCAAATCCCCTTCTTCAGCCAAATCAATTTTATACGCCCAACGACCATTCAAGTTAAGCCAAGTGGTTTCCCTCACCAGCTGAGGTCTGGGGTATTCCGGCAAAATTTCCGTATTCGGATCCGCCAGCAGATTAGCCAGAAGTTTCTCGCCATGAGGCGTGTAAAGTTTATGTGTCAGCATGATTCATTTATTTCCTCGCCATCGTATAAGCATGATTCATCGATTACCCCGTCTTCTAAGCATAATTCATCCAATTCTTTGCCTGCGTCTCAGCTTCTGCCACGGCAGCAAACTGAAGACAAAAATCACGGCCGCTCCCAGGAAGATTGCAGGCGTTGGCACGTTCTTGGTCACACCCAACTCAGTATAGAAGTTCCCCGAGGAGGCAATGAGTCCCGAGCCGACGAAAGGTCCAATCAGCATGGGGATCAGCACTTGGGCAATCATCCGCACACCTTGGAATCTACCGCTCATACCTTCGGGTATGTAGTCTTTGGCCAAAGCCGCCGCAATCGCCGTCATCACGAGATTTGCAGCCATGAAGATCACTCCGGCAATCGTCACCGCTACCCGCGATCTGGCAAAGAACATGGCCACCAAGCCGATGATTTCAATCACCAAAGCAAGCGGATACGCAGGAAGTTTCCCGAAACGATCGAGCAAACGCCCTGCAACAACACTGATCAGAGAAGCGCTCAGGAGCACAATCCCCAGCAAGAGCGCGTAATCCACAAAGCCCAGATAAGTCTGAATGTAAATAATCAAATATGGCATATAGACCTGCGTGCCTGTGCCAATAATCGCCAGCAAGATCAGCGTGAGATAGAGATTTCGGTTCGCCTTCATCACCGAAGGGCGGAACCCATAACGCAAATTCTCCACCCAAGGTTCACGGCTGGGGTGGCGGGTTTCTTTTGGCAGCAGGAAAATGCCCACCACACCCGTCACGAGCGTCGCCAGGCCAATCACGATGAAGAACGAAGACCAATTGCCGGATTTCGTCAACGGATCCAAGAAGCCGAAAACGATGAGCATCGCCAGGAGCGGAAACGCCTGCAAAACGCCCTCCGCCTTGCCCCTGGTCTCGGGCGTGGTCACATCCGTAACATAGGCGTTAAAAGCCGCATCATTCGCTGAAGAACCGAAGAATGTCATCACGCAATCCATCAGAATAACAATTCCGGCGGTCAGATTGACCACATTCCGCGCCGTTGGGAAGAGCCCTGCGACATTCTCCACACTAATCCACGAAAAACTCATCGTCGAGAGGCCCCAGAGAATATAGCCAATGACCAGAAACATCTTCCGGGTCCCAAGCCTGTCCGACAGAGCCCCCATCAGAATCGTGGTCAACGTTGCCACAGCTGCGGAAGCCGCCACCATCACAGCAATCCAGTTAGGATCTGTTGAAACCGTGGTGTAGAGGAAAACATTGAAGTACATGTTCTCCACAACCCAGGCAATTTGCCCCGCCATTCCGAAAATCACCAGCGATAGCCAGAGCCTCGGGCCAATTTTTTGCGTCGGCGGCGCTGTCGCTTCCGGCGGCGTCGCCGGTTTTGCACTCATTGGTGAATCACTTTGCGAGCTTGGGCTCGTTTTCCGCTTGTCGCTCATGAAATTCCCTCACCTGGACGATTCAATATAACGATCCAACTCGCTGCTCAGCGTCTCCAAGAACGCCTCTTCACCGAAACGATTAATCTTAAAAAACATCGCCTGACTGCCCCCCGTCGAAATCGCGCAGACATAGAGCTGATTGCCGTGCCCCGCAAGGGTCAAGTTCAAGCTCACGCGGTTCCCGCCCATATAGCTGTACCGCTCATAAGCTCTGATCGCCAGCCGCACGTCGCCCACAGATTGGTCCGACCGCTCCTCCAGGCTAATCGACACACTGCCACCCTCAATCGTCCGCTCGCAGAAACGCAACGCATCCGCAAAATCACCCGTAAACGACCGCTCATACTTCGCCATAGTTACCCCCTCCTACGTTATCAGGAACTTCTTACTCAATGGCTTCAGCTTCCGTTTATTGCAAGTACTTCGGCCAAAGCCGCCTCTTTCGCATTATAGCAGTTGTTCTAAATCGTTAATCAGTAATCGCTTCCGGCAGACCCCTTAAGCCTCCGCAAGGAACTCCACAAGGAACTTCGCAACCCTCTCCCTAGTCGGCACGCTTCCGATGCCGCCATGTTGCGTAGTGGAGAGTGCCGCCCCAGCGGAGGCCGTCCGCAGAATGTCCGTAAGCGTATTGACGGGCAAGGCGGCAAAAAACGTGTCAAGGTCCATTTTTTCCAGACCTTGTTCCAGTAAAAGCGCCAGGGTAATTCCGGTGAAAATGTCACCGGCGCCGGTCGTGTCAATCGTTTGGTCAAGCCGAAACGCCGGCACGAAGCCTTCCACCAGCGCCTCTTGCCGAAGGTAGAAACGGCAGCCCCTGGCCCCATCGGTCACCAGGGCCAAGCGAAGCTGTGGCTCCTCAAACAGGCGCGCCACAGCCTCCGCTTCCTCAGTGGCGCCGTACATAAAAAGGAGCTCATCTCTGCCCAGTTTGATGATGTTTGTGTGCGCCGCGCCCCAGCGCATCGCTTCGGCAGCGGCTTCTTGGTCAGGCCAAAGCGGCGCCCGGTAATTCGGGTCGAAACTGATAACAAGGCCGTTTTCTGCCGCAAAGGTCACCGCCTCTTGTGTAGCAGTTCGCGAAGGGTCCGCCGTCAGGGACAGGGTTCCGAAATGGAAGATTGCAGCTTCAGCGATCCTCGTTCTGGCTTCCTCCGTCAAGTGCAGCAGCGTATCCGCACCGGGCTTGCGGCTGAAAGCGAAGTCGCGGTCGCCGTCTTTGGCCAAAACAACGAACGCCAAAGTAGTAAACGCCTCCGCAGTCTGCTGCACGCACAAATGGTCAATTCCCTGCTCCGCCAACGTGCGAATCAGCAAATCGCCAAAAGCATCCCGCCCCACACTGCCGATAAAAGCCGTCCTTCGCCCAAACCGCTGCGCTGCCGCGAGCAAATTGGCCGGCGCACCTCCCGGCTGAGCCTCGAATGTCAACTGCTGGCGGGTGGGGGTGAAATCAATCAAGAGCTCTCCCAAAGCGACAATATCCCAAGGTTTCACGAATTTTGCCCTCCGAAACTTTGCATTGTTTACATCTTATCATTCTCAATTGACACCAGAGCAAAGCTAAATTTGTTAACATAGAGAATAATACTCTCTAGAGAATAAGAGTCCCCCTAGTGTAACTAGTAGATTGAGCAGGTGATTTTCATGGCAAACATCGGTGTAGCTGCCCAAGAGCGGCGACAAAATCCTCTTTCCTCGATTTTCGACATTATCGGTGGCATTTTCAAACCAGTCCTCTCCATCATTGTCGGCGCAGGTATTCTGCAGGCTTTGCGGGATATCCTCCTGATGACGGGAGCGATCACGAGGACCAGCAGCAGTTACATTTTCTTGCATGCAATGGGTGATGCGGTCTTCTATTTCCTCCCGATCTTCCTGGCTTTTTCTGCGGCCAAAGTCTTCGGTGCCTCCCAATACATGGCGGCAGCGATTGCTGCCTTCCTGGTTTACCCTAGTATTACGGATCTCTTCGAATGGTCCAATGCCGTCGGATGGGACTTGACGATTTTTGGTGTCATACCGGTGACGTACAGCCGTTACCCCTCGAGTGTGCTGCCCATCATCTTGATTGTGTGGATTCAGTCGTATTTGGAGAAGGGGATTCAGAAAATTGTCCCCGATATTCTGAAGACGATTTTTGTACCGGTTTTGACCCTCTTCAGTACCGCCTTCCTGGGGCTGGTGATCCTGGGGCCTATCGGAACTTGGGTCGGTGACCTGCTGGCGGCTTTAATTAACTTGCTGAACAGCAATATCCCATGGCTTGTGCCCATGTTGATCGGAACGCTGGCTCCGCTCCTTGTGTTGACGGGCTCGCACTATTCGCTTTTACCTGTCGCTACCCAGAATTTGGCGACGCTCGGCTATGACACGGTCCTGCTCCCCGGTAACTTGGCGTCGAACCTCGCGCTGGCCGGCATGTCGTTCGCCGTTGCGGTGCGCGCCAAAAGCACGCTGTACAAATCTTACTCGGCTTCTGCCGGGATCACGGCACTCTTCGGGATTTCGCAGTCTTCCCTTTATGGTATTGCGATTCCCTTGAAGAAGCCCCTTTACGCAGCGATGGCTGCCGGCGGTTTGGCCGGTCTGTTTGCCGGCATTACAGAAATTAAGTCCTATTCTTTTGTCACGCCGGGTCTGCTTTCGCTTGTGGGTTATTTGTCTGAGAATGAGTCGATCTGGAACCTCATTTTCGCCGTGCTGACTGCTGCGTTGGGCTTCGTCCTTGGCTTCATCTTCACCTGGATTGTGGGCTTCGAAGAGCCGGATGAACTCACCATTCGTGAGATTACCGGTACGAAAGAAGAGGCGGCTCCTGCCGCTGGCGGCGAGGTTCCGGCAGTCGAGGCTCCGGCCGTGGAAGCTCCGGCCGTGGAGCCGTCGGCTGTGGAGTCGTCGGCTGTGGATGGCTCGGCTGTAGGGTCGTCTGCGTCGGAGGTTCCGAGCCGAGAAGGTGGCAAGCCATGAAGAAGTCATTCCTAACCCTAACTCTTGCCCTGACCCTAACTCTGGCCCTCGCAGGCACCCTAGCTCTCACAGCCTGCGGCAACGAAGTCCGTCAGCGCGAAGACGGGTCCCTTTACACCTCCTATCTGCCGCCCGAAACAGCAACGATAGGTGAGGAATTCGCGGTCGACACGCAGAACAAGATCACCATAACCAACTTGGAACTTCGCACTCAGGATGACGGCAGCCGGGTTCTGATCGTCCGCTACGATTGGACCAACGACGGCACGACCGAGGCGACCGTCGGCGAAAGCATCCTCCTCAGCGTGACCCAGGAGGGCGTCTCGCCGGAACCCGATCTCAGCCTCGTGACTTCGCGCGACAAGTTAGTCACTCCGGTCGCCCCGGGTGAAACGCTCACCGACATCGAGCAGGGCTATCTTGTGGAGTCCGAAGAGCCTTTGACTCTGTCCTTTACGGGTGAAGAGGAAACCATCTTCATCGAAGGGAAGCCCGCCTCCGCCTATCCGGTCCGCATCGAGGTAGAATTCCCGGGGTAGGCTTAGGTTTCGGTTTAGGTTTCGGCCAAAGCCGCCCCCAGACCACTGCTTCAAGAGACCACTGCATCAAGATGACAACGGTCTAGAGTTTACAAGCCGCTCAAACTTATCGCTAGAGCTTGCTCTCGTAATCGAGGTCTTCGCCAATGGTGAGGTCAATACGCATCAGCCTGGCAAAGAACGCTCTATCTTCAGCGGTCATTTTGCGGAGGTAGGGGTCTTTGGCCTGATGAAGAGTTTCTTCGATTGCCAAAGACTCATCCGCCAGCAGCTGTTCCTTGATCACTAGAAATTGGTACATCAGAAGGTCTTTCTGCTTGACAGAGGAAATCCGCTCAAAAAGCGTAAGGAGCTTCTCGCGCTGAGCCAGGCCGTAGGGCAGAAGTTTCTGCTGGTATGCTTTTGCATCAGCTTCCCGCTGCGCCTTCGAACGCGTGTCGAACCACTTACTGAAAAAATCGCTCATGGGGTTGTGCCCTCCTTTGGCCATATAGTCATTGTAGAGGAAACCGCCGGCTGAAGGAAGGCCTGAAGCGCTGGTGATCTGGGTGGTGACACGGGCACGACCGATACAGGCCAAACGAGGTGAATCGTGTTACGCTTGATGAAAGCAGTGGCACGAAACAATTGGCGAAAGGAGGCCTTCATGACAATTGATGAAATGCGTGAGGTGTTGGGCGAGCTGGCGGACGAACTTCCAGAGGGCTTCTTCCGAAATCTCAATGGTGGGATCATCGTTTCGCCGGCTGTGAAATACCATCCGCGCGGAGTTGAAGCTGGCAAAACCCTTTACATCATGGCCGAATATACGTCCGGCGGCCACATGGGCCGCCAGATCGTCGTCTATCATGGGTCATTTGAGCGAGTCTACGGGCATCTGCCGCGTGAAGCATACAAGGATCGACTGCGCTCCACTTTGCGTCACGAATTTCGCCACCACATCGAAGGACTCTCCAACTTGATGGACTTAGAAGTCGAGGACAAAATCCAGATTAACCGCTTTTTAAGCGAGGATCAGGGTGAGTAGAGCGGCAGCCGCTGAGCCAAACTTTTTCCTTTGCTCTTACGTTTGCCCTTTCATTTGCTCTTACGCTTGCCCTTACGTTTGCTCCTACGTTTGCTCTTGCGTTTCCGGCTCCCAAACCATAATCTGCCAGTGCACGCCAAATTGATCCTTCAGTTGCCCGAAGAGCGGTGCAAAGAAAGTTTCCTCAATCGGCATGATAACCTCGGCACCTGCATCCACAAAAGCTTGCCAAACTCTTTTGACTTCGGCCACATCGGAATGTGACCAGTTAAGTGTCACAGAATCACCGAAGGCCGTGTTCATAAACGGGTTGTCACTCATCATGACCGTGGTATCGCCGATCCGAATCGCGGAATTCATGATCGCATCATCGGGCATGTCGGGGATATCGGAAGGATCCGCACTTTCATCCGGCGGAATGTCCTTCCACTCCATGACGCCGGTAATCGCACCATGGAAGACATCTTTGTAAAAATTCAGCGCATCCCTGGTATTTCCGTCAAAAGACAGATACGCCTCTATGTGTCCTTGGTTAGCCATAAAAACCTCCTTGGGTGTTTCGGAATTCATCCGTTCAGGATCAGTTCAATCCGAACGCAGAACGCAGAACAGATCCCGCGCAGAATACATCCGAAATGCAAATCTCTCAACGGATTCATCTTCCAGAATCCGAAAGGGCGCGTCTATCACATTGGGTACCTGAAACCTTAAATTCCTTAAACTCTTGTGGCATGCACGAATTCACTCTCAAGCGTTAGAATGTTTCAGGGGGGCGGCTTTGGCCGCGGTATGATGAAGCTAAATCGGCGGTTGCTAAACCCCGTGAGGAGGTACACCATGAACAAGTTATATCCATGCCTCTGGTTCCACGATAATAATTGTGCCGAGGCCGTTGCATACTATGTTACTGTGTTTCCTGATAGCCGCATCAACGAGATTGTTTACTACCCGGACGAGCGGCTTGACGAGCATTTTGAGGGCATGAAAGGGAAAGTCCTGACAGCTGATTTCACGCTCAATGGTACGCGCTTCATCGGCCTGGATGGAGGTCCGTATTTCCAATTCAGCGAGGCGATTTCGTTCGTGATCGATTGCAAAGATCAGGCGGAGATCGACTATTACTGGGAGAAACTGTCACATGTTCCGGAATCGGAACAGTGCGGCTGGGTGAAAGATCGCTTCGGTCTCTCTTGGCAAATCGTGCCGGAGAACTTAGCCTCCCTCATGCAAACGGATCGGCAGATTGAGGCTTTTATGCAGATGAAAAAAATCAACATCCAAGAACTGGAGACGCTTGCCTAATGAACATGGAGATTGATGTTTCCGGCGTCGTGCTGGAGACGGAGCGCTTGCTGCTTCGCCCTTGGCAGAAGACCGACCTTAACGACCTCTACGCGTATGCATCGGTTGAGGGCGTTGGCGAAATGGCCGGTTGGCCGCACCACACGTCGCTGGAAGGATCTGCGAAAATCCTTGATGGTTTGATCGAGAATCGCGCGAATTTCGCGATCGTGCACCAGGAGACCTCGCGCGTGATCGGCTCCATCGGCTTCCACAAGTCCTGGGCATCGGATCTCCCTCGGTATCGATACGAGAAAATGACGGAGATTGGTTATGCTTTGGCCAAAGACGCCTGGGGCCAAGGTCTTATGCCTGAGGCTTGTGCGAAGGTGATTTCCTGGCTCTTTTTCGTCAAAGACGTTGACATCATCACGATCGGCCACTTCGTCCACAACGCCCGCTCCGAGCGTGTGATCAACAAGTTGGGCTTCACCTACGTCGAAACGGCGGACAAGTATGCGCCGCAACTCCAACAAACTTTCAAAGAAAAACACTACCTCATGCGGCGCCCACTTGGACGCCAGGCGCCCTGATTCGTCAGCGCCTGATTGCCCGGCGGCTTGATTGCCTGGCACCCGCGCCGACTTGGCGGCCGGCCTGGGTGGCCGACACATTTTTACCCGACGATTTTTACCCGGCGGTTGCCGGGGTGCTCGGCTTATGGGTCGCAGCCACCAATTTCTCGTGCATAGAAATCATGACGAGTAGGATGGCCAGCAAGAAGAACGGATACAAGGCGATGCTGATATTCTGTGCCAAGAGGCCGAAAAGCGGCGGCACAGCCAGTGTGCCGACATAAGCGCTGGCCATCTGCACGCCGATTAAAGCTTGCGAGCGCTCCGCGCCGAAATATTCCGGTGTCGAGTGAATAATGCTTGGGTAGATCGGCGCGCAGCCCAGTCCGATGAGGACAAGGCCAATCAGATCGGAGGTGCTTCCAAGCGGTAAGAGGATACCTAAAATGCCTAAGGCGATCACGACTTCACCGGCACGAATAAGCGTGCGATCATGGAAGCGAAGGGTCAAAAAGCCATTGAAAGCACGCCCCACCGTAATGCCTACATAGAAAAGGCTTCCCCACGCCGCGGCGGTTTCACTATCCATGCCGCGGTTCATCACGAGGAATGACGAAGCCCACATACCTGTGGTTTGCTCGATTGCACAATAGCAGAAGAAGGTGAGCATGACGGCTTTGGCCCCCGGAATACGCAAAATCTCCGGAATAGTCAAAGCCTTCGCCTCAACATGATTGCCATTGCTGTCCACGACTGTGGTTGGAGCCTTCTTCCACAGCGGCTGACTGAGCAGCAAAATGAAGGTCAGCGCGACCTGAATGATCACGATGTAGCGGTAACCCGCATGCCAACTCTGACCACCTGTGAGCGCATAACCCATGATTGCGGGGCCGAGCGACGCGCCGATTCCCCACATGCAGTGAAGCCAACTCATATGCATGCTGGAGTAGTTGATTGCGACATAATTGTTCAGCGCTGCATCCACGGAACCGGCGCCCAAACCATAAGGAATTGCCCAAACGATGAGCATCCAGAACTCACTGCTGATCGAAAACCCGAAGAGCCCCAGTGCTGTCAAAGCTACACTGAACAGTGTGACTTTGCCTGTCCCGAGTTTACGGGTCAGCCGGTCGCTGTTGAGACTTGAAATGATAGTGCCTATCGATATGATCGCCGAAATGATTCCGGCGTAATCCACGTTGACGCCCAGGTCCAGATGCATCACGGGCCAAGCAGACCCCAGCAGCGCGTCCGGCAGCCCTAAGCTGATAAAGGCTAAATAGATGATTAGTAAAAGCAAATTGACCATGTCTCTTCTCTCTCTTCGTCTCTTCTCTGTTCTCTCTTCTCTGTTCGGCTCCACTGATTGTTTGGGTTTGGGTTTGGGTTTGGGGTTGGGGTTGGGTTGGGTTGGGTTGGGGTCTGGGTTTGGGTTTTGTTTGTTATGTTGTGTTGTGTTTGGTTGGGTTGGGTTGGGTTGGGTTGGGTTGGGTTTGGGCGATACTTATACAAAAACGCACCGCAAGAATTCTATCTCAATGGGCTAAATAATGTAAGGTCATGTCACGACGATTTTCATGGTCAATTTTCCAATTTTCATGGTCGTTAAGCGACCTTTGTTAATAGTTGTGAGTTCTTCGGCACTTATAGTGTGTGGATGTCGGTACGCATAAGCAGCTTATTGTTGCTGGTTTGAGCTTTCTGAAAACTCCAGTAGTATCAGGGATAGAAGGAGCGCCTGATTCTACTTATAGCTCAACCAACCCAAAAGAGATTTCCAATCTGGTTCGGATCGGGAGACTTGCGACAACAAATATTTTCCAGAGAGGATCTGGACACTTGTTTACAGCCAGATGAATGATTACTGACCTGAAGACAGAAATTATTGAATGAATCCTGACCTCGACGGTATCATGATCTGCTAAAAGCACAGTACAAACAGGAAAAGACCTTCCAAAACCAGAGTCTCCCGATCCGGTGTCGCAAGTTTCCTGATCCGAACCAAACTGCAAATAAAATAACACTCTCTCTAATCTTCGAAGAACAAATTTAGAAGAAATACGCCACCAAAACCGCTCCGCCAATAAGAACTTCAACGCAACAGAACAAATTCAGGAACAATACGCCGCCAAAACCGCTCCACCAACATGAACGCACTACATATGTTTTAAAAAAACTTATGTAGTCAAATGAAGTCAGAACTGTAGCCCCCTCCGCCAACACTTGAAATCGCTCACTGTACACATCCAGGAAAAATACCTTACCAAAACCGCACCACTGTTTACCCCTTTTTCTCTAGTTTGCTCTCTTCATTTTCGGTACTTTGGCAAGTGATTTTCTGCTAGAATGACACTGATTGTGGAGGTGAAATACATGGGGAAAAAAGCATCACAAAGGCACAGTGCCTATACGGTCATGCAAGGTGTCTTGTCTGATCATACGGACAGAGGTTTCAAATATTCAACACGCGAAATTGATGAACTTCAATTCATCAGTAAATATGAGACTTTACCAGCCGGTCCCGACGGATATCAGTCAGGCGATGTAATGGGCTTAATCAGTGTTTTGGGTCCGACGAAAAAACAGCTGCTTTTCGGGGTTGGCATCGTGCGCCAAGATAAGAATGGCGAACCTTACCTTGCTGAAACATCAGTTGAAAATAAGGTTGATGAGGCCAAGCGATTTATTCGCGACTATAAAAAATATATTGAGGAAACGCCATCACCTAAGATCCCGAATAACGGCAATGAAATCGCTGTTATTCTGCGCAAGCTTCAAACAACGATCAGCCAACTGGAGGCACAGAAGACGCCGGCAAGTAGCGAAACTTCAACCAACGATTCTACAACCGTCGACTCTGAAGCCGTCGAATCTGCAGGTAACGAATCCGTAGGCAACGAATCTGCAGGCGACGATTCTGCAGCCGCTGACTCTGAAACGGAAGAATAAGCAGAAGAATCGACAGAAAAATCGACAGAAGAATCGCCAATAGATCAAGCAGTAGCTGACAAACCTGAATGAATCAAATAGCACAAATTGTCAGACATTTTAAAAGAGGAGCCTCGGCTCCTCTTTTTCCTTCTAGCCTCTACCCGCAACAACCCTAACCCGCAACAACTTCTACCTCTACAAGTCGTACCCGCTAGCCTCTACCCACAACAACATCTACCCGCAACAACCCTACCCTCTACAAGTCGTAAGCCTTGTAGAGGCGCATGATGGATTCGGTGGTTTTGGCGAGGTTGGATTTGCTTTTGAAGCGGGAGATTGAAAAATCTTCTGCCGTGCGGTTAATGCTGAACATCGCGGTTACGCCGAGGTCGTAGATCGCCGCGTCGTCCTCGGGAAGACCACCGGCGATGACAAGAACGGGGGTGGAGGCGGCTTTGGCCCGGGAAGCGACACCTGCAACGACCTTGCCGCTCAGCGTCTGCGAATCAACTCGGCCTTCGCCTGTGAAAACGAGATCGGTGCCCACGAGGAGCTCGTCGAACTTCACCGTGTCGAGGACGACCTGGATGCCCATTTTGAGCTCCGAGCCGAAGAACGCAACCATGCCTGCACCCATGCCGCCCGCAGCGCCGGCTCCGGGAATATCCGCAACATCGACGCCTAGTTCGGTGTGAATTACTTGCGCCGCGTGACGAAGATTGGCGTCCAGTTTGCGAACCATGGCTTCGTCAGCGCCTTTTTGCGGCCCAAAAACCGCCGCCGCCCCATTCGGACCGTAAAGTGGATTGTTGATATCACACATCGTCGTGATGGTGACGCCCTCCAACCGTTTCTGCGCTTCAGAGGCGTCAATTTTGCTGATTCTGTCCAAATCGGCGCCGATCGGAATGAATGGCTTGTTATCTTTATCGTAGAACACAACGCCCATCGCCGCGGCGGCTCCGCAACCCAAATCATTGGTGGCACTGCCGCCGAGCCCGATAATCAGGTTCGTCGCACCGCGCTTAATGGCATCGAGAATCTGCTGCCCTACGCCGTAGGTGGTGGTGAGCGACGGGTCGCGCCTGGCCTCATCGACCAGCGGCAGACCGGCGCAGGATGCCATTTCGATCACTGCCGTACCATCGGGCAGGATGGCGTAGTAGCTTTGCAGATCCTCGAGATAGGGGCCGGAGCACGTGATGTGCACCTTTTCGCCGCCCATCGCCGTCAGAAAGGCATCAACACTGCCCTCCCCGCCGTCCGCGACCGGAACCTGCAGAATTTCCGCATCCGGGTAGAAACGGCGGATCTGCTCCGTCATAATTTCGCAAATCTCCGTCGAACTTAGCGTGCCCTTGAATGAGTCTGGTATGAGGATAACTTTTTTCACCGATATGCCCTGCCTTTATCAGAAGTGTGTCCCATCGCCTCAGCAGCCGAGGAACGATGGTGGTTGGAGGTGGCTTTGGCCAAAGCCGCCCCCATCAAACTCTTGTTGTTGATTCTAACTTACTCGTGCGTGCGAAGTCGCCTAGCGGAAAATGAAATACAAGATGTACACGCCGACCATAGCACTGAGGCCTTCAACCAAAGTAACCATCGTTTGCGTCTTGTAGCCTTTTTCCGGGGTGAGGCCGCCGAAATTCGTGACCACCCAGAAATAGGAATCGTTCGCGTGGGAGACGGTCATCGCGCCGGCGCCGATTGCCATAACAGTCAGGGAAATCAAAACCGGTGTATTAAGACCCAGGAGCGAAAGCAGCGGCGCCACAATACCGGCCGTGGTAGTCATGGCGACTGTCGAGGAACCTTGTGCTGTCTTCAAGATTGCGGACAGCAAGAAGGGGAAGAAGATACCAATTGCCTGAAGCGCGGACACGTTTTGGGTGATGTAACCAATCATGCCGGATTCCGCAATCACGCGGCCCAGCACACCGCCGGCAGCCGTCACGAAAAGGATCGGGCCCGTCACGCGAAGCGTATCGTCCGTTAACTGGTAGAAGCTGTCCAGCGTGTTCGTATCAATCAGCAGGAAAACACCAAAAACAGTACCCACAGCCAAAGCGATAATCGGCGTCCCCAAAAAAGAGCAGACTTCGTAGAGCATGCCGGTCCAATTGGCCATCGCAGCAATGGAACCCAAGGCCATCAACAGAATTGGCACCACGATCGGCGCAAAAGAAAGCCACGCATTCGGAATCTTGCCGTATTCAGCGACAATCTCTTCATACGTTTTCACGACTTCGCCTTCTTGCTCTTCGTCTTCAGTCGACTTGACTTTCTTGCCGATATAATTGGCGTAAATGAAGGCGCCAATCAGCGCAGGAATCGATACCAAAGCCCCCATCCCCATCACCAACAACAGATTCACCGGCTGCCCCGCCCCCTCATAGAGTGTGTTGGCTGCCGCGATCGGGCCCGGTGTGGGCGGGATGAACACGTGCGATGCATAGAGGCCCGCGGAGAGGCAGACGGTCATGGCGACGCTGGATGCGCCGGTTCTTTTCGTCATGGCTTTGCGGATCGGGTTCAGGATGACGAAGCCGGAATCGCAGAACACCGGGATGGACACGATCCAACCCATTAAGCCTATGGCCAAAGTCGGGTGATTCGGCCCCACGAGCTTAACAACGACATCCGCCAATTTGATGGCGGCTCCGGTTTTCTCCAGAATCGAACCGATCAAAGCCCCCAAAATTATCACGATACCGATACTCGAGAAAGTGGACGAGAAGCCTGCGCCAATGACATTGGCAAGTCCTAGACGGGTAACACCGTCTGTTGTTTTGTTCACCAGCGGAATCCCCGCGATCAGACCGAACAAAAGCGAAACAGTCATAATCGACAGGAATGGGTGAACCTTCCATTTTGAGATTGCGACGATCATCAGTACGATCGCAATCACAAACACAATAATGAGTGGTAATCCTTGCATGAGAACCCCCTAAAAATTTGCCTTTACTTAAATTTTCCTGGCTTGCAACGGTTGGCAACGTTTGGCAATGCTTGGCAATGCTTGGCAATGCTTGGCAATGCTTGGGATCTGTTGTTAACGGTTGTTAACAGCTATTTACGGTTGTAAACGATTGTTAACGGTTGGCAATACCGACTTCATGCGAATGGCTGCTTCATTCGCTTGTACTTCGTGCATGCTGCGTGCGCGCTTCATGTGTCCTTTTGTACGTTCCACATGTGCGTTTCGCAGGTATCAACTTGTCCGTTTATTTCCGATTATTCCGCGCCAATTGTGCCAATTTGTGCTATCCAGGTCAGGCTGAATTCATTATAATTTAACTTTTTGTTTAAAAACATAGTCTCTGTACCAAATCTCTCTCCATTTCTTGTGTCAGGAGAACTCTCATGCCAATTTTTTACAGATTTACATGTGCACTTTGTCCAATAACAGCGCCAAATAAATCAAAGCGCTGTCTTTGAGATTTCGCGGATCAAAGCCCGTCTTCTCCGCAAAATGGTTGATACGATTCTGCAGCGTATTTTTATGGATGAAAAGTTCGTCGGCGGCGGCTTTGATTGAGCCGTTATGGTCAAAATATGCCATCAGCATCCGACTCCAGCTCTCCTTCTCCTCAGCCGTACAATTATTGAAAATCCTGGCTACATAAGCCTCCCGACTCCGCTGCGGAATGTCATCCATGATTATTTCAATCCCAATATTGTTGTACCAAGAAACCGGCACACCGGGTCGGCACGCTTTCGTCGCTTGAAGCCACGCCGTATGCACACTCTTCGGTAGCTGCGCACCACTATGCGCACCACTATGCGCACCACTTTGCGCGCCACTTCGCGCACTCCTTGAGGCCGGACTGTGGGTAGCTGGCGTCGGAGAAGCCATGACCTGGGCGGCTTTGGCCGAAGAAAGTGTGCTCGGGGCGGCTTTGGCCTGAAAATTCGCAGTCGGAGCACCATCAACGCCGAGCTGCAAAACCACGTTCAGCCGCTCAGCCAACGCGAGAACCGCCTGAATCGTTCCGGCCAGGAGCCTCGCCTCATCGGGAATCACGAGAACAAATCTTGTTGCATTCCTGGCGAGTGCAGCTCCCGCCACCTCACGAACAATGTCCAGCAAACCCTGCTCAATCTCCTCACGCGCTTGGCCGCCCCCTCCAGAATCCGTGTTGTGCCCAAAGTACAGGTCCATATCTGGACCAGCACCTTGGGTACAGACCTCCACCACAATCACCCGATGCGGCCTCCTGACATCGATCCCCCAATTCTCCCCCCGCCGCGCGAGCTGCTCGAGGTCAGTCGGCTCGCTGAAAATCCAATCGTCATAAAATTCCTTGCGCAGAAGTTCGTCTACGTGCTTTTGTTTCTGCAAATAATTGTCCGCCAGCATCAGCTCCGTCATCTTCCGAATAATCTGGCTATACTTCAAAATCTCCGCATAATTCCCGGTCACCCCGATGACCCCAATAATCCGCCCCTGAAACACCAGCGGCAGATTCAGCCCCTTCTTCGACCCGAAGTACTGGTCGTCATTCTCAATCAATAGCTCATCCAGCTGCTCCGTGATAATCCTCCATGCTCCCTCATGAAATTGGCCAAAGCGCCCCTCATCCGTACTTGCTACGATGATTCCTTTTTCATCCATCAAATTCACATGCTGCTTAATGATCACACTGATCTCATTAACAATTGCCATCGCGCTGGCTTGCGAAATCATCATATCTCGTGTTCCTCCATTAGGGTGTTGGGGCGGGGTGGTGTTGGTGGTGGGGTTTCGTGCGGCCAAAGCACTAGCCCTCACATTGGTCCATATTTAAACCTATTGATTCTCTTAATCCTCCAGCGGATTCTTCAGAGGATTCTCCGTTTGATAATCCGTTTGATACTCCTGCTGAAATTCCGTTTGATACTCCCGACAGTGTAGCAGATCGGCTACATCCGATGGAGCCTCCCGTTTTCGTACTTTTTGTGGGAATTTCTTCGTTTTTTGGGGCTTCTCAAGACCTTTTCCTTCGCTAAGCTTTAAGGTACTTCAACTGAAAGGATCTCTTCATCATGATTTTGCTTAGCCATTGGTCTGCAGCCCGCTTATGGAACATTCCTTATGCGACATCGTACTTTCGGCAACTCTTTACCAACCATAATTTCTACACCGTCACCACCAAGGAGGAGAAGTATCTCGTCGGACCCGAAAATTGCGAGGTCTGTAAGATCTTACCGGCCGAAGGGTCTGCGGCTTCCCTTTGGGGTCACCACGTCGTCTCCGTCGAACATCTCTTCCTCCAGCTCTGCCACCTCTTAGGCGACGCCCTTCCTTCCATCCTCATGGGCTGCCTTCTCTGCAGCCGCGGTCCCAACGGTGAGCCACCGCTCACCACCGTCGAAAAGCTCAGCGAGTACGCCCTTAAGGCCAACTACATCAATGGTCGTCCCCGGGCCCTCTACGCCCTCACCTACATCAAGAACGGCTTCGAATCCCCCATGGAAATCCTCGTCTATATGACCTTCAGCCTCCCCTGCCGCTTGGGTGGACTCGGCTTCACCGACCTCAATCTAGTCTCTTGCGTGATCGCCATCACCCAGGAGGAAGCAGATGAGCTTGGCCAAAAATCCCTCTACCTCAAAGTGGACCTCTGCGACGAGATACATAAACGAATCGTTGAGTATGACGGCGCTTTGTACCATAGTACTCCCGCGCAGAAAGAGCATGACGAAATCCGCCGCAAAATCCTCCGTAAGTATGGCTACGTCGTTCACGTCATTACCCGTGACGTCCTCGCCGACTATGCGCAGATCGGTACCATCTGCGACAACATGGCCGACGATATCAACCGTCGTGTCCGCATCCGCACACCCAAATTTGAGCCTTACTTCCGCTACATCCGTTCACTGTGCCCCAGACCGATTGAAGACGGCCCAGACGTCATGACCCTTTGGGAATTCCTCCGAAGTCTCAAGATCCGGGTCCGGCGGCTCTAGCGTCTAACTTTTGACACATATTACGCATTGAATGCATTGAATGCATTCAATCGTAGGGTCTCCACGATCCTCCACGATTCACTTCGAAGCCTTCCAACCGAGGCTTATTTGGCATGTCCAATTGTCGCTTTTTCGCCTGACTCACGCCTATTTGAAAATCCTATTTGCCGCAAAACGTGGCAAACGGCAATCCGCGTTACCTAAGCCGTGAGGTTGACTTCGGCTGCAGGCCAGAAGAACATCGGCTGAAGCCCAGATATAAAAATATGCAGGTCCATATCTGGACCTCCTAATAGGCTTCGTACGGGATTTTCCCCGCCTGGGGCTCGATAGCAAAAATCGCTGGTCCATATCTGGACCTCTATATGGGCTACATGCAATGTCAATCCGACTTGTATACCAGCCGGCGAAATTTGCTGGTCCAGATATGGACCTGTAAATAGGCTACAGCCAAAAAAGGCCCCCCAAGTCAACTTGGGGGGCCCGTCGAGGCGTAATTCACAGGTTTAAATATGGACCTGCGCATTCGCCATCAGCATTTCAGCTGACGGCGCATCAGCCACCAGCAGCCACCAGCAGCCACCACCAGCCGGCCACCGACATATTAGCCGATGGTCGTGTGCATGAAGTACTTGTACCCCAGAGGATTCGAGTAGAAGCCTTTGACGTCTTTGTTCAACATGTAAAGGTCGGTGTAGTAGTAAATCGGCGTGATTGCGCCGGTGCTCATGAGCAGGTCTTCGGCGACGTGCATCATGGCGTAGCGCTGTTCGGCGTCGGTGGTGGATTTGATCTGCGAGATGAGCCTGTCGTAGGTTTCAGCCCAGGTCGCGTTTTCGACTTTGTAGTCTACACCGAACGGTGTGAGGTCGAGGCTGTAGAGACCCAAGGCAGCGTGGTCGCCCTTGCCAACTTGGATGTCGTTGTTGCCGGAACCGGATGTCCACATATCCAGGAAGGACATGGGGTCATTGTAGTCTGCAACCCAACCGTTACGGGCAACGTCGAAGTTACCGTCTTTACGGGTGTTCAGGAAGGTGTTCCACTCCTGGTTCTCCAGGTTCATGGTGATGCCTACGGCGGCCAAAGCACTCTGCAGGTACTCGCCGATGGCTTTGTGACCTTCACTCGTGTTGTAGAGATAGTTCAGTGTCGGGACATTGGTGAACTGCTGTGTGGCTTCATCGAAGTCATAGTACTTCTTCAGCGTCTCGATTGCGGAAGCGTAGTTGGCTTCGGTCGCGTCAACAGAAACATTGTAGTAGCCGGGATAATCTGCATTGTGGCCGGCGTTCTTGTAGAACTCGGTACCATCAGGTTCGGTCATACCCATCGCTACGAAGGACGATGCAGGAACCTGACCGCCTTGGGCAATGTCGTTCACGATGTAGTTGCGGTCGAAGAGCAAGCTGATCGCATTGCGTACTTCTTGCTCAGCGGCTTCTTTTTCCACACCGGTCAAGGTAGAAGTGGAAGGCAAAAGCTCAGAGTTGACATTCCAACAGACATAATAGGTGCCGATTTGGCCGGCAATGAAGAACTCATCGGGATACTCTGTTTTCAGAGCGGCAATTTCATTCGTAGGAACATCATCGATCAACTGCCATGCGCCATTTCTGAAGTTGGACAGCATGTTGTTGGAATCGTCAGACAGATAGAACTTGATCTCATCCATCGTAACCGTAGCAGCATCGACATAGTCAGGATTCTTCTGGAGCGTAATCACGCTGTTGTGTTCCCAACTGGTCATCTTGTAAGGACCATTGCCGACGTACGTGGAAGGATCAGTTGCCCAAGTTTCGTCGGCAACAACGTCTTCACGGACAGGGAAAAAGGTCGGGAATGCCAAGAGCTCATTCCAATAAGTGGCGGCATTTGACAAGACAACTTGGAGATGCGTGTCATCTGTGGCGGTGACATTCAGCTGGGCACCTTCAACCGGCGGATCAGCCCAAACATCGGCATAACCATCGATCAGCTCAAACATGTAGCCATAGTCGGCGGCCAGCTCTTGAGAAGCAGCGCGCTTCCAGGCGAATTCGAAGTCTTTGGCCGTAACAGGCTGACCATCAGACCACTTCAAACCATCGCGGAGCTCATAGACATAGGTAACTTTGCCATCAGCGCCAACGACGCCCTCAGGAAGTTCCTTCGCGGCATCAGCCACAATATTGAACTTGCCATCAGCATCTTTTTCCCATCTGGCCAGACCGGAAAAAAGGTGGATAATCATCGTTGCACCATCAACTGCGGAGTTGAGGGCAGGATCGAGGTTGTCAGGTTCAGACGCCAATGACACGGCCAAAGACTGGCCCGTCACAGGCTCCCCTGCAGTGGTGGTTCCTTCTGTTCCGCCGGCAGTCGTGCCAGGTGTGGTTTCACCCGCAACTGTAGTTCCGCCAGTCGTACCACCGGTTGTGGTTCCGGTCGTATTACCGCAAGCGGCAGTGGCCAAAACCATCGACAGCGACAGAAGCATTGCTAATACTTTCTTCATTCTTTTTCTTCCTTTCACAAGGTACTTATTCCAAACGCGCGTTTCCACGCGTAGAAACCAAATGAGTTACCCTCCAAACGAGTTAATCTGCAAATGAGTTACCCTCCAAATTAGTTAATCTCCTCGATTCGGTGGCAAGCCGCGAAATGATCGGTCTCAATTTCGCGGAATTGAGGTTCTTCCTGGGCGCAGCGCTCGATTGCGTAGGGGCAACGAGTCCGGAAACGGCAACCGGATGGCGCATTCAAGGGACTGGGGATATCGCCTTCCAGAACGATGCGTTTATGCGCACGCGCAATTTGCGGATCCGGCTGCGGCACCGCTGAGATCAGCGATTTCGAGTACGGATGGAGGGGTTTCGTGTAGATCTTCTCGGCAGGTGCAAGTTCCGCCATTTTGCCCAAGTACATAACGGCAATACGGTCAGAAATGTGCCGCACCACGAGGAGGTCGTGCGCAATGAAGAGATAGGTCAGACCGAGCTTATCTTGCAGTTCATCAAACATATTGATGACCTGGGCTTGGATCGAGACATCGAGTGCGGAGACAGGTTCGTCAGCGACGATGAAGTCAGGATCTACGGCCAAAGCCCGCGCGATCCCAATTCGTTGTCTTTGGCCACCTGAGAATTCGTGTGCGTAGCGAGCGGCGTGTTCGTTGTTGAGGCCGACATGGTCCATCAGTTCATAGATGCGAGCCATGCGCTCTTTCGGATCCTTATAAGTCTTGTGGATGTCCAGAGGCTCGCCGATGATGTCCGCAACTGTCATACGGGGATTCAGCGAAGAGTAAGGATCTTGGAAAACCATAGTCGCCTTCTTACGGAATTCGTTGACGTCGGCTTTTGTCTTGATCTCGTGACCCTTGTAGAAAATTTGGCCGCCGGTGGGTTCATAGAGGTGCAGTAACGAGCGGCCAACCGTCGTTTTGCCACAACCGGACTCGCCGACAAGGCCCAACGTTTCGCCCTGTTTAATGGCGAAGGAAACACCGTCCACAGCCTTCAAGGGCTTGGAACTAAACATGCCGGTGTTGATATCAAAATATTGCTTCAGATCTCTGACTTCAACCAGAGGTGTCTGATTCTTATCGAAGGCCATCAGTTGTCACCTCCTGTGGTATGTGTGCCGGTCGAAGCAGCAACGTCGGTCGATACGGGGGCGCCGGTCGATGCGGGGGCGCCGGATGCAGAAGCGTCGGATGCGGACGCCTGGGCCTGAGACAGAAAGTTGAAGTCGTCCGCCGTGACTGTGGGGATTACCAACTCGTTGTCAACGATTGAAAAGGTGCCGTCTTCGATGCCTTCACGAACATTCACCCAGCAGGAAGCCTGGTGCATGTCGTTGATTTGCATGCGAGGGCAATTCATCGTAATGCAGATCTTCATCGCTTGCGGGCAACGGGGGGCGAAAGGACAGCCTTTCGGCATATTCAGCAGGTCAATCGGGGTACCCGATATCGGTTGCAACTTGTTGCCAACCGTTGCCACCGAAGGGATTGAGCGCATCAAACCGCGCGTATATTCGTGGCGCGGGTTATAGAAAATTTCGTCGGCCGTTCCCTGTTCGGAGATGGACCCGGCGTACATGACAATCACTTCGTCACACATTTGAGCCACAACGCCCAGGTCGTGGGTGATCAGCAAGATGGCCATGCCGAGCTCTTTTTGCAGAGACTGCATCAGCTCCAGGATTTGCGCCTGGATCGTGACGTCGAGTGCTGTGGTCGGTTCGTCGGCAATCAGGATATCCGGTTCACAGGCTAGAGCCATCGCGATCATCACGCGCTGGCGCATGCCGCCCGAGAACTCGAAGGGATACTGCTTGAGGCGCTTTTGCGGCTCGTTCACATTCACAAGTTGGAGCATTTCGAGGGCGCGCTCTTTGGCCTGCTTGCGGTTGCGGTTCGTATGGAGCATGATCGCTTCCACCAGCTGGTGGCCGATGGTATAGGTGGGGTTCAGCGAGGTCATGGGATCTTGGAAGATGATCGAGATTTTGTTGCCGCGAATCGTTTTCATGACGTCTTCGCCGGCACCGATGAGTTCCTTACCTTCGAACTTGACTGAGCCGGACTTGATTTTGCCGGTCGGAGCAAGGATCTGCATGATGGAATAGGCGGTCACGGACTTGCCGGAACCGGATTCACCGACCACGCCCAAGACTTTGCCGTGGTCAAGGGTAAAGGATATGCCGTTGACGGCTTTCACTTCACCTGCTTCTGTGAAGAAGGAGGTGTGTAAATCTTTGACTTCTAATAGTGCCATTTTTCGTCTCCTCCTCTCAGGTATTCAGTTTCGGGTCGAATGCGTCACGAAGGCCGTCACCCAGCAAGTTCAGCGACAAAACAATCAGCGAAATCACAACCGCCGGAATAATCAGGCGATACGCGTAAGAAGAAATACCATTAAGAGCATCTGAGGCCAGAGACCCCAGTGACGGCATCGGCGCGTTCACGCCAAGGCCCAGAAATGAGAGATAACTCTCGGTAAAGATTGCGTTCGGAATCTGCAGCGCGGTCGAAATGATGACAACGCTGATCGAGTTCGGAATCAAGTGTTTGCGAATAATCCAGCTGGCTCCGGCACCCGAAGCTCTCGCTGCCAGCACGTACTCTTGCTCCTTGAGCGAGAGAATCTGACCACGAATCAGGCGGGCCATCGAAACCCAGTATAGGAGTGCGAAGACGATGAACAGACTGATGATGTTGGACCCGATTTTGGCCAAAACAGTCCCCTCCAGGCGATCTTGCAAAGTCACCCGCAAAATGGAAGCCAGCAAGATACACATCAACGTATCCGGCAGCGAGTAGATGACATCAACAATTCGCATGATGAAAAGGTCCACTTTGCCGCCCAAATAGCCCGCAATGGAGCCAACGGTCATACCGATAACCAGCACGATGATGCTGGCGAAGAAACCAACCGCCAAGGAAATGCGCGTGCCGTAGACAATGCGGATGAAATAATCGCGGCCTGCGGAATCCGTGCCGAAAATGTGCGGGAAAACCGTCTCACCATTCTCAATCCTGGTAAGTTCCGTTCTGCCATATTCAAACGGTGCCAAGTTATTAAACGAAGGGTCAACCGGCTTACCCGGCCTGACACCCAACTGCGCATCATAGGAGTAAGGCCAGAACATCGGGATAAAAACGGAAGCCAGCGTAATGACGATGATGATAATCAAGCTGACGGTCGCGACCTTGTTCTTGAAGAGGCGGCGCATTCCGTCCTTGAAGAAAGTAGAAGACTCACGGTGCGTAACCATGTATTCTTTGTCTTTGGCCGAAGCCGGCATGAACGAGTCTAGATTGACGTGGAGACTAAAAGGATTTGTTTTCATGTGCTGCTCCCCCTATTCCAATGTGATTCTGGGATCTACTACCTTATAAAGGATGTCTGACACCAGATTCATCACGACGATAAGGCTTGCAAGTACAATGGTTGTCCCCATGATCAGAGGGTAATCGCGCCCATTAATACTTCTGACGAAAGCTCGGCCGATTCCCGGCACGGCAAAAATTTGTTCCACCACCAGCGAACCGGTGACAATATACGCCAACATCGGGCCGAAATAGGTAATAACCGGTAGAATTGCATTTTTCAGCGCGTGGCCAAAGACGATATTCAGCGAGGATACACCCTTTGCTCTGGCTGTGCGGATGTAGTCTTGTCCCAACACATCAAGCATGGATGACCGGGTTAGGCGCGTAATATACGCCATCGGATAGAGGGCCAGTGTAATAATCGGCAGCACGAGTCCTCCCGGCTCCGCCCCGTTTGCCGGGAACCAGCCCAATTTCACTGAGAAGGCCACAAGCAGCAAGGAGCCCATGATAAAAGAAGGCATAGAAACAAAGGCTGTTGTGATGACCATGATGACTTTATCCAAAATCGTGTTGCGGCGAATCGCGGCCACCGCACCCAAGACTAATCCACTAACCAGAGCAATCCCCGCGGCAATCAGACCCAATTTCATCGAGGTCCGCATACCGTCTGAGATAATATCGGAAACCATGCGTCCGCGCTGTTTCAGCGACGGGCCGAAGTCAAATTTCGTTACAATGTCTTTTAAATAGGTGATATACTGTTCAAAAAGCGGCTTATCCAAACCGTACTTCGCTTCCAATGCCGCCATCACTTGGGGCGACACGGCCTTTTCACTTAGGAACGGCCCCCCCGGAACAGCACGCATCGCGAAGAAGGTAATCGTAATAACCACCCAAACCGTCATCAATGCCAGGCCCAATCGCTTCAGGATGTAGACCAACGTCTTCGAATTCACTATTTTTCCACCAGTCCTGTGATTTATCTGAGAAATAACGATACGCTATAGTGCTAGGCGTTTTAATCACTCCAGATTCTGTTAATTATAGCGGCTCAGAGCAGTCTCGGACGGAGAGAGCTGATTTTGCCTCGGATGGGCAGAATTCGTTAAGTTTTCTGTATCTTTTTCGTGAATTTTTTATCTTCAATACCCCTGGGGACTGTCGCAAGGGCTTTTACAATCGTTCATAATTTAGCGAGAATTGCCCAGCTGGCTTTGGCCAAAGCCACCCCCAACAACCTCACCCAACATCACCACCCACATCCTCACCCACATCGACGGCTCCTGAGCCCCCCTGCTCCCCACCCAAGATTTACCCAACATCACTTGTTATCTGTTGGCAGATCACATGATCAGACTAGTTTATCCGGAGTTTTCGTGATGCGGGTCACGGTCCAAACGTTAATTAGTCATTCTTGACTTATTTATTGTTCCAAATCATAGTCTCGGGCACCTGAACGACCTATGATGAACACGTAAATTCTTAACAAGAAACGAACACAAGAGACTAACACAAGAAGCCAACGAGAAGTCGCTGACACGAAGGAGACGAAATGATTACCACCGCAACGAAAACAAATACGATCAAGTCTGCTGAAGCCACCACAAATGCTGCAAAGGCCGCCGCAAGCTCTGCGAGCGAAGCCGCCGCAACATCCGCGAATGCAAGCTCTGTGAGTGCAAACTCCGCGAGTGAAGGCGCAAGTGATGCTGCTGTGAACCAAGCTTGGGCGGGATTTCAGACCGGAAATTGGGCGAACGAGATCGATGTCAGAGACTTTATTCAGAAAAATTACACGCCTTATGACGGGGACGAAAGTTTCTTAGCAGGGGCGGCTGAGGATACTTTGGCCATTCATAACACCGTGGATAAGCTCATCAGTGACGAGATCCAAGCCGGAACCGTTTCGGTGGATCTGGACCACTTCTCCGGGGTCGACAACTTCGAGCCTGGGTATATTGACCGTGACAAAGAGCGCATCGTCGGCTTGCAAACGGATGCGCCTTTGAAGCGTATCATGAATCCTTATGGTGGCTTTCGTATGGTGGAAAGTTCGCTTGAAGCCTACAATTTGGAAATGAATCCTGAGCTCAAGAAGCATTTTACCGAATATCGCAAGACCCATAACGAAGGCGTGTTTGATGCCTATACGCAAGAAATGCGCCTCGCCAGAACTGCGGGCCTGATGACCGGTCTGCCGGATGCTTATGGTCGTGGCCGTATCATTGGTGACTATCGCCGCATTGCCCTCTACGGAATCGACTATCTGAAAGAGAAGAAAGTGGCGGATAAGGCTTTGGCCAAAGGCTACGCCTCCGAAGAGATGATCCGTCACAGAGAAGAGCTCTCGGAGCAGATCCGCGCCTTGGACGAGATCAAAGCGATGGCTGCCCGCTATGGCTTGGACATCGGCCGCCCGGCTGAAACCGCACAGGAAGCGATCCAGTGGCTGTACTTCGGCTACTTGGCCGGCGTCAAGGAGAACAATGGTGCTGCGATGTCGCTTGGCCGCAACACGAACTTCATTGATATCTACATCCAACGCGACTTGGACAAAGGGCTTATTACGGAAGAAGATGCCCAAGCGCTTGTTGACCAGCTGATCATCAAGCTGCGCCTAGTGCGCCATCTCCGCACCCCCGAATATGATGAGCTTTTCGCCGGCGACCCGACTTGGGTGACCGAATCCATTGGCGGAATTGGCGAAGATGGCCGCTCGATGGTCTGCCGCACGTCCTACCGCTTCCTCCATTCGCTGACGAACCTGGGACCTGCGCCGGAGCCGAATATGACCGTGCTTTGGGCGGAGAATCTGCCCCAGACCTTCAAGGATTATTGCTCACGCCTCAGCATCGAAACCGGCGCTCTCCAGTACGAGAATGACGACGTGATGCGCCCCATTTACGGCGACGATTACGCGATTGCCTGCTGCGTCTCCGCCATGAGAGTCGGCAAGGACATGCAGTTCTTCGGTGCTCGTGCGAATTTGGCCAAAGCCCTCCTCTACACCATCAACGGTGGCGTTGACGAGATGAAGAAGGATAAGAAGGGGCAGCCGCTGAAGGTTATGGCCGGCATTGAACCGATCACTTCGGAGTACCTCGATTTCGACGAGCTTCTTCCTCGCTACAAGAAGGTTATGGATAAGCTCGCGGAGCTTTATGTCGACACCATGAACACCATCCACTACATGCACGACAAGTATGCTTACGAAGCGGCGCAAATGGCCCTGCACAACAGTGAGGTGCATCGTTACATGGCCTTTGGCGTGGCCGGTATCTCCATCGTCGCTGACTCCTTGTCCGCAATTAAGTACGCAAAGGTACGCGTCATTCGTGATGAGAATGGTTTGGCCAAAGACTTCGAAATCCAAGGTGATTTCCCCAAATACGGCAACGACGACGACCGCGTTGACTCCCTGGCTGTCGACGTTACCCGCTACTTCTCTGAGCAACTGAAGAAGACGCCTGCCTATCGGGGCGCTGAGCACACCCTGTCCCTCCTGACGATTACCTCTAACGTTGTGTACGGCAAAAAGACCGGCTCTACACCGGACGGCCGCAAAGCCGGCGAGCCTTTCGCACCGGGCGCCAACCCGATGCACGGCCGTGACAGCAACGGCGCCCTGGCGTCGCTCAACTCGGTCGCCAAGATCCCTTACGCAAATGTCGCGCAAGACGGCATTTCCAACACGTTCTCCATCGTGCCGGACAGCTTGGGCAAGACCCGCGAGCAGCAGATCAGCAACTTGAGCGGAATCATGGACGGCTACTTCAACCAGCAGGCCTTCCACTTAAACGTCAATGTCCTGCGCCGTGAAACCCTGATCGATGCTATGGATCACCCCGAGAAATATCCGAACCTGACCATCCGTGTCTCAGGGTATGCGGTGCGCTTTGCGGCTTTGTCCAAAGCCCAGCAAAAAGAAGTGATCTCCCGTACCTTCCACGAAAGAGTGGCCTAAATGACTACCCCTACCACCGGAACCATTGCAGCTGCAAGCCACATCGCAGCTGCAACTGCGGGCGGAGGAACCCCTACCACCGGAACCATTGGCCGCCTCCACTCCATCGAAACGATGGGTCTCCTGGACGGACCCGGCATCCGGACGGTCTTCTTCCTCCAAGGCTGCCCCCTCCGCTGCGCCTACTGCCACAACCCGGACAGCCAGTCGCTGACCGGTGGCCGTGAAATTACCCCGGAAGAAATTGTGGCCACCGCCCGCCGCTATAAACCGTATTACGGCAAAACCGGCGGCGTGACCTTCTCCGGCGGCGAACCGACCTTGCAGGGCGCCTTCCTCGTCGAAACCATGAAACTGCTGAAGGCCGAGGGCATCAACATCGCCATCGACACTTCAGGGGCCGGCGACCCGCATCATTACCGTGAAATTTTCGAGCTCGCCGACCTGATCATTCTGGACATCAAACAATTCACACCCGAAAGCTACCGCCGCCTCACCGAGCGCCCGATTACGGCATGGGAGACTTTTGTTTCCACGCTCACCGCATCATCCTACCAGGGCAAAATCTGGGTCCGCCACGTCATGGTCCCGGGTCTTACAGACTCCGAGGCTGCCATGGATCTCCTAATCCAAACCGCAGAACCTCTGCTGCCGTGGATCGATCGCCTCGAAATCCTACCCTACCATGTCATGGGGGTGGACAAATACGAGACCTTGGGGCGCGAATACAAGCTCCCCGGTGTCCCTCCGATGGCCAAAGACCGCGCCTCCGAACTCGAAGCCTACGCCCGCCGACTCCTCGCCTCACGGCTCGAGGCGACACGGCTCGAGGGCTCACGGAAAGAGGCCTCACAGCTCTCGGGCGCCGAAGAGGCTATCGCTTAAACCGCCTAAGCCCCCTCGGTCGGGCGGCACTTCAAACAACCGCCCGCCTCACCACCCTCCACAACCATATCCACTCATCCAATCACCACAGAACTTTCAATTTAAAGTTCTGCGGTGATTTTCGATTGTCCACACCCCACACCGGATCCGCCTAACACAAGAATCGCATAATCCGTATAATAGGAGCCAAACGGACGACGGGAACGGCAACATGACGACGGGAACGGCAACATGACAACCGGAACGGCAACATGACAACGGGAGCGACAACATGAAGAACGAGACGGTAGAACAACTTTTAGAAACCCTGCAGAATTTTCAGCTTGATTCACCGGCCATTTCCTGCGAGCTCTATGGATCCGGCCACATCAACGTGACCTATCTCGCCATCACGAGCAAGGGAACTTGGTACATTCTCCAGAAAATCAACCACACGGTTTTCCGGGACGTTCCCGCCCTCATGGAAAACATCAGCGCCGTCACCGCCCATCAGCGAACCAAGCTCGACGATCCCCGTCGTGTCCTGACCCTCGTTCCAACCACCGACGGCGACGACTATCTCCACAACACCTACGGCTTCTGGCGAGTCTACATTTTCGTCACCGATTCACTCTGCCTCCAGCTCCCCGAGTCTGACGAGGACTTCTATCAGAGTGCGTTGGGCTTTGGCCGCTTCATGCAGGACCTCGCAGACTTCCCCGCCGCGGACCTCCACGAAACCATCCCCAATTTCCACAACACACCCGACCGCTACCGCATCTTCCATAATGTGTTGGCCAAAGACGCCCTCAACCGCGCCCATGAGGTTCAGGAAGAGATTGCCTTCGTTCTAGCACGTGAAAAGGAAATGGGTCAACTTCAACGTCTCCGCGAATCCGGCGAGCTGCCGCTCCGCGTCACCCACAACGACACGAAACTCAACAATGTTTTGCTCGACAACCAAACTCGCGAAGCCCTCTGCGTCATCGACCTCGACACGGTCATGCCCGGCCTTTCGCTCTATGATTTCGGCGATTCCATCCGTTTCGGCGCCGCAAACGCGGCTGAGGACGAAACGGATCTTCGCAAAATGACCATCAACCTCGACCGCTTCCGCGTGTACACGCGCGGCTTCTATCAAGCCTGTCCCGGCCTCACCGCCGCTGAAATCGCCGCAATGCCGCTGGGTGCCAAGACGATGACCCTCGAATGCGGCCTTCGCTTCCTCACCGACTACCTTGACGGCGACCACTATTTCGCCGTTCACCGCAACAAACACAATCTCGACCGTTGCCGCGCCCAGTTCAAGCTCGTGTCAGAGATGGAAAAGCATTGGGACGAAATGGCCACCATCGTCCGCGAGGAAACCGGAATCTAAGGAGTGAGCCGCTCAGCTTCTGCCGAGCGGCTCGCCCTCACACCGCGGCCCATCTTCCGCAGCTCGTCATCGGCCCCTCAGCCTTCACTCCCCCTTTTGAAGCACGTCCAGAATCTCCCGGTCCGCCGGGCAAAACTCATACTGGGGAATTTCAGCCACCGTAATCCAGCGCATGTCCGCATGCTCTTTGAGAACCGGCGACCCGGCCGCGATTTCGGCATTAAACAAAGTCAAATGAATCGTGAGGTCCGGATACTCATGGGTAACCGCCATCTTTTCGCTCAAGACAGTCACAGCAATGTCGAGCTCCTCTCGACATTCTCTAGCCAAGGCCGCCTCCTTCAACTCCCCCACCTCAACTTTACCGCCCACAAACTCCCACAGCAGCGGCCTCGCCTTATGTGCGGGCCGCTGACAAATCAAAAACTTCTCTTCATCCCAAATCAAAGCCGCCACAACTTCCGTCATCTCTCATCTCCTACAACCCATTCCAAGCCAAACCAAGCCAACCCAGCGCCGCCACCAGCGCCGATACAGGCAAAACCTTAAACATTTTTAACGCAAGTATAACGGTTTTGCCAAGCAAGAAGCCATGCCACTTGGGTATAATGGTGGATAAGCATTAACGCAAAACCACTACATATGTTTAAAATTAAACTTATGTAGTACCACCACCCAATGTAGTACCACCACCCAAGGAGGCTCCACCATGTCTGACTATCCGATCCGCCACATCGCTCACAACCCGAAGCTCACCGGTATGGCACAAATGCTTCCCGACATCACGTTCACAGATCGGGAAGACAACCCGCTCGTGCTGCAGCTTTTGCAGCCTTGGGCTCTGCAAGATGAGCAAGGCCAGAGTATCAGTTACCCCTGCGTCGTTTTCGTTCAGGGCAGCGGCTGGAAGTTCCCCAATGTGTATTTCGAGATCCCTCAGCTCGCCGAACTCGCTCGCGAGGGCTATGTCGTCGCAACTGTCACCCACAGAAACAGCCAGGAAGGCCACAAGGCGCCTGCTTTTCTCGAGGATGTGAAGACAGCCATTCGTTTTCTTCGGGCCAAAGCCGCCGACCTCCACATCGATCCCACTAAGCTAGGTATCTGGGGCACCTCCTCAGGCGGCAACGCGGCACTCCTTGCAGGGCTCACCATTGACAACCCGAAATTCAAGACCGCCGAATGGGCTGACCAGTCGGACAAGGTCAACTTTGTAGTCGATTGTTTCGGCCCCGCAGACGGCATCGGCATGGTCAAAGAAATCGAAGACAAAGTCACAGCGGCCATGACCCACTTCATGACACTTTCGCCCGATGAACAAGCTGCCCAAGCGGCGGCCGGCGAAGACCTCAAAGAAACCCTCATCAACTTTATCGGCCTCAAAGACGGCAAACCGGATAACGAAGTCATCAAGGAAATCAGTCCTCTTCACTGGATCGACAAGGACAAAACCTACCCGCCCTTCCTCATAATCCATGGAGACCAAGATGAAACTGTCAGCTACGACCAATCCGTCCGCCTCTACCAAGCGCTGCGTGACCACGGCACAGAAGCCGAGATGATCTGTGTGGACGGCGCGCCTCATGAAGGCAGTTTCTGGAGCCAGGAAGTTTTGGATAACATCTTTACGTTCATCGAGGATCACATCGGCTAAGCCTATCTCCTTGGCTCCTCTCACTCATCCCATAACCCCAGTGATCCCCATTGACCTTCGTGTATTCGGTTGCGCCCTTAACCATCAGCCTCTCACTCATCCCATAACCCCAGTGATCCCCATTGTGATCCCCATCGCGATCCCCATTGTGATCCCCGCTTACTCCCAGCCGTAATCGCCCACCATCTCCACGAAGCGGACGTGAGTGATCACCCGCTCATGCACGGCACCGGCTTCATCTTTTGTAATGAGAAGGAGCTCTTGGACAAACTTGGGGCCAACAGGCACAATCATGCGGCCGGAGGGCGCCAGTTGGCCAATCAACGCCTCAGGCCTCTTCCCTGCAGCCGCAGTCACGATAATTCGGTCGAACGGCGCCTCCTCCGGCCAACCGACGCTGCCATCTGCCAACCTGAACGAGATGTTTCGGTAACCAAGAGCAGCCAAGCGGTCCCGGGCACTTTGGGCGAGAGCCGCAATCCGCTCCACCGTATACACCCAGGCCGAAAATTCAGCCAAGAACGCCGTTTGATACCCTGATCCCGTGCCAATTTCCAGCACCCGACTATTCGGCTCGGGCGAAAGCAAGCGCGTCATCTCCAACACCAACGAAGGCTGGGAAATCGTCTGCTCATGCCCAATCGGCAGGGGATAATCGGCCTTCGCTTGGAACTTATACACTTCACTGACAAACTCGGCTCGATCCAACTTCTGAAAGAATAATTCAAGCGCTCTCTCGTCCATTGTCACCCACTCTTTCGCAGTCTCTTTGCTGCCTTCCCGCAGCGGTCGTCCATCACACATGCCGCCACATCAGCGACCGCCTTCACACAGCCGCCATCCCACAGCGTGCCGCTCTCGCCATCTACTCCCCTGCCACCTCAGCCTCTTCAGGATTACGGCGCAAGGCAGCCAATAATTTTTCCACTGTCGCTCTCGGGAAACCCTCTTCGGTCCTCTCTGCCAACAGCGATTCCAAAAAAACCTCTGTATTCTCACTTTGCGGCAGCATGTAACCCGCTTCACGAAGCAGATCCTCCGCCATGATACGATTCGATTTTTCGATCGCCACCGCAAGTTTGCCAGACATCCCGGCTGCGTTCCGCTCCTGCTCAGATTTGCTGCGCATCAGCGCATTGAGGGACCCAATAACCGCTTCCGTCTTGTCTTGTTGTTTGGGATACACCTTCGGTACCATCGAAATTGCACCGGAAGGGCAAGCATCCGCGCAATCGCCGCACCCAATGCAAGTAGCGACATCAATCACGCTATTCTCCGTATCCGTCGCACCGGTCGGGCAAACATAAAGGCAAAGACAATCCTTTGTACACAAACGAATATTTCTTACCGCATACTTCTCAGCCATAGTTATTGCCTCGCTTCCACTTTCTCAAACTTCCAGTTCGGCACTTTGCAGACAGGGCAAATGTCCGGCAGGTCCTCCCCTATGTAGATGAACCCGCAAATCGAGCAGACATACACACTTGTCTCCGCCACGAGAGCCTCGCCCTGTTTCTCATATCTGGCCAGAGCCGCCTTTCCAATCTTCGTCACCTTTTCACTCCAGACCAGCGCTCGTAGAGCGCCCCGATCCTTGGGTTGGTTCGCCGCAGCATAGGCCTCAGGAAAACCAGTCTCGAGGTCAGCCATAACCATAGCGGAGAGCTTTTCATAAGAAGGTTCGAGAGCCGGTTCTGCCAGCCCCGCAAAATAATCCCCCAATTCGCGGAAGAGCGCTTCCTCTTCAAATTTGTACTGTTTTTCACAGCCTCGAGCGAGGTTCGTGCACAGCGCGCTAAGTTCCAACGGGGTCTGCGAATTGACCGTACCAGCCTCCACCTCGCTCTTCACACCAGCCGCTTCAGGTGCGGGGACGGGTGCTTTGGCCAAAGCCGCCTCAGTCACCTCCTCTTGCTTCTCAAACGCATCCTTGCCTGCCCCACAGAGCGGGCAAACCCAATCATCCGGCAGTTCCTCCCAAGTCGTACCGGCAGCAATTCCCGATTCCGGAATGCCCAGTGCTTCCTCATAGATAAAACCGCAGAGAGAACACACGTAAGTTGCCATATCGCTACCTCCTTTGTCCTTCTATAGTACCATGAATTTTGGGCAAATTACCCTGAACATTCGTGCAATTCGCCTATCGAAATGGCGATTCCGTAGAATTTCCGCCATCTGACAACGATCGGAGCCCGCTAAAGTCAGCCCTTACACCCGAATTTTACAGTGAAAATCGCTTCCGAAATTCTGAAGGCAGCATCTGTTCTTGTTTCTTAAACAAATAGAGAAAATGATTGGCACTATGGATGCCCACCGCCTCGGCAATTTCGCCGATGCTGAGTGTCGACGTGACCAGAAAATATTTGGCCCGATTGAGCCGCACCCGATTCAAATATTGGTTCGGGGGGATGCCGACGTACGTTTTGAACAGGTGGCTGAGATGATATTTGTTTTTATAGAATTGGGCGGCCAAGCTGTCCAGATTGATTGGCTCCCGGTAATGATTTTCGAGGTAGGTGCAGATCTCTTTGATTTCCGGAGGAGTGACGGTGTGGGAACGGGCGATCCCGAGAATTTCAGTGAGGATGTGCGTCAACGTTTGATTGTTCTCCACTTCCGTGTGGCGGGTACTCACGCTGTTGCTGAAGTAGAGCTGCCGGATGCTGTGAGCGAGCGACGAGTTTTCGGTTACCGGGAAACAGACTCCGTCCTCTTCCCGGATCATGGAGAAAAAGGCCGGCGCTGCATGGCCATCAAAATAGATGGCATAATACCCCCAAGCCTTGCTCTCCGCGCGATAATGATAGGGCTTCCGGCAGTCGATGAGGAAGGCGGTCCCGGGGGCCAGCTGATAGGTTCGGCCTTCATAATCCAGTACGCCACTTCCGGTGTATGTCAGAGCCAAAAGGAACGCCTCGCCACCGTCCTTACTGACGGCGAATTTCTGCGGAAACTCACAAACGCTGAGGCAATACACATAGAGAAAATAGTCTTGCGCCAGAGGCGACGGCCAAGAAAAACGATAGGCATGCTCTTGTTGCAAGGACAGATCCTCATAATTGGCCGTCCGCTCCAACTTGTCATATAAGTCTTGACCCATGCGGTCTTTTAAGAAAAAATACTCCGCAGGATTGGTGTCGGCAAGCGGGTTCTGCGCGGCATAATTGAAGGCCGCAGGATCGGAGCCGGCATAGCTCTGCCCCACAGCGCTCTGGCCGGCATGGAAAAAATTTTCAGGTAAGAAAGGTTGTCGTTGTTCCATCAGAGCCGCCCTCAAGAGTCGCAAGAATTATAGAATAATTCGCAAGAACAAGCCTTGTTTCGATACAAAATTATCCTATTATTAGGCAGAACGTATTGTTAACTGACATTTTTGCGCAAAATGCAAGCATGTCCTAGTCATTTTAGCCCAAATCAAACAGGAAACCAAATAGGAGGTCCACGATGAACAATTCTCAGAATTCTCAGAACGAGTCTATGAAAGCCGCAATATATCAAGGTGTAGGCCAGATCGGTATCATTGATAAACCCATCCCCCAACTAGGCGACAACGATGTCCTCGTTCAAATCAAACGTGCCGGCATTTGCGCCACCGATGTCACCGCCTATCAATACAGCGGTGACCTAGTCAATATCTATCCCGGCGACGAGTTCGGCCATGAAATGGTCGGCGTCGTCACCAGCGTCGGTGCCAAGGTCGAAGAGTTTGCGCCGGGTGCCAGGGTTTTCATTAACCCCATGAGTTTCGCCGCACTAGGTCCGGAGCGCGGCGGCGCTTTTACAGAATATGTTCGCGTGGAAAACGCCAAGCTCAACCACAACTTGTTCCTCATTCCGGAGAATGTCAGTTTCGACGAAGCCGTGATCACAGAGCCCTTTAGCGTCGGTATCCACGGCAAGAACGTCCCGCAGGTCACGAAGGATTCAAAAGTCGTCATCTTCGGCGCCGGCACCATCGGTCTCAGCGCCCTGTCCGGTCTCATCGGCATGGGGCTCGACCGCGTCATCGTGGCAGATATTGATGAAGCGCGCCTGAAGGTAGTCGAGGAGATGGGTGGCACCCCTCTTAATTCGGCCAAAGCCGACCTCGCCAACTCCCTACTCGAGTTTTACGGCTCGTCCTACAATGCTTTGGGTGTGCAGGTTCCCGACGTTGACGTCTATATTGACTGCGCCGGAGCCCCCGGTCTCGCCGAGCAATTCCTGAGTCTCGCCAAATTCGGCGCAAAATTTGTCGTAGTCGCCGTCTACAAAAAGAAAGTGGAAATCTCCTTGGGCAATCTCATGTGGGCCGAATCGAGCATGATGGGTTCCTTCATGTACACCCCACAAGATATCCAGGAAGCTTTGCACTACCTGAGCCAGAAAAACACCCCCATCCTTCGCACAATCACCCATCAATTCCCGCACAACCAAATCCGCGAAGCGTTCGAAATGGCCATCCAACCCGCTCAAGCAATCAAAGTCGTTATCAATTACGATCTCTAAGGGCGATCTCTAAACTGCGATCGCTAAACCAGATCGAACGTTGAAAATGTAGATACGGTGGGGGGAGGCGGCTTTGGCCTAAAAGGCTACAAGCGGTCACTCCTCCACTGACTTAACCATTTGCTCTGCACACTTGCGGTGCCCGGAGAAAACGAAAAAACGAACCTGCTTGCCCAAGTTTTTCACACTGGTGAGGATCTTGTAATAGTTGCTGTGCGATATGCAGTTGGTTTGGATCCAAACCGCGTCGGCGCCCCGAATGATGTCCATATTGGGCAGCGTATCGGGGGAAATGAAAATGACATTGGGCAGCAGTTTCTTCATCTCCTGAATCCACGATATGTGACCGCCGAAAGACACGATTTTCCCCTTGACCGTATAAGGATACTGAATCGTAACGTCTTCAGGCGCTTCTCTCTCGCCTTGGTTATCAAGGTTATACACTCGTTCGCGCAAATCGGAGAGCTCCACGTGTTGCTTGTCACTTTCTGCCGCGAGTACACTTAGGTTCTGTTCCAGTTCTTTGTTGGCTTTCTGCAAGGAGTTCAAGATGTCGACGAGCCTGGCATTCTTATTGCGAAGTCGCTCATTTTCACCGCTGAGCTGGTCGAGTTCTGATTGAATTGGCGAGATTGGCTGAATTGGCGAGGTATCACCCGAGGTGTCAGCAGGGGCTTCACCCGCTGCGCCACCCGCCGCTTTATTGAGCACTTTCTCTTGAGGTACTCTCCCAGAACGCCCGGCTGTGTCTTTTGCAGTGGCTGCGCCTTTGGCCGCAGCTGCGGTTTTGGCTCCGGCTGTACCTTTGGCCGGATCCGTGCCTTTAAACTCGCCACTTGCGTCTTTGGCCCGAAGCGTACCTGCCAAATTGACTCCGCCAAGTAAATTGGCCGCACCTCTATTCTCGTACGCAGCTTCATCCTCTTCATCCACATCAAAATATTCATCGAACCACGTGCTTTGCTTGATATCCGTGTTTCTGAAGAATGAGGCTTGCAGGGAATGAAGCGCCAGCGCGTACGATTCCTTCTCTCTGGGGGTTAACTCACCAAGGTCATCCCAAAATGGCTTGGGATTATAGACGCTCGGAGCCACCCTGGGGAAGACCATACCTGTATTGGCATATAATATTTGACTGAGATTCTTCCCATATTCGCGCTCATAACTCTTAAGGCTATATTTACTAAATGCATCTTCGCCATACTCGCCATACTCGGCATACTCGCCATATTCGCCATAATCAGCCTCCTTGCCATGCTCAGCATGCTCGGCATTCTCAGCATTTCGGCCGTGCTCACCATCATCGCTATCCTCAGCCCCCTCAGGATCAGGCCAGCGGGTGCCCCGATAGCGGTGCGTGTAGAGCGTGTCATTCAATCCCGCCAGCGACTTCACAACCCCATTCGTGTACAAGTCCGAATCAAACGGAAGTTGATCCACCAAGGTCTGGGCAACAGAAATACTTCCATAGTATAGCCACGGCACATCACTTCCCGTATCCAGCAGGTAGAGCAAGGCAAAAGCACTCTCAAAAGGATCATCCACTTTGAAATGAATAATCCGATCAGCCAAATCCTCCGGAAGAAGCCCATTTAGCCGCTTGATCGCCTCCTCACGATTGTCCGGCAAAGCAAAATCATCGTAACGAATCCTATCCAAGGTCTCAAGCTCTTGTTCATATAATTCAGCCTTTTTCTCGAGATCAGCCGTCAGATTCTGGCGTCTGGCAAGATAATCCGCCGGATTTTCCAGCGCATTTTTCGTCAACAAGATCGACGGTTTGACACCACTTGCCCTATTCAACTTCTCCGCGATCTCCACTTCAACGTCAAGAAGCAAACGTTCCAGCGTCACACTGCGGTTTGAGACTTTGGCCAAAGCCGCAAATGCCAACCCATAGAACTCCCAAACTTTATCTTCGTATCTTTTGCTCACTTCGCTGAGGACTTCAGGATCAATAAGAGCAATCACAGCCTCGTACGCCTTGCGAAGTTTTTGCGAAGTCTCATCTTGATCAGGCGTGCCGGGGTCCCAAACTAACGAGCCAAGTTCCTTGTGGGGCAGCACCTTCGCCGTGTTACGGTGCCTAATTAAATACACCAAAGCCGACACAATCGTCGGATCATACATCGGGTGACTTGAACTCGTTATCAAAAGGTCGGCAGCCATGTTTTTTTGCAGTTCTTGCAGTGGCAAGTATTGATAAATTGAATCTAACTTTTTCTCAAGTGTTAAATAGTCCAAAATCCAAATCGCCGCACTCAAGCTGATCATATTCAAGAAGTCGATACTATAGTTATAGCCGCCTCTGAAATGCATCGTGTTGCCGGTCAAAAACATCGTTTCTATTTGACCCGGCTTTGCAATCTCGCCCCGCTCCGTAATCCCGTCCGGCTTCGTAATCTCGCCCGGCTCCGCAATCCCGTCCGGCTTCGTAATCTCGCCCGGCCCCGCAATTCCGTCCGGCTTCGTAATCTCGCCCGTCTTCGTAAACTCGCCCGGCCCCGCAATTTCGCCAAATTTGTCCTTTAGTTTCGAGAAATTGCGAACCGTTGCCTCGGTCCTTTTCGAGTATCTCGCCTGTGTGAGGTCAAATTCATCTCTGACCTCATGGGGCATATCATTATATAATTTCTTCTTTTTGTTTCTGAAAAAAATTCTGATTGATTCATCTAGTGTCTTTCCCGGTATGGGCTTAAATGATTCTATGACCATGGCAGGCTTCCTTTTCATCTTTTCATGTCTGGCGAGTTTCTTCCATGCGAGCTTCAAGTACTCACTTCATAGTAGCAGAAATCATTCATGCAGATGAAATGGATGATGGTACTACTTCATTTACACTACATATGTTTAAAAATAAACTTATGTAGTTGCTTTGTGGCAGACAAACGCTGACGTATTTCACTGAAGATGATGGGCCGCTAGTTAAGGTAATGGACCGCTAGTTTATGAAGTTGGAGGAGTGTGAAACAGAGCGCTTTCACTATTTTGGGTTCAGGAAAGCAACTTTTATCCGAAAATTTTTCGATTTTGGTCCGAATCGGGATTTTTGCGACAATGAAAGTTTTCTAAGAAGAGCATTGTCCCCGGTTTAAGCGTAGAATGAATGATTCCTGACCTGAGCATCAAGATTATTGAATGAATACTGACCTTGGCTGAGCCATCGTCAAATATAAGCATTACACCAGCAGAAAAAGCCTCTTCAAAGTGCAGTGTACCCCAGTCGGATGTCGCAAGTTTCGCGATCCGAACCAATCTGCAAATAATAAAACAATTACTCGAAGGCTAAGGGAACAAATTCAAGGAAGAATACGTCGCTAAAACCGCTCCGCCAACAAGAACTCACTACATATGTTTAAAAATAAACTTATGTAGTGGCGATACGCCTCCATAACCGCTCCGAACCTACTCCAGTCAAAGCCCAAGCAACTGAAGCCAACATCATTTAAGTAGGGGCGGAACAACTGAAGCCAACATCATTCAAGCAGGGCCGAAGCAACTGAAAAATCGCACCCCATTCTCTCCATTTGCTGTGATCTCGAAACTCGCCACCTGTGCAGGAATAAACAGAAGATCCGCCGGTGCGAGCCTCATTTCCCGTTGACCATCACGAAGTACACCTTTACCCTCCAGAACGACCAATACGGAGAACAGTCCTCCCGTCTCCAAGCGCTGAGTCCCCTTGATGCGCCACTCATCCATGCGAAAGCACGGCGTATCTTCATATCCTACTAGGGTCTTCTTGTTGAAAAATCCTTGCGTATCTTTCCTTACTTGAATAGGTATCGTCGGTCGGACTGACTCCTTCGGTTGGATGCACCAACGACGCTTGGTTTCTTCTCGGCTCAGGCCTTCGTACGAAAAACAATCAAACATCTTGTCGAAGCCGATCCCTTGATGGCACATCATGTCAGCAATCGGCTCGCCGGACGCACTAAAACGCTCAGTTCGGATCGTTAGGTCGGTGGGTTCCTGAATTTCAACCAAGTAGCAACCCGCTCCGATGGCATGGGGAACGCCACCTTCGATCATATACGTTTCACCCGGTTCGACATCAAAACGATGCAAAAGATCCAACATTGCCGGGATGTCCTGACTGTCGAACACTTCTCGCCAGCGTTCTTTGGTAATGCCTTCTTTGAAGCCAAAATAAATATGCGGTTTTTCCCCGTTGATTTCTCGTCCACCTAAGATGTGCCAACATTCGGTTTTGCCAAAATCGGAGTCGAAGAGGGCCTTTGCCTGTGCTTTATCTGGGTGTACTTGAATTGAAAGCCGCTCTGAAGAATCAATTATTTTTATTAACACGCCTGGTGTGGAACCGAATTTTTCCACATGCTTAGCCCCCAAGTACTTCACAGGTTCCGCTTGCAACAGGGCCTTAAGCGATGTGGGAGACGTAGCCGAGTGAGGCGATGTGGGAGAGTCGGTTGTGGTTTCGCTGGGCTGATTTTCCTCCAGCACATAGGTCAAACCTTCATCCGGGATCTCTTCGCGACCGGCATTACGCGCTGCCACAGTAGAGGCGATCCAAAGTTCCGGGAAATGGCTATCCTGCGGATTGTCCACACCTAGGAATGACTCCAGGAGCTTCCCGCCTCGATAAGTGCGCCAGGCTCTGGCATGACTTAATTTTACAACTCCGCTTGTGGATTCAATTGTGATTTCGCTTGTTTGTCCAGACATTGATCTATAAGTCATTCCTTTCACTTGGCCAAAGACGCAAATATAAGCTTGGTCTTGAACATTTCAGTTTATCTATTTTCAGGTGCCTGCCTGAAAACACTCATGGTTTTGCGACGCGTTTTTCAGTATGATGTCACTCATAGTTATCGGCAAAATGAATCTCACCTCAGCCGCTCCGGATCAAAAAAGATTCGCACACGCTTCCACTGATAGCTCACTCCCTGATGTAGACCGGGGTGGGAGGGGGTGGCTTTGGCCGAGCCATTAAGCAGGTGGTCACAGGCTTCGATGTACTGCTCGATTATGCCTGAATCATGGGTGCGCAAAGAACCATGCCCCAGGCCAAGTGCATCGAAATCCGCCTCGCGAGCCTGCAATTTCAGCATCGAATCGCGGTACCCGGCCACGGTGGTGGTCGTCTCGGGCCAGCGCAGCAGAAGGATCGGATTGCACATGTCGCCGGTGAAAGCCAGCCGCGCGCCGTGGTCAATGAATGCGACATGCCCGAGAGAATGGCCGGGAATGTGGATGACTTCGATGATGCGACCGCCCAAATCAATGATCTGCCCATCTGCCAAATCCAGCCACTCGAATGGCTTTAGGTCGGCGGGTAGGAGCTCGAGCAGCTCTTGCACAGGTATCCTTGTGTTCCTCGCCGAACCCCGCGAGGCCACGAAGTCGACCAGGTTGTCGCGCGTTGTGGTCTCGTCGGCCATCGCGCGATCCGCGGGATGAATCATCACGTGACCGAAGCCCCCATTCCCGCCCACATGATCGAGATGCCCATGGGTAGCGGCGACTTGAAGCGGCTTATCAGTCAGTTCCCGAACCAAAGCGTGAAGGTCGCCCAAACCTGCGCCGGTGTCAATCAGGAGAGCTGAGTCTTGCCCTTCCAACAAATACATATTGGCCAAATAATAATCACTGATGACCCAGGTGCCGGGTGCCAGTTTGACATAGGGGTGTTTGCGCATGAGGGTGAGGTGCTCCTTGTGTGAATTCGTAAAGTACTCCCATTATGCCATGACGTTGCGTGTCGTGTGTTTTCGTCGCGTGCTGTTGTATTTTCGGTGCATGCATTTTGACTACATAAGTTTAAATTTAAACTTTTGTAGTCAAAAATGCTGTCAAACTAACCCCGAACTAACCCCTCACCAACCCCAAACCAACCCCTCACCAGCCCATGTTCTGGAGCCAGTGGGTTAAGTGCGCTTCTTTCTCCTCGGGGGCGGCATTTGGCAGCTCGTATTCGCCCTCCAAACGGCCATCCGAAAGGTAGAGGACACGTTTGCAGCGGCTGGCGACTTTGCTGTCATGAGTGACCAGGAGGATGGTCACACCTTCGCGGTTTAATTTCACGAATTCGTCGAGAACCTCCTCCGCCGCCCGCTTGTTCAGCGCACCGGTCGGCTCATCGGCGAAGAGGATGTCCGGTTCATTGATCAAACTTCGGCAAATGCAGGCGCGCTGGAGCTGCCCGCCCGACACTTCCGTAATGCTTCTCTCTCCGTAATCCGCAATGGAAAGTTTTGCCATGAGTTTGAGAGCGTCGTCCTTGATGGCGGCTTTGGTTTTCGCGATTCGTTGAGGCCGGACATAAGCCTCACCGGCCGCTGTATTTCTGGGTTTACGTTTCTGTTCTTTGTTGGCCAAAACCGCCGGCAACATAATATTATCCAAGATATTCAAGTTCTTCAGCATGTTCATCTGTTGGAAAACGAACCCCATCCGGTGAAGGCGAAGGGTGGCTTTTTCATCCTCAGACAAGCCGGTGATCTCATAATCACGCAGGCTCACTTGACCACTACTTGGCTTGTCCATCCCCGCAACGTTGTAGAGGAGCGTTGATTTCCCGGACCCGGACGGCCCCATAATCGCCACCATGTCACCACTCGCCAAAGTAAACGAAACATCCGACAAGATCTGTTCTTTGCTGAGTGCTTCTACTCGTAATACTGTATTTCCATCCATAACGCATATTTCCTTTCCGGTTTTTGATTCCGGTCATTCTCTGCCGATGCAGCATTCGTAGGCTTTGACATGCTGCACTTCGTCCACACCCAAGCGCACGGCCAGAGCCGACGCCCCCAAACCAATCGCCGGAATCACCAGCAAAATCATCCACCACACCATGGTGAAGCGGAAACCATCAGCCCCTAGAGATTGCAGGAACAAGCCACTCACCTGTTGACCCAAACCAATCCCCAGCAAGATACCTAAGGCGATGCCGGCACAGCTGAAGGCGAGGGCTTTGGCCAAAATACCTTGACTAATCCGCTTCCCGGTGAGCCCCAGCGCCTTGTGCAGCGAAATCCGATTCCGATCGCGCTCGACAATCAGGCGGATGAACAGCGCCACGACCACCACAATGATCCCCGCGGCAATCCCGTAGGCCACGATCTTTGCGAGCTTGATCTGCTCCAGCGTCTGCCCGTAGGTGCCCTGCATGTAATCGCCGATCGCAACCACTTCGACGCTCTCAGTCTTATAACTTCTTACCCACTCATCCTGCGCAGTATCTTCGGCCAAAGCCGCATAAACCACACTCCACATCAGCGGATTTTCTGTGCCTGCCGCATCCGCGACCACGCTTGCTGCATCGGCTGCGGGCGCGCTGATCTTCGCCGTCTTCCCGCCATTTGTGATGTCGGAATAAATCCCGCAAACGCTGTAAGCTACAGCCGAATCGCTGCCACCCAAGCGAATCGTGTCTCCAAGAGCGACTTGGAGTTCCTCCGCATTTAGGTTGGAAAGAGCAATTTCTCCGGGTGCAGAAGGCGCTCGCCCGCTGCTGTAGGCCACAGGGAAAATGCTGTGATCCCCTTGCTCAATGAGGAGGTTGGTTCTTTGGCCAGAAGAAAGCTCCGCGAGATACGCCCGCGTCTGCAAAACCGAGTACGCTGTCACAGACTGATCCTCCCGAAGGCGCGCAGCCAAAGCCTCCGTATCCCTCCCAATATCCTCCGTCTGCCGCACATCCAGATGCACATCCGCATTGCCGATCCCCATATACGTCACGAATTCAGGCGACTCCAGCGTACTCGACAGGTTCTGCGGGATCAGCATCAAACTCACGCACACGGCCGTCACCACGCCGATCAGCAGGTACTGGCGCCGATTCGCCTGGGTTTCGGCCACAGGTTTCACGAACATCGCCTCAAGAGCCGTGACTTTGTCGGTGGCTTTGAGTTTCCGCCACACGAACAGCATGATCAGGCCTACCAGCACCGCCGCCGTCAGGAATGCGAGGAGCCAAGGTCCGGCGCTCCCTTCGCCCTTGCCGTAAAGGTCTTGCATTTGTTTGGCCAAAGGCGCCTGCACCCACCCTGCTGCCACGAAGCCAATGATCCCGCCGAGGCCGGTGAGCAGAAAATATTTCGCAAAATAGATTTTCTTAAGATCCCGCCGACTGGTCCCGATGGCCTTCAGAAGTCCGACCTCTCGCCGATCTTTCTCCATCTGAATTGCGGTAATAAAATGCAGACTCAGCAACGAAACCACCAGCACCGCCAAACTCACAATGAGAATCACGAAGATCATCATCCCATCCGACAAAGCATTCATCATCCTTATCAGTGGCCTGGTAATCGTGGGCCCATTCGCCGGCAGCCCTGCCTCCGCATACGCCGTCGCAAACGCATTACTATCTACCGGCTGCCCTTGTGGCGCGCCTTGGTCGGCGGCGCGCTCGTTGGCAGCTTGTTGCGCGGCGCCCTGTTGCGTGGCGCCCTGCGCTGCCGGATCCAGAAGGCGGTATTCAATGAGATACTCTTCTTCACCCTGAGCCAACAAGCGCTCGTAGTCGGCAGGATTCACCAGGAAACGTTTCGACGAAGACATCATGGAGTTCATTTGGGAATCCCTCACGAAGCCCGCAACCGTGAGCCTTTCCGTTCCAATTTGCAGCATGTCCCCGACTTTCACATCATAAAGGGAGCGATACGTAATCGGAACATACACTTCGCCAGGCCCAGCCTCCGCCACCTCATCATCCAAGGTCAAGAGAAAGTCGAAATTCTCGGCCTGCACAGTCAGCCCATTATCCTGTGTGCTGTCAGCCAAACTGACTGCGGTTCCCATTTGATTCGTCGTGTCCGCTTTGGCCAAAGCCGCGCTACTCTCATCTGTGCTTACAAAGCTCAGAGCGCTGTTATTGAGATTCAGGAATTTGAGCACTTGCCAGTCTTCAATTTCGCTGTGCTCACTGTGAAATTGTTCAAGCGCAGGCATGTCAAGACTGCCAACATGCATTTGCAGGAAGTCCGGCGTTTTCGCTCTCGCCATCAACAGGTCCATAGAACCTAGAAGCTGCGAAAGCAAGAAAATGGTCAAAGCAAACAACATCGTTGTTATTGCCGTAATCAGACAAGTGGCAACGGCAAAAAGCCTATTACGGTTGATATCGTTCCAAATGAGGCGTTGTATCATGAGGAGTTCCTCCGGGTTCACTGGTAGCGTGGGCAAGACTGGTTTCGAATGTGCCTTCGCTTAGGGCGAAGGCGAGGGTGTTTCGAATGTGCCTTCGCTTGAGGCGAAGGCGGGGTCAGTTTCGAATGTGCCTTCGCTTAGGGCGAAGGCGAGGTCAGTTTCGAATGTGCCTTCGCTTAGGGCGAAGGCGGGGTGACGTTTTCAAAAATCGGGCGAATCACTTCGAGGAGGGCGTCTTTGGCCATACCTAGTAAACGCTCTACGTTATAGATAAAAGCCGCAATCTGTCGCGTCCGCTCGTCTTCGCTCTGCACAGCCAGAGTGTCGAACGCGGTGTTGGCGTAGAGCATCAGCATCTCCGTGGTCTCCTTGGGGTAGTCGGTTTGAAAGATTCCCTGATCGTTACCTTCTTCGATGAGGCCGGTGATAATTGGGTTGACCTCGGCTAGCATGTGCTCCTGCATTTTCTGGTGCATCAGAGCATTCTGCGGTTTATGCGCCTGCTCCATCACTTCACTGCCGATCTCGCCTTCTAAATTGAGCTGGAGGATTGTCTGGGTGAAGCGCTGCAAAATCGGGATTTCCTTTTGATTCGCTACCGCACTGGCCCGCTTCACGGCTAGATCGGTCAGGCGCGCGATAATGCCGTCGAGGATTTCTTCTTTGGAAGCGAAGTGATAGTAGAGGGTGCCTCTGGCGATGCCGACCTCTTGCAAGATGTCACTTGTGCTGGTTTGGTCAAAGCCCTGCTGAATAAATAGTTTCTCTGACGCATCAAGAATTTCGTTTCTTCTCGTATCGGCTTCCTTCGTGATTCTCATGTTGGCTCCTCGGTGTTATGGTGTGGTGTGGTGTGGTGTGGTGTGGTGTGGTGCTTTGGTTGGTGGTTTGGTTTTTATGGCGTTGGGTTGGTTTGGCGTTGGTTGGTGTTGGTTGGTGTTACGCTCGCAAGTTATCTTTTCAGTTGATATGTACTTTGTCTGCCTCGACTGACTGTCGGTCTATAAATAATAATGTTTCGACCGGATGATTGTCAAGAGGCAGATCAATGGAAATTACTTAGCCTGAAAATTACCTGAAAATTACCGGGTATTTACCAGGCGGGGCTGACTGGATTTACGGGTAGTTGCTGGAAATATCAAAGCGTCCATCAATAATAAACGTCGTTCGATTTAATGGCGGCCATTTATGGAACGGAAGTGCTGGATCTCTTACAGGTGAAAAAAATCCCGCCAGCTGAGGTCACTCTAAGACCATCCTTGCTGGCGGGTGTTCTTGTGAAAAAGAACGATCAGAACTAAGTACTCGAGGAGTAAAGAGTATAGACACTCTCTTTGCTCCACAGGGGCTGACTAGACTAAGTATATAATATTTTCTGGACACGGGGTTTTAGGATTGCAAATTTTCGTTGTCGATCCGAACCTCTGTTTCGTCTGCCCTTTTATACTTAGTTTCCAATCAACCTTAGCATCAAAATCGTTTGTCAGCTACTTTTTCCCTGCTTTTATCCGTTTTTTCGGGTTCTTCAGGGGTTTACTTCTGCAAACAGTGGATTTTCACAGTGTATTGCGCAAGCTTGATCTATCTTTGTACGCTATGGTACGAGTTTCATTTTTATTCGGAAATCCTTGATGGTACGAATCGTTCAGCTTATTGTTGCTGGATTAAGTTCAGCCGATCTTGCAGAGTTTCGCTGATGGAATGTACGCCTAGTTCCACTTATTGTGACAAGTCCAGCCATCTTTGTCTTTTAAACTTCTAAAATGGACCCATGCAACTATTAATCTAATATATATTTTGTAATTCGTAAAATTATCTTGTCAAACGCCCTGCTCTTCAACACCAACCATGCAAAAGATTTCCAACTTGGTTAGGATCCGGAATCTTGCGACAAAGAATATCGTCACGGAGAAAATTCTCCCCTACTTAAGCGAGCCACTGAACGATTACTGACCTGCAGACAGAATATTTTGAATGAATAATGACTTCTACCGCAAAATTATTAGGTAGAAAAACAATGCCAACGGAAAAGCATCCATACAACTCAGCATATATCGATCAGCTGTCGCAAAAATCGCGATCTGAACCAACTTTGAAATAACATAATAATTTCTCAAATCTCAGCGGAACCAAATTAGACAGAATACGCCGCCAAAACCGCTCCACCAGAAAAACTCGCCCACAAAACCCACTACATATGTTTAAAAATAAACTTATGTAGTGAAAACCAAACCAAACCAAACCAAACCAAACCAAACCAACCAAACCAAACCAACCCAACCCAAACCAACCCAACCCAAACCAAACCGCCGACTCAACCCAGCGCTTCGATGATTCGATCACCCATCGTCTGAGTCGAGAGCCACTCATCGCCGGGACGGGCGATGTCGCGAGTCCTATACCCTCGCTCAATCACCAACTTAATAGCCGTCTCGATCGCGAGCGCTTCGGCTTCGAGACCGAAGCTCAAACGGAGCATCAAAGCCGCCGCCGCAATCATGCCAATCGGATTCACAATGCCCGCTCCGATGATGGACTCGTCCGGGTTGTGGAGCTGATTCGGAGTGTAGATGCCGCGGGAGTCTTTGGCTACCTCAGCGGAACCAAACATGTAGGGCGTTCCCGTGAGCTGCGTGCCCTCGTCCGAAATGATGTCGCCGAAGAGGTTGCTCGCCAGCACCACATCAAACACGTGCGGCGACTCGATAATTTTCATAGCCGCCAAATCGATGTAGTAATGGTCAATCGTGGTTGATGGGTACTTTTCGCCCAGCTTGAAAACAGTCTCTTGCCAAAGTTTTGAGGTCTCGAGGGCGTTTGCTTTGTCTAGCACCGTCAGCTTGTTTTTGCGGTTTTGTGCCAGTTCGAAGCCCAGAACTGCCGTATCGGTAATCATCTGCTCATGGTAGTATTCAATTTCATACGCTTCCTGACCCGAGTCGCCCACACGCCTGACCTTCTCCTTCGAGCACAAAATGCCCCCCACGATGTCTCGGAGGAAGACAATATCCAGCCCCTTCGCGATAATTTCATCCTTCAAGGGCGACAAATGTGCCAAGCCGGGATAAATCGTCACCGGCCTAATCGTGGTGTGCACCCCAAGCGCTTGCCGGATCTTCATCAAGCCATATTCGGGCCGTTTATCCAGGGGTTGGTTCCGATATTTTGCCAGTCCCGAATTCCCAAACAGCACGGCTTTCGCATTTTTGCAGATGGCCAAAGACGCCCCCGGCAGCGGTTCTCCACAGGTTTCGAGTGCCTCACCGCAGGCCAGTACCTCTTGCGCTTGCAGATCATGACCATATTTTTGGCTAACTGCTTGAAGAACCCTGAGGGTGGTCTCCATCATTTCCGGACCAACCCCGTCCCCTTTAACAACGGCAATATCTATTTTCATCGAAATTTTTCTCTTTCCTGCATTGGTATTCGTACACGCTATTTTTCACACAAAACAAACCTGAACACAAAACAAACCTGAACACAAAACCGACTGTAAAACAAAACAAACCTAAAAACAAAACCGGCTCAAGATCGGCACAATCAACTTTTGCATAGGTTTCATCAGTTTGCCCACAAATATAGCACAAAGTACCGTTCCTTCTCGGATTCCCCAAATGCCTTCAAGCATCGCCAGAGAAAGGAGGAGTGCAGCGGCAACCACCACGCAATCCATGATCACTTTGACATCAGCAAAAGCCATCTTCGTAAACACCTTCTGCCCAATTGCCGAAGTCAAGCCTTCCATAGGCATATGAACAAGTTTCACGTTCACATACAAGCTGACACCCAAGGCCACAAAGACAATGGACAATCCTAACATCAGAAGTTGGCCAAAGTACGTAGGGATCGTAAAGTCTCCAACAAGGTATTTTGCAGCGTTTACGAAGTAGCCAAACACAACTGCAAAAAGAATTTGAGTTAAATTGATCCACTGAAACTCTTTTCGCAAGATCACGATTTGCAACAAGACATAGAAGGCAAAAACATCGATAACGACCGTGCCCATTTCAATGCCGGTCACCAGGCTAACGACGTACGGTAAAGAGTTTACCGGTGAAATTCCCAGTTGGGAATTCACCGAAAACGCAACACCCAGTGCCAAGAAAAAGAGCCCTAAAACATACACAAGAATGCGATTAAAGAACTTGACTTTGCTTGTGCGGCTTTGGCCAAAGTCCTCTTCGCGGCTCAAGTCCAAATCACCTTCGCGACTCGAACTCAAGCCATCGCTACCACCCACGGCCAGGTCCTCTTCGCGGCTCAAGTCCAAATCCCTATTCGTATCCATGGACACCTTGGAACCCGGACCAGACCGGTTCGCCGGTGTACTCTCTAGCCTCCTCTTCCCCTGACAGAACCCGAATCGCTCCGGCAGCCAGTGCTTCCATTTCGAATTCCCCGGCCATCACTTCGATCGGCGCGATGAAGCTCAGCATCTCCCGGAGTTTCGCAACAACGTATTTATCATTGGAAATGCCGCCGGTGAAGATGATGCCGTCGACCTCGCCATGAAGGACAGCCGCCATGGAACCCGCCGTTTTGCCGATCTGATAGATCATGGCGTCGTAGATCAGCTTGGCATAGTCGTTGCCCTCTTGGATCATCTGGCCCACTTCCCTGGCATCAGAAGTTTGTAAATGGTCCACCAAGCCACCGGTTTTCGTCAGCTTATCTTGCATGTCCTTCTGGGAGAAGGTGCCGGAAAAGCAGAGATTGATGACGTCTTTGACCGGGATTTGGCCGGAGCGGGTCGGGGCCATAGGCCCGTCCCCGTTAGCGATGTCGTTGGAATCAACCATTTTCCCTTTTTTGTGCGCGGTGACTGAGATTCCGCCGCCGATGTGGCAGATAATTACGTTCAGTGCGTCGTAGCTTTTGCCTACTTTTTTGGCATAACGAAGGCCGATTTCTTTTTGATTCAAGGCATGGATTCTGCTTTCGCGGTAGATCCCTTTGAGCCCGGTCACGCGGGCAAGATCGGAAAACTCATCCACATCCGGCGGATTGACAACGAAGGCCGGTACACCGGTTTGCTTTGCAAAGTCATCGGCCAGTAGAGCGCCCAGCGTAGCAGGATGCTTGACCGTGAACCCCACCTTTGCATGTTCCAGAAGTTTTTCACCGACCTGATAGACGCCGCCTTCAACATTGACCAGGCCGCCGCCTCGGGCGGCGAACGCGTCGACATCTTCCAAGGTCAGGTTTTCTTGCTCCAATTCTTCCAGAATGGTTGCTTTGCGGTACTCAAACTGGTCATAGATTTCGGCAAAGTCTTTGAGCCTTTCCGCATCATGTGTGACATTTTTTGAGAAGCGCATCGTTTCGCCTTCGAAGAGAGCAATTTTCGTCGAAGTTGAACCGGGATTAATCGCAAATATTTTGTATGTTTTCATCTCGTCCAAGATCCCCCTAGATTCACAGCTACACTCACAACATGAAGAATCGGTACAGGAAGCCTGCCCAAATAATCATGAGTGCGCCTCCGATACGGGTCGAAATCGACGCAAAGGCCAGAAGATTCATACGATTGGCAGCCGTCAAGACAGCGATGTCACCCGAACCGCCAATATTGCAGCAGCAAAGCCCCGCGGTGACACCCGCTTCATAGGGGAACAAGCCGGTAATTTTGCCGAAGAGCATGGCACCGAGGAAGGCACCCAAGACACCGGCAATAATGACGACAAACGCAGCAGGTGTGAAGAAAGAAGTGAGGTCTGTAATCTTGAAGGAATTGATGCCAATTCCGGCGATCAGCATAGGAAGAAGTGCCTGCAGCGAAAAATTCATGGCATAAACAGTCGAATCGGAAACATCGTCGGGCAGAACATTCGTAGCCTTAATAATAATCGCGAGGATAATGGTCCAAGCCAAGCCAGCCAACATACCCGTGCCCGGGAGTTTGCCCAAGATAGCGCCGGCCAAGTAGAGAGCCAAAGCAACCAAGATGCCGGCCGCCAGCAGTTTGTAATTCCCGGATGTAGACGGGCGTTTCGCTTCATCCACTTCCGTTTTCTCTTCCTGGTCAATCATGATGCGACCACCACCGTTGATCTTCGGCATATTTTTGGTGATCCCACCGCCGAGCGACGCAAATAAGATAGCCAAAACATTGGAGATCGAGGCATAACTGATAAACATGCCCGCCAGTCCGGTCAGATCTTGGCCGGATAACTGCGAATAGAGTTGCGGGATCGTCGTAATTGCACCGGCAGAACCACCGGACATCGTCGGGATTGCCACATAGAACAGGCCTTCCTTCCAGCCATAACCGGTGACCAGACCCGCCAGAACGGCGAAGCCTAACGCAAAGACCTGGCTGCCGATCACCGTAGGCAAATACCGCACGGTCGCACCCAGCAAAATTTTTCGATCCATCACCAGGATTGAGCCAACCAAGAGTGTCGCAATATAGAAATCCTGGAAACCGCCTCTCATCAACACTTTGACGCCATTCAGCAGAGGCTCCGGGATCAAGCCGAAATAGTTCATGATCGAAGTGCCGAACATCGGCAGGAGCACCGCGCCACCCAGATAGTCATTGACGATCGGGATGACTCCGCCCAACCAGAAGAAAATGCCGCCAATGGACATCAAAAATGCCATCGTCCCGACAAAAGTCGTCGCCTCAAACGCATAGTCACCCGACTGTGTGATGATCGACGTCGGCATAAAGCCCATATAAGTTGCAATCACAATTACGATAAAGACCGGTAAGAAATAGGTCAACGGCAGACCCGCAATTTTGACCTTGTTCATTTTGTTCACAGGGTTATCCTCCTCAACTTTTCCCAATTAATGCGGCTAACACGATCGACATATATTTGTCGTCGGCACTTGCTGCTCTAGACACAATGAGTACAGGTACTTGTGCCCCAAGTACAACCCCACCGGTTCGCCCTCCCCCGATGGTGGTGATCGTCTTGGCGGCGATATTTCCACTTACAATATCCGGGACCACGAGAATATCCGCGTCACCGGCAACAGGACTTTCATAACCTTTAATCGGGGCAGATTCCGGATCCATCGCCAGGTCGTAACTAATCGGCCCCTCAATGATCGCTCCCTCGACCCCACTCGCCTTAATTTCCGCTGCATCCACCGTTTCCGGCATCTTAGGATTCACCTTTTCGACAGCCGCGAGAACAGCGACTTTCGGCTCCGCAACCCCCAACGCATGGAAAGCACCCACAGCATTTTCGATCGCCGCAAGCTTCTGCTCCTTCGTAGGTTTCACCAGAAGGCCCACATCAGTAATCGCAAAAATCTTGTGGTAATAAGGGCTCTCCATAAACGCCAGCAAGCTCATCGTGTCTTTGTCACGAATGCCATGGTCGCGGTTCACCAGAACTTTCATCAAGCCACCAGTTTCGATCTTGCCCTTCATGATGCAGTCCACTTCATGATTTTTGGCCAAATCCGCCGCCCTCTGCACCGCTGCCACCGGATCATCCTCGGAGATAATTTCCAGGTTCTCCAGGTTCTCAGCGTTCTCCATATCAACACCGATCCTGGCAAGTATTTCCCGGATTTCGGCCTCATTGCCGATTAGAACCGGTGAAACCACTCCGTCACGAGCCGCTTCGACAATGGCCTCAAGCGTATGCTCATCCTGCGCCGGAGCCACGGCAATACGACGTTTCTCTGGTAACCGGCTGAGCTTGTCTTTTAATTCGTCAAAATTTCGTATCATTCTCTCCCCTTCGCTTCTCTTGCATTCCTTTTCTCATCTGAAGCTTCAAAACGTACAGACTTCAAAGGGTTCTCGGATCAGTAACCACACCGGTAATTGCCGTAGCGGCAGCAACAGCAGGACTTGAGAGGTAAGACAAGGTTTTTGCCGTCCCTTGGCGTCCGATAAAGTTGCGGTTCGCAGTCAGGAGGATGCTTTCGTCATCGCTCATCAAGCCATAAGGCATGCCGCAGCAAAGCCCGCAACAAGGGTGGATGATCACGCCGCCGGCCTCAATAAACGTGCGGATATAACCAGCCTCAATGGCTTCTTTGAAAACTTTGTTTGTGGCAGGCGACACAATAAAACGCAAGCCCTGCGCCACCTTCTTGCCTTCCAAGATCTTCGCGGCAATCGCCAGATCCTCCAGGCTCCCGTTGGTGCAGCTGCCCAGATACACTTCATCAATTTGGGTGCCGATCATTTCCGAAATCGGATGCACATTATCCACGCCCTGAGGGCAAGACAATTGCGGTTCTAATTCATTAATGTTGTAGGTAATGACCTTCTCATAAGTCGCCTGATCATCCATTTTGACCCAGTCAATTTCGGAGAGCGGAATGCCATAGTACTCTGCCGTTTTTTCATCCACTTCAAACAAACCGCATTTCGCCCCGGCTTCAAGCGCCATATTGGCCATGGTGAAGCGAGCATCCATACTCATTTCGCGAGCCACGGGACCCGTGAACTCAATGGACTTATACTGACCACCATCCGCCTTGATATCGCCTAAGAGCTTGAGGATGACGTCTTTGGACAGAACTCCATCCTCCAAATGCCCATTCAGAACCACCTTAATCGCCGAAGGAACTTTGAACCACAATTCGCCTGTCACCAGAGCCGCAGCCATCTCCGCCGTGCCGATCCCCGTACAGAAATTCCCCGCGCCACCATAAGTCGTGGTGTGGCTGTCCGTCGCCGTGGCCACTTCACCCGGTTTCGCATACTTCTTCTCATGCATGAGACTATGGCAAATCCCCTCGCCCACATGAAGTTTCGTAATGCCGTACTTCTCGGCCAGCTCAAGCCCCGCGTGATAATGGTCGTAGTCGTTATTGGCAACCGCGGTAGGCATACAATGGTCCCAGACGATCGTCACCTTGTCCGGATCATGAATTTTCTCCGCACCCATCTTCTTCAGCGTGGCCAGCAGGTAGGTCGTGTAAATATCGTGGATCATGAACATGTCGGGTTTCGTGACCACAATGTCTCCCGGCACAACATGGCTCACACCGGAATTTTTGCGGAGTAATTTCTCAGCTAAGGTATAGCCCTCCTTGTAGAGTTCGTCTTTGGCCAAAGCCGCAATCTCCAAGGGTTTGATCCCTTCTTGAATTCTCTTCTTCGTATCCTCAATCAGGCCACCGTTCGCGACGATATTGAAAAGATTCTCCGGAATCTCCCCGACCTTGAACGAGCGGCCATTCACGCTCACAGACCGCTGATCAACATCAACGGTGACAATATCTCCGCCTTCGCAAAACTCCTGGATTTCATCCGACTGCAAGAGCAAAATGCCGCTGTTAAAGGCATTGCGGAAGAAAATTCTGGCGAAACTTTTCGCAATAATACAACTCACGCCATTACTCGACAGAACCGTGGCGGCCTGCTCTCGAGAAGAACCGCAACCGAAATTTGTGCCGGCAACCAGGATGTCGCCCTGACGCACCGTCTCGCCGAACTCCGGTTTAAGCAGCTCAAAAGCATACTTCTTCATCTCGTCAATGGACGGGATCGTCCCGCGTCTACCTGGAATAATCGTATCCGTATCGATGTCGTCGCCGAATTTCCAGATCTTCCCACTAAATACTTTTTCCATCTCAGCCCTCTATATTTTCTTGCTGTACGAAGCTTCTATGACAGACTCAGGTGACGCGCTGTAAACGGCGGCCTTCGCACTGCCCATGGCACCGGCAAACGTATATAAACCGGTCGTGAGTAAGTTCTCTTCCGGTCCCATGGCACCCGCCCCTTGCACGACGACACTTCGGTCGCCCGGGGCTTGAATCTGCGCACCATAGTCGATAAAGTCCGCGATAATCCCCTCTTCCAAGGCCTGCAGATAATCCCTGCCGGTCGCAGGCACAATGCTCAGCCTAAATCCTCGTGCCAGGGTTTTTCCTTCGATTTTCGCCGCCGCCTTGCGCAAGGCCTCAATCGTTCCGCCGGTGTAGCCGCCGACCTGACCGGCCTCAAGTTTCGTTCCGGCCAAAGTTCGTTTCGGAACGAAAGCGGCTTTGGCTTGCTCGCCTCGACTTGCGACCGGCAGCATGACCATCGGCTCCACTTGGCTCAGATCAAGAATGTTCGCATCAGCCGCGGGGTGATCCACCATGACGGCTGTGAAGGCACCAGTCAGTGTCGCCATACTGCAAAGTACTGCTCCCTCCGATTCGGCCAAAGCCGGCGCATAAAATTCGATCACCTTACCTTCGAGTCCTTCGGCTTTGGCCAGAAAAGCCATCGCCACATCCATCATGCTGACGTCCTGCGCTACTGTGCCTCCTAGGGTAAAAGACACGCTCTCCGGAACGATGAGGCTGTAACGGCCGGTCTCCACCACGCGAGCCAGCTCCGGGATACTCACATTGATGCCGAGGGCGCCTTGGGCCCCGAAAATGCTCGCATGAGAACCTCCGCCGATGAGAATTTGCCCCGGCTTAACCTCTTCATCCAGCAGGAATTGGTAGCCAATCCCCTCCGCCTGCACATAGTGGCAGCCGTGCTTCCTCGCAAAAGCCAAATTCTTCTTCAGAATTTCCGCGGCTGCAGGACTCCCTGTGGGCACGTCGTGGTCATGGAAAACCCAGACCTTGTCCTGGTTGCCGACGGTCGCAATGCGGTCGATGGCCGTACTGGATACCCCGTCATTGATGATCATGTAGTCGGGCTTGATGATGGCGATCGAACCTTGTTCCGCCCCCAAAAGCGTTTCGATAAATGTGCTCACTATCTTATCCTCTCTGCGCCAAGGCTTGGTATTTTGCGTATCTGGCCTTGGCATCTTTCTCGGTCTGTTCGAAGAGCTGCTTCGCCTGATCAGGAGCGGTTTTCTCCAAGGCGGTATAGCGGGTTTCGCTGCGAAGGAAGGTCTGGAAATCTCCGGTGGGTTCTTTGGAGTCCAAGATAAAGGGGTTCTTCCCTTCCTCAATGAGGGCCGGATTGTAGCGATACATCTGCCAATAACCGGCTTCGACTGCCCGCTTGATCTGGCCTTGCACATCGCCCATGCCGCTGCGCAGGCCGTGGGCAATACATGGTGCATAGGCGATGATCAGGGAGGGGCCGTCATAACTTTCGGCCTCGGTGACCGCCTTCAGGAGTTGCGCTTGGCTTGCTCCCATCGCGACTTGTGCCACATAGACGTTCTCGTAGCTCATGGCCATCATGCCGAGGTCTTTTTTCTTCGTCCGCTTACCACCGGAAGCAAATTTCGCAACGGCTCCGGTCGGTGTGGCCTTTGAGGCTTGTCCGCCGGTATTGGAATACACCTCCGTGTCAAACACGAGGACATTGACATTTGCGCCACTCGCCAGCACGTGATCCAGGCCGCCATAACCGATGTCATAGGCCCAGCCGTCGCCGCCAAACATCCAGATGGATTTCTTGACCAAATGCTCACCATTCGCCCTGATTTCCTTCACCAGCGAGGCCTCTTGGGCGGTTAGTTCGGTGTTTGTTGTAGCGCTTGTTTCGTTGCTTGTTGTGGCGCTTGTTTCGGTGCTTGTTGTAGCGCTTGTTTCGGTGCTGACTTCCTCGGCAGAGGGTTCATACTGCTCGATGTAGGTTCTGAAGATGCGGCTCGCCTCTTTTGATGCTTCGGCATCGTTGTAACTTTCCATCCAGGCCGTGCCGGTTTCTTTTAATTTTTGGTCATTGGTAAGGGCTATGAGTTCATTGACTTTTTCCAGCAATCTGCCTCTTTTCTGTTCGACAGAAAGCCACATTCCCATGCCATACTCAGCATTGTTTTCAAACAGGGAGCCACCTTGCGCCGGTCCTTTCCCTTCACGATTCGTGGTATAGGGGAAGGAAGGGAAGGACGTAGACCAAACCTGAGAGCAACCGGTGGCACTGGTCACATACATTCTGTCGCCAAAAAGCTGCGTAATCAGTTTCGCGTACGGTGTCTCACCGCAGCCTGGGCAAGCGCCCGGGAATTCCAGCAACGGCTCTTCAAACTGGCTGCCTTTCACAGTGGAGACCTTAAAAGGATTTTTCTTCTTCGACAATTGCAGCGAATACTCCCAATTGACATCTTCATCAAGATGCTCATCCAGAGGTTCCATAACAAGGGCCTTGTCTTTTGACGGGCAGACCATGGCACAAGATCCGCAACCCGTGCACTCTAGGACTGCGGCTTGAATTCTAAACTCGTAGTCTTCCAGACCCTTCCCGATTGCCTTTTGCGTGACGTAGCCTTCCGGTGCGTTCTCCACTTCTTCCGCATTTAACAGGAAGGGACGAATGACAGAGTGTGGGCAAACATAAGAGCATTGGTTGCATTGGATGCAGTTTTCCGGGATCCAAGTGGGTACTGTGGTTGCGATTCCGCGCTTCTCGTATTTGGAGGTTCCTTGCGGCATGGTACCATCCGGCAGGTCAGCAAAAGAGCTCACCGGGATATCGTTGCCCTTCATGGCATTCACAGGGATTTGAATTTTCCTGACCCACTCCGGCAAACTGGGATCCAAAACGATTTCTTCACGCTCCAATTCCCCCCAAGCAGCCGGGATGGTCACTTTCTTGACGAGTTCAACCCCTTTGTCTACCGCGGCGTAGTTCATGTTGACGATCTTCTCGCCTTTTCTGCCATAGGTTTTTAAGATGGCGGCCTTCATGTACCGGACGGCATCCTCAATCGGGATGATGTTGGCGATTTTGAAGAAAGCCGCTTGCAGAATCGTGTTGGTGCGGCTTCCCAGTCCCAAGTCTTCCGCGATACCGGCAGAGTCAATCAGGTAAAGATTGATTTTCTTCTCTACAGCTGTCTTCTTGAACTCCGTTGGCAGATAGTCACCTAACTCTTCTTCCTTCCAATCTGTGGTGATTAGGACGTTAGCGCCGACTTTGGCATCATCTAAGATGTCGTAGCGGCTTAAATAAGACTTATTGTGGCAAGCGATGAAATCGGCTTGGCTGATCAAGTAAGGAGCCAAAATTCTCTCTTTACCGAAACGCAAATGCGAGCGCGTCACACCACCGGACTTTTTCCCGTCATATTGGAAGAACGCCTGAACATGTAAATCCGTGTTATCACCGATAATCTTGATGGTGTTCTTATTGGCACCAACGGTTCCGTCCGAACCTAAACCCCAGAATTTCGCACTTACTGTGCCTTCCGGGAGTGTGTCAACTTCAGGTCCATAAGGCAGAGAAAGGTGCGTCAAGTCGTCATTGATCCCGATGGTGTAATGGGTTCTGGACTCTTCTTGCTTCATGTTCTCAAACATGGCAATGACTTGCGCCGGTGTAAATTCTTTCGTTGCGAGACCATAACGGCAGGCCAGGACGTCAATCGCCTTTTTCTCATCAGCAATGACAGAGCTTATATCCAAGAACAATGGTTCCGACGCACCGGCCTCCTTTGTTCTGTCTCCGACAGTGATTTTCTTGACTGTTTTCGGTAAAGCTTCCAGGAAATACTTGGCTGAGAAGGGTCTATATAGGTGTACGTTGATGAAGCCAACCTTCTCCCCTTTCTTCAGCAGGTAATCCACGGTTTCTTCCAATACACCGGCCGAAGATCCCATCACAGCGATGACGTACTCTGCATCTTCAGCTCCGTAATAATTGAATGGTTTGTAATTCCTTCCGGTAATCCTGTTTAGTTCATCCATGTACGCTGCCACGATGTCCGGCAACTTGTCGTAGAAAGGATTAGATGCTTCGCGGCTCTGAAAATACGTATCCGAATATTGACCGGTTGTTCTCAGGATCGGGTTTTCTGTACTGAGTGCATTTCTTCTGAATTTCTCGAGCTCTTCTTGATCAAGAAGGGGTGCCAAATCTTCGTAATTCAGCACTTCAATCTTCTGTTCTTCATGGGAGGTTCTGAAACCATCGAAGAAATGCAGGAAAGGCACATGGCCTTTAATTGCTGAGAGGTGGGCAACGGCCCCCAAATCCATGGCTTCCTGGACACTTGATGAAGCGAGAAGAGCAAACCCTGTCTGGCGGCAGGCCATGACATCCGAATGTTCTGCATCGATCGAAATCGCATGCGTTGCCACATTTCTCGAGGCCACATGAACGACACCAGGCAGCAACTGACCGGCTATGCGATACATCGTCGGGATCATCAGCATCAGGCCTTGTGATGCGCTATAGGAAGTTCCCAAGGAACCCGAATCCAAAGCACCGTGCATCGCCGACACGGCTCCGGTCTCTGACTGCATTTCGACGAGCTTCACCGGTTGGCCAAAGATATTCTTCTTCCCTTGGTTTGCCCACTCATCAACCATTTCTGCCATCGGTGAAGAAGGCGTGATCGGATAGATGGCTGCTACTTCTGTAAATGCATACGATGCATATGCTGCTGCCTCATTTCCGTCCATGACTCGCTTAACCATTTTACTCATTGCTTTTCGCCCTACCTTTTTCTTGTTTACCGTTTGCTGGCTTATCGTTTTTCTTGCTTATCGTTTCTTGTTTGGCATTTTTCTTGTTTGTTGTACTGGAAAACCTCTAATAAATGCTGCTACCGTCAACCTCTGGTGTCTTTGTCCTACGGCTTAGTTGTGCGATTCGGTCTTGCAGCTTTTCTCTACAAATTTCCCTATGACTTGGTCATGAAACCTAACTGTGCGACTTGGCTGTGCGTCCTAGTTTTACGTTTTAGTTTTACGTTAAACTAACAACAATACTATGTCAGGCTCTTTATTATGTCAATCCTTATGGCACTATACACATAGTAAAATTTACGCCTATAAAATTGTGCAGAATGTCAGTAGCCGAGTGTTTTCGCAGTATTTATGGTAAGATTCTCTTCATTGAGGCAGCCTTTCCAGATTACCCGACGCTCGCAAAATTGATAACTGATTATTGATGGTTCGTTGTTGTTGGTTTATGTTTATGGTTGATGGTTAGTCGTTAGCGGTTGGTGGTTGATGATTGATGGTTAGTCATTGGCGGAGTTGCTGATAGCTTGCTGTAGATAGCTGATTTCAAAAACTAGTTGCTTAACCCTAGCTGTCTGTTGCTGATTTGATATTACGTGATGGAGGATTTTTATATGGCCACGATCAAGGATGTAGCTAAATTATCAGGTGTTTCGGCTACAACTGTCTCCATCGTGATCAATGGGAAATCCGAGGAAAGAGGCATTTCCGAAGCAACGCAAAAGAAAGTGTTGGATGCCATGCAGGAATTAGCCTACCAGCCGAATCTCAGCGCTAGAAGGCTTCGTTTCAATGATCTCGCTAAACCAACAATTGCCTTTTTCTGGCCTTTGGATTACCGAATCCCGATCTTGGTTGCGTTCTTAAATTCATTTCAATTGGAGATTAAGTCTCAGAATTTCACTTGTGAGTTGATTATCCAACCCTATGAAAGTGATCGTTTAGAGAAAGATGCCTCTGCCATCATCAATAATGGCTATAACGCTGTGATCGTCGGTGGTGCCTCCATACGGGATATCGAATATTTGGAATCAGTCAAACCTTCAATGCCTATAGTCTTGATTAACCGAAATTCCGAACAGTTCTCCACCGTATCGACCGATCAGCAAAAAATAGGTTTCCAAGCAGCTGAATTATTCTATAAAAAAGGTTACAGGGATGTCACGGTAGTCACTGGTGAGGATCGTTACATAGCGACAGGCCTACGTACGACCGCCTTTCTAAGTGCATGTGAAGAACTCGGCATCTTGGTACACCCGGACAATATTCTCAAAGGCCCCAGTACGATCACAGGCGGAGCCGGAGTTGCGGAAAAACTCTGTGAAAGCCCTGTCATGCCTCGCGCATTATTTTTCGAATCAGATTCTATGGCGATCGGTGCTCTAAGTGTTTTCAACAAAAAGAACATAAAGATCCCTGATGAGTTAGAAATCCTGGCCATGGGAATGCTGGATTCAGAAAACACCGAGTTTTGCACACCTTCATTGAGTGTCATCCAAATGCCGAATGATGAAATCGGCCATCTGGTGATTTCATCTATCATGGATAACTTAATGACTAACAACTCCCAGCTTACCCATCATGTGGTGGACACAAAAGTCATCCTACGCGAGAGTTTCCAACTTTAAGAGGTTTTAAGAGGCTATAAGAAGTTTTAAGAGGAGCGGTTTTAGCAATGTATCCCTTCTAATTCTGTTCCCCGCTTAGCAACAGCCTGTTGGAGGAACGCTCACAACCAAAAAATTTTCCAATCTGGTTAGGATCCGGATTCTTGCGACAAAGAGTTTTGTTACGAGGATGCTATCTCCCCACTTAAGAGGTCGCCTGAATCATTACTGACCTGCCGACTGAAATTATTGAATGAAAACTGACCCTTGCATAAAAATTCTGAGGTGAACGCACTGCAAGCTAGAAAAAGACTCTTTTGAGCCAAGTAAAAGGAAGCCATCTGTCGCAAGTTTCTCGATCTGAACCAATCCGGAAATAACATAATTATTTCCCTAGGCTTAATTGAACGAAATTAGGTATAAAACGCCGCCAATACCGCTCCGCCAAGAAAAAACTCACTACATATGTTTAAAAATAAACTTATGTAGTCGCAATACGCCGCCCAAACCGCTCCTTCCCCAATCTGCCCCACTAACGGGAACAAAGAAGAGGAACAATACGCCGCCAATACCGCTCCGCCATCAAAACTCACTACACAAGTTTAAAAATAAACTTATGTAGTCGAAATACGCCGCCAATACCGCTCCGCCAAGAAAAAACTCGCCCACAAAACCCACTACATATGTTTAAAAATAAACTTATGTAGTCAATTAGGAAACGAAAAATATCACTCGATGTTCGCTGACTTTTGCGCGTCAATGGCTTCTTCCAGAGCAACCTCTACTTTGACCTTCAGTCTCTTGTCAGGAAAAACCTGAGCAATCACTTTGCTTACCGTTGTGAATCGAACGATAGCCATACACTCTTCCTGAATGAAGTCATAGAGACGACCAGCACTCATTGTGCCTCCTGCAGTTGTTTTCGGGCTGTTCGCAACGTAACCTACTTTGCCGAGTACTGGAGCAATCACGACAATCGCTTCGCCGTCATAATCGTTCTCCGGGTCCTTGCGAAGGGTTAATTGAGCACCAATTGAAAAGGGTTTCTTCCCGAAGAAATAATCCATTCCTGTTATAGTAATGTACATACCATTGTCAAACATTCCTGTCACCTCCTTGCATTTGTATTTTAGCAAGGAGTGTGTACGTTAAATGTACGTAAAATGGGACAGAAAGGGCTGGATTAATAATGATCACAGCAGGTGCTTCGAAATGGCTCGGCAAATTTCGGCGATTCCTGCATGACCAACAAAATCGAATTTCACTTTGCCAAGATCTGAAAATACCAACTCAAGTTCGCTATCGAGATCTATAGAGCCGGATGTTTCAACAGAGTAGGCCAGAATTTTGCTGTACGGCAGTGATGAGTACTCTTTCAATTCCACAGCGTTGCTTATCCTATCTCCGGCTATGTCGCTCGTATCATCAGTGTTGCCAATCTGATCTTCAACGGTATTAACTTTACGTATGACAAACACTCGCTTGCTCGTGAAGACCACACCATCTAAAGCATTTTGAAATGTTGCCAGGATGCTTTCGCCACGGATGAACTGAGGTTCAATGGCAGTAGAGTAAGCTGTATTACTTACAGGTTTTAGTTCCGTAAAGGATGCATTTTCAAAATTGATCATAATGATTTCTCCTGCGCTCTCCGCCCTTAATCAGCGCTCTCTCCTCACTCTACGCTCAACCTAGTCGAAAGCCGATCGACTATTTCAGGCGTCGTCCGCTCTTTCCCCAAAGTCTTTAACACCTGAATCACCATCACAGTCATGGCTGATAAATTTGATATCTCCTTGATCGTCCTTCTCTTAAAAATAAGCTTCGTATTGTTCCACTGGTATTTCTTATACGCAGCTTCAAATTACATCAAACTGACATTATGAAAAATAGACATTGTGGATGAGAGGTTCGGAGCCTACTCCTTCTTAGCCTACTCCTGCGGAGCTTGCTCTCCGGTACCTTGGCCAAAGCCGCCTGCACTCTGTCTCAGCCTACTCCTTCTAAGCCTACTCCAACCCAACCTACTCCAACCCAACCTACTCCTGCGGAAGACTTACTCCCACTCTCTGCTTTGACTTTTTCACGCGCTCCAGCGGGCTGTTTCACGTGGTTCTAAGTCATTATTTTCAGCTTTATCGACGCTTTTTCCCGTCTATTAAGGTCGATAGTACGCTTTTAGTACGGTCTTTTCACGCATCCCAGGCGTTATTCTTGACTTCACTATTCTAAGTTTTGAACTATTATATCCCGCAGAGGCTTCTAAATCAATTTTATTATGTTAATATCTCACCTCTCTGCCACCGCCTCTCTTGGGGCGGTTTTTTATTGAAGGAAATTTTCAAAATAAGCATTTAAAAAGAATTCAGGAGGGTCACAATGGAAAATCAATTTTACGATCAACAGTATCTGAAACTCTGCTCTATTGCAGATAAAGAAGGAAGAGCCTTCGCTCGTACTGCATTAGAATCCTTTGCCGATCGAGAAAGTCTACAATTGTTTTTAAACTCGCTGTTTTACAACCACTCCATTATTCAACAGGTCGAAGGGAGGGATGCAGATGGCTGTATTTCGAGTTGAGAAAACGAGGGATTACACCGTTATGGCGAATCATCATCTGAAAAACAAGGATCTGTCGCTGAAGTCCAAAGGACTTCTATCTCAGATGCTCTCACTTCCAGAAGACTGGGACTACACCCTCAAGGGACTTTCCATGATCAACCGGGAGAGTATCGATGCCATTCGGGAAGCGGTTCGTGAACTGGAACGGACGGGATACATTGTAAGGACAAGAGAAAGAAATGAGTTTGGTCACCTCAAGGGTACAGACTACACGATTTATGAAAAGCCTCACCTGGCGACAAATTCTACAGAAAACATGGAGCCTATATCGGAGAATCCAGTATTGGAAAGACCAATGTTGGAAAATCCAATCTTGGATAATCCAGTGTTGGAGAAACCTACGTTGGAAAATCCAACGCAATTAAATACTAAGAAAACAAATAAAGATCCATTAATGACTAAGGGATTAAGTAAACATCCATCAATCCCTGATCCATCAAGAGAAGCTACGATCGAGAAGGATGAGATTGGATTGGATGCTCATTCCATCAAGGAGTCCATCCAGGAGAAAATCGAATACAAGTTTATTGTTCAGCGTTATGACAAAGATCGCCTGGATGAAATCGTGGACCTGATGGTGGAGACCCTCTGTTCCAAGAGAGAATACATCACCGTTGCCGGGGATGATTATCCGGCATCACTGGTCAAGGAACGGCTGCAACGCATCGACAGCACCCACATCGAATATGTCTTTGAATGCCTGGATAAAAACACCACCTTCATCCGGAACATCAAGAAATATCTGCTCACAACGCTATTCAATGCCCCATCCACCATCGATAGCTATTACACCGCGCTGGTGAGACATGATCTTTACGGAGCAGGTTCCCACTTTTACGAGGATCTAGGGAGCCTTATTAAGCCCGGCAAATAGGATGGGGTTTACTTTCATGCAAGTTTCGCAAACCAAATTAGCACGATAATCAAATTTCAAAGTTTCATCCGGCCATATGAACCTGATTCAAAAGTTCATCTTCTCTGAAAGGAGTTACTCAAAATGAAAAGACCTCTCGCCTACATCACCGCTTCCTGGGGCGTTGATCCAACTGAGAATACGGAGATTGCCGCCAAATACAGCCGGAAGGTTTTCGACGCTGGCTACAATCCCATCTGTCCGATCCTGATGCTTTCAACCTTCATAGATGACGGCATCCCCCAGGAACATAAGGACCGACAGGATATTGAGCTTGATTACCTGAGACGCTCCAATGTCCTGGTAGTTTGCGGCTCTCGGATCGACGAAGCCGTGAAAAACGACATTGCCATCGCTGAGCGCTATCGAATCCCAGCAACAACTTTAAGCGGCATCCTGACCGTTAAAAGCCACGGTCAGAAGACCTCCAAATAGCATAATTCCTGATTATGCACAAAACATGGCTTAAAAGGAATGTTTCGTGCAATTTCAAAAACAGAAAAGGAGAAAAAATCTATGGATGTATTGATTGTTGAACCTGAAAAATCGCCGCGTATGGCTAGTATCACCGGTGATCTGAACTCTCTGCAGCAGGTTGTCGGCGGCTACATCGAAGCCGTCTATCCCTATGATGACCCGGTTGCCATTGTCTGTCATGAAGAAGGCAAGCTCATCGGCCTCCCTCTTAACCGAAAACTTGAGGACTACGACATCATCGCCGGAACCTTTATCATCTGCGGGCTTGGCGAAGAGGATTTTGATTCCCTAACGCCTGAGCTGGCCGAGAAGTACCGAGAGAAATTTGCTGATCCTGAGATCTTCATGAAGATGGGCAGCCGCATCATCGCCATCCCCATCAAACCCAAAGACGATCTGTATGTGGCCAAACCGAAACAGAAGTCCACGGAACCTGAACTCTAAATCTTCTAAAACTTTACGAGTTTACTTATTTCAAATGCGAGATACGTATTTTGTAATTGAATTCACCTAACCATGAAAGGAGGAGTTTTCATGCAGGAAGAAGTGGAAAACAGGACCGTTGCCCTGGCCGTCAGTACCACCCGAATGACCGGACGTGTTCTGAAGGCTGCACTCATCAAGGTTTTGGCTGAAATGAAGAAGAGCCGGGACAGTCCGCCGCAGATCCCCCACGGCAAGCAGACGGTGAAGGAGCTTATTGGTCAAAATGCCGGTGTCTCCAACATTGAGATCACAGATAAAAACATCAAGTCCTTTGAACAGGTCGCCAGAAAGTACGGCGTTGACTACGCCCTCAAAAAGGACACCACCGGAGAGAAACCCAAATATCTGGTCTTCTTCAAGGCCCGGGATGCCGATGCCCTCACCGCAGCCTTCACAGAATATACGGCGAAGGTCCTCAAGAAGGACAAGCAGCCTTCCATCCTGGAGCAGCTTGCCAAATTCAAGGCTCTGGTTCAGTCCAAGGTCATGGACCGGGTAAAAAACAAAGAGAAGGAGCTGATGCGATGAACGTAAAAATCAAGCGGATGCTCCTTTTAAACCTCCCCTACGTCCTGATTGTTCTCTTTGCCACGAAGCTCGGTGAGGCCTGGCGATCTTCTCCCGGACTGGATATCTCGCAAAAAATCCTGCATCTCATGGACGGCTTCGCTTTTGCTTTCCAGTCCCCTTGGCCAAGTCTGCTCCTACAGGATCTGATCCCGGGCATTGGGATCGCTGTCGCCATCAAGGTGGCAGTCTATGTGAAAGGCAGGAACGCCAAGAAGTACCGCAAAAACATCGAGTACGGCTCAGCCCGCTGGGGAAAACCCGAGGACATCAAACCCTTTATCGATCCCACCTTTCGCAACAATGTCATCCTCACGGAGACAGAGCGCCTGACATTGAACAACCGACCCAAGGACCCAAGGCTCGCACGGAACAAAAACGTCATGGTGGTGGGTGGTTCCGGATCTGGTAAAACACGGTTTTGGCTCAAGCCAAATCTCATGCAGTGCCATTCCAGCTATGTGGTCACCGATCCCAAGGGCAGCGTCGTAGTGGAATGCGGACAGCTTCTCCTGCGGGAAGGCTACAAGATCAAGATCCTCAATACCATCAACTTCAGTAAATCCATGCACTACAACCCCTTTGCCTACATCAAGAGCGAAAAGGACATCCTCAAGCTGGTGACAGCCCTCATTGCCAACACCAAGGGTGAAGGCAAAGCCGGAGACGATTTCTGGGTGAAGGCGGAGACCCTGCTCTATACCGCCCTCATGGGCTACATCCATTATGAGGCTCCGGAAAGCGAGCGAAACTTTACCACCCTTATCGAGCTCATCAATGCCTCAGAGGTCCGGGAGGACGACGAGGACTTCCAGAACCCGGTGGATCTCATGTTCGCCGCACTGGAGGAACGAGACTCAGAACACTTTGCTGTCCGGCAGTACAAGAAATATAAGTTGGCTGCCGGAAAGACCGCCAAATCCATCCTCATCAGCTGCGGGGCCCGTCTTGCGCCCTTTGACATCAAGGAGCTCAGATACCTGACGGCCTACGACGAAATGGAACTGGATGCCCTGGGTGACCGGAAAACGGCGCTGTTCATCATCATCAGCGACACCGACGACACCTTCAACTTCCTGGTTTCCATGGCCTACACGCAGCTTTTCAATCTGCTGTGCGACAAGGCAGATGACGTTTATGGCGGACGTCTGCCTGTGCATGTGCGCTGTCTCATTGATGAGGCGGCGAATATCGGTCAAATTCCCAAGCTGGAAAAGCTGGTGGCCACCATCCGAAGCCGGGAAATCTCGGCCTGTCTGGTGCTGCAGGCTCAATCCCAGCTGAAGGCTCTTTATAAAGATCACTGCGACACCATCATCGGCAATATGGACAGCACGATCTTTCTGGGCGGCAAGGAGCGCACCACATTAAAGGAGCTTTCAGAAACCCTTGGGAAAGAGACCATCGACACCTTCAATACCGGGGAAAGCCGAGGCCGTGAGGTTTCCCACAGTCTGAACTACCAGAAACTCGGAAAGGAGCTGATGAGCATCGACGAACTGGCCGTACTTGACGGCGGCAAGTGTATATTGCAGCTGCGCGGGGTACGGCCTTTTCTCTCGAGCAAGTATGACATAACGAAGCACCCGAACTACAAGTACCTCTCGGATGCGGACCCGCGTAATGCCTTCAGCATCGAGAAGTACCTGTCCACCCGTCTCAATCTCAAGCCGGATGAAATCTATGAGGTCTACCACATGGATCTGTCCACGGAACCCGAAGCCGCCAAATGAGCGGCTTTTTTCATCTCAAAAAACAAAAAATGGAGGTAATTTAATGGAATTCTTTAACAGTGCAGTAGATGTATTACAGACTCTCGTCGTCGCTCTCGGTGCGGGCCTTGCCATCTGGGGCGTCATCAACCTTCTGGAAGGCTACGGTAACGATAACCCCGGTGCCAAGTCCCAGGGCATGAAGCAGCTCATGGCGGGCGGCGGTGTCGCTCTCATCGGCATCGTACTGGTGCCGCTGCTTTCCGGTCTGTTCGGTTAATCGGGTAGAAAGCGATGGAAAGCATACTCGACAAAATCACCGAATGGCTGAAGACGATGCTCGTCGAAGGCATCATCACAAATTTGTCGGGGATGTTTGATAACGTCAACCAGCAGGTTGGCGAAATCGCAGGTCAAGTGGGATTGACGCCGGCGGCATGGAATGCCGGCGTCTTTTCCATGATCCGCAGCCTCTCCGAAAGTGTCATCATCCCCATCGCGGGTGTGATCCTTGCCTTTGTGATGACCTACGAGCTCATCCAAATGGTCATCGACCGGAATAATCTTCATGACATCGATACCTGGATCTTTTTCAAATGGATTTTTAAAACCTTTGTGGCCGTTCTTCTGGTCACCCATACCTTTGATATCGTCATGGGCATCTTCGATATGGCGCAGTCGGTAGTCAACAGTGCTTCCGGCGTCATATCAGCGGACGCCTCGGTGGATTTGGCCACCACAGTGGCAGACCTTCAGACAAGGCTGACTGCCATGGAACTGGGTCCGCTCTTCGGACTCTGGTTTCAGAGCCTGTTCATTGGCTTTACCATGCAAGCCCTGAGTATCTGTATCTTCCTGGTCATCTATGGCCGTATGATCGAGATCTATCTGGTCACGTCGGTGGGACCCATCCCCATGGCCACCATGGTCAACCGGGAATGGGGCGGTATGGGACAGAATTATCTTCGCTCCCTTTTGGCACTGGCCTTCCAGGCTTTTCTCATCATGGTCTGTGTCGGCATTTATGCCGTCCTGGTGCAGAACATCGCCACGGAAACTGACATCATCAAGGCCGTTTGGACTACACTCGGCTACACCGTTCTGCTCTGCTTCACCCTGTTCAAGACCGGAAGTCTTGCCAAATCCATCTTCAATGCCCATTAAGCGAAAAGACGAATGCTGATAATTCCATCTGAAAATAGGCACACGAAAAAACGGCCAATGTACTTTGGCCACAATGCTTGTGTAGTTTCGTTTGGACGCTTGGACAAAATCTTGTGGGATTTACTCATTGAGAACGTAGTAAAAACCTTCCCAGTCCCAAAAAGCATAGATGTACTTGTCCTCTATATCGCCCTTTACTGAATAGAGACGAACGGTTGATTCATTGAACTTTGCCTTGCCTAAATACTTACCCTTATCAGCAATTGTAAAGTCAAGGCCATTGATCTGCCGATATTCAGTCTCTCCGATTGTGAGGACATCCCACTCTGCGCCAGTAATCTCACCAATGACCCGGCCCTCTCGAGAAACATAAAAAGCTGAAATTAAAACCAAGATAGCTAAGCCACCTATGAATGCAGTCTTTTTTCTCAATGGCACACCTCCCAACCAACTTTATTAAATATCAGGATAAAAATCCTGGAAAAATTCATTGATATCAAATCAATTATATCATTTGCGCATTGCTCATCGTGAGCAGTTTTTCTCGAATCTAAATCACTCGATAGAAGTGTATTCTCACCAAATCCATATTCAATGCCCACTTAGCGAAAGGAGGAAAGCCTGTGGCCTATGTCCCTGTACCCAAGGATCTGACCAAGATCAAGACCAAGGTGATGCTCAATCTCACCAAGCGTCAACTGATTTCATTTGGCAGCGGTGCTCTTCTGGGCGTTCCGCTGTTTTTTCTTGCCAAGCCCCACATGAGTGTCAGCACGGCAGCGCTACTCATGGTGCTGTCCATGCTGCCGTTTTTCCTGCTGGCCATGTATGAACGAAACGGTCAGCCCCTGGAAAAGATCCTCTATCAGCTCATTCAGAGCCGTTTCATCCGACCGAAGAAGCGGCCCTACCGGACCGACAACTTCTATGCCGCCGTAGAGCGGCAAACCAATCTGGACAAGGAGGTAAAAGCGATTGTCCACCAAGAAAACCATCCAACGAAACCTCAGCCGCGAGGAAAGAAATCGCATTGAAAGCGCCATCGCCAGAGCCAAGCGTGACAGCAAGGTTCCGGCAACGGCCCAGCAGACGATCCCTTACCTGCGCATGCATCCCGACGGCATCTGCCAGGCAACGGATGCCTTATATACCAAGACTATTCAGTTTCAGGACATTAACTACCAGCTGGCTCAGAACGAGGACAAGACGGCCATTTTTGACGGCTGGTGTGATTTCCTCAACTACTTTGACAGCTCGATCCGCTTTCAGTTCTCTTTCTTGAATCTGAGTGCCAGCATCGAGGAATTCGAGCAGTCCATCCTGATCCCGGATCAGAACGATGACTTTGATGACATCCGCGAAGAATATGCCAATATGCTCCGAGGTCAGCTGGCCAAAGGCAACAACGGCCTGTCCAAGACCAAGTTCATCACCTTCGGCATCGAAGCGGAGAATCTTCGTACGGCCAAGCCCCGGCTGGAACGTATCGAGAATGATCTTTTGAACAGCTTCAAGCGCCTTGGCGTCGCAGCAGATCCTTTGAGCGGCAAAGACCGCCTGAAGCTTTTGCACAGTATCTACCATCTGGACGGTCAGGAGCGCTTTCTCTTTGACTGGGACTGGCTGCCATTATCGGGCCTTTCCACCAAGGACTACATTGCACCCTCATCCTTTGATTTTTCCGAGAACAGGAACTTTCGGATGGGCAAAAAGCATTGCTCCGTTTCCTTCCTGCAGATTCTGGCCCCCGAGCTCAACGACCGCATGCTGGCGGATTTTCTGTCCATGGACAACAGCCTGGTAGTGACGCTTCACATCCAGTCCATCGACCAGACCTCGGCCATCAAGACCATCAAGCGCAAGATCACCGATCTGGACCGGATGAAGATCGAGGAGCAGAAGAAGGCCGTCCGGTCCGGCTACGACATGGACATTATCCCGTCAGACCTAGCCACTTACGGCGGTGAAGCCAAAAAGCTGCTGCAGGATCTGCAGAGCCATAATGAGCGCATGTTCCTTGTGACCTTTCTGATCATGAATACCGCCGACGGCAAACAGACACTGGACAACAACATCTTTCAGGCCCAGGGCATTGCCCAGAAATACAACTGCCAGCTGGTCCGGCTGGACTTTCAGCAGGAATCCGGTCTTAACTCATCCCTGCCCCTTGGCCACAACCAGATTGAGATCCAGCGTGGCTTGACCACATCCAGCACCGCCATCTTTGTGCCTTTCACCACCCAGGAACTGTTCCAACGCGAAGGCGAGCCCCTGTATTACGGCCTCAATGCGCTCTCCAACAACCTGATCATGGTAGACCGGAAAGCCCTGAAGAATCCCAACGGCCTGATCCTGGGCACCCCTGGCAGCGGCAAGTCCTTCTCCGCCAAGCGCGAGATCGCTAATGCCTTTCTCATCACCCAAGACGACATCACCATCTGCGACCCTGAGGGTGAGTATTACCCCCTGGTGGAGCGCCTGCAGGGCCAAGTCATTAAAATCTCCCCCACCAGCGGACATTTCATCAATCCCATGGACATCAACCTGAACTACTCCGAGGATGAAAGTCCGCTGTCCCTGAAATCCGACTTTATCCTGTCCCTGTGCGAGCTCATTGTTGGTGGCAGAGAAGGCCTCCAGCCTATTGAAAAGACCGTCATAGACCGCTGTGTGCGCATGGTGTATCAAGCCTATCTCAATGAGCCAAGACCGGAGAATGTCCCTGTCCTGGGCGACCTGCACCGAATCCTTCTGGAGCAGCCGGAAAAAGAAGCCAGACTCATTGCGACGGCGCTGGAGATCTATGTCAGCGGCTCGCTCAACGTCTTCAACCACCGGACCAACGTAAATATCCAGAACCGCCTGGTCTGCTTTGACATCAAGGAACTGGGCAAGCAGCTGAAGAAGCTGGGCATGCTCATCGTCCAGGATCAGGTCTGGGGCCGCGTAACCGCCAACCGTGCCGAGGGCAGAAGCACCCGCTACTACATCGATGAATTCCATTTGCTGCTCAAGGAGGAACAAACCGCCGCCTACTCGGTCGAGATCTGGAAGCGATTCAGAAAGTGGGGCGGCATTCCGACGGGCATCACCCAGAACGTCAAAGACCTGCTGTCCTCCCGGGAGATCGAGAATATCTTCGAAAACAGCGACTTCGTCTACATGCTGAACCAGGCCGGCGGGGACCGCCAGATCCTGGCCAAGCAGCTCAATATCTCTCCCCATCAGCTATCCTATGTCACCCATTCCGGTGAAGGTGAAGGCCTGTTGTTCTATGGGAATGTGATCCTGCCCTTTGCGGATCGTTTCCCGAAGGATACCGAGCTCTACCGCATCATGACGACGAAGCCAGCTGAGGTCAAGGGGGTGTGAGATGAGCGCTAAGAAAGCCAAACGCACCGTCACCCGGCTTCATTTCTCCGAGGAGGAACGCAGCAGCCCGGAGCTTCAAAAAGCCACACAGAAGGCAGACAAGGCTGCGACCAAGCTGGAGAAGGCTGCAAAAAAGTCCAAGGCAGAATCACTGGGAACCCACGAAACGAACATTTCCTTTAGTCCCATGAAAAAGCCAGTGAAACTACAGTTTGAAGAGCTTCAGGTGAAGAAAACACCCACGGCTTTGAAGTCTGCAGCGGCCGCCTTGCCCGCTGCGGAGGTCCACCGACAGATTGCAAGATCTGAAGATGACAATGTCGGCTTGGAGGCTGCCCATCGCCTGGAGGGAACCGCTGAAGGCACTGTCCGGACCGCACAGAATGCTCACCGCTCCCATGCCCTGAAAGTGGAGCGAAAATCCCTGAAGGCGGAGAAGAAACTTGACCAGGCCAACGTCAGCCTGCTTCAAAAACGGGCAGCCAGTGAACAGCCGCTCTTATCGACCAATCCCTTATCCCGCTGGCAGCAAAAGCAGGCCATCAAGAAGGAATACGCTGCTGCCAAAGCCGGAAAAGGTGCGGAAACCGTTCAGAAGGCGGCCCAAACCACCGTGAAGACCGCGAAAAATGCGAAGGAGGCCCTGGAGAAGGCTGCCGCTTTCGTTGCCCGGCACAGCAAAGTTTTTCTGGGCATTATCGGCATCTTCTTTGTTGTCATGCTGATCCTGAATACCTTTGCCAGTTGCTCCCAGATGGCCGTAGGCGGACTCAATGCCTTTCTCACGACTTCCTACACCGCATCCGACGAGGACATTACTGCAGCTGATCTGGAGTACACCAGGCTGGAGGCAGAGCTGCAGTATGACCTGCTCAACATCGAACGGGATTATCCCGGCTTTGATGAATACCGCTACACGGTTGATCCCATCGGCCATGATCCTCATGAGCTGATCGCCTATCTGACGGCAAGATTCGAAGATTTCACCTATGCGGAGGTCGAAGCTGAGCTGCGATCTCTCTTTTCCTCCATGTACAACTTAAGCGTCACGGAGACCGTCGAGGTGCGTTACCGCACAGAAACCCGTTACCGGACCTACACTGTGACTGATCCGGAAACCGGTGAGATCCAGACCATTCGCGAAAGCTATGAAGTGGAGGTCCCCTATAACTTTTACATCCTGAACATCAACCTGAGCAGCCAGTCCCTGTACTCCGTGGTCTATCCCCGTATGAACGCCGATCAGCGGGAAATGTATCTCGTGTACATGGATACCAAAGGCAACAAGCAGTATTTCGGCAATCCCTTTACCTTCAACTGGCCGAGCCATGTCACCAGCCTTTACGGCTGGCGGGTCCATCCCATCACAGATCGGTTGCAGATCCACCGTGGATTGGATTTGGGCGTAGCATTGGGCACACCGATCCAGTCCATCCATGACGGCGAAGTGGTCCGGGTCGGCTATGATGCCAGCGGTTATGGCAACTATGTGGTCATTGCGGATAAGGACGGCTATCGCAGCACCTATGCCCACTGCTCCAGCATTCTGGTAACAGAAGGCCAGAGCGTCCTGCGGGACCAGGCCATCGCCAAGGCAGGAAGCACCGGTGCCAGCACGGGCAGCCATCTGCATCTGGAACTGACGCTAAACGGCCAGTACCTCAATCCCTATTTCTTCCTCGAGGGGACTGACCCCTACACCCCGCCAGCCGTCGGCGCCACCAACGGCGCTTATACCGATTACGACATCCCGCCGGAAGCGCTGTCAGATCCAACCTTCGCGGCCCTGATCAAGGAAGCCGAAAAGTATCTGGGTTATCCCTATGTTTGGGGAGGCTCCACGCCATCGACGTCCTTTGACTGCTCCGGCTTTGTCTGCTGGGTGTTCAAAAATTCGGGCGTCTATCCGCTATCAAGGACCACTGCCCAGGGGATCTTTGACCAGTGTGCCATCATCCCACCCTCGGAGGCCAGGCCCGGCGACATCGTGTTCTTTACCGGCACCTACGACAGTATCGGTCCGGTGTCCCATGTGGCCATCTATGTGGGCGACGGCATGATGATCCACGCCGGAAACCCCATCCAGTACGCCTCCATGAACACCTCGTATTTCCAATCCCATTTTTACGCCTTCGGGCGTTTGCCAAGGAGGTAACCATGAATCCAAAGATCCAAAAACTGACGGAGGAGATCGAAAAGATCACCCATCGAATCAAAAGCCTTGAGGCCAGACTCATTGAGCTTAAGGCACAAAAGGACGAGCTGGAGAAGACCGAGATCGTGGAAATGGTCCGCAGTGTCTCAGCAACTCCAGAAGAGCTGGCCGCATTCATCAGGGCGTTTCGCGAAACAGGTGGAGCGCCTGATTATTTTAAAAAACAGGAGGATAACGTCAATGAAAATGAGTAAGAAATGGCTTCGTGCTTCAGCCCTACTGCTGGTCATGCTGCTTTGCATTTCCATTCTTTCAGTCCCGGCTTATGCCAAGACCGATGAATCTAAGGCGATCACGGCAAGCTCTGGTCCGATCGAGGAAGCTGTGGTGCCGACTGCCGAGCCCGCAGCCTCGGAGCCCGTCAAAGAAACAGAGCCGGAAGCTGCTGTGCCTCTGACTCCGGAAGGCAATCTGACCATTGTGGATGACCTGGAAGGTGAACAAACCGAAGACAAGCAGTTCATTACTGTCAAAACCAAAGCGGGCAACACCTTCTATCTGATCATCGACCGGGCCGGTAAGGAAAATAACGTCTACTTCCTGAACCTGGTGGATGAAGCAGACCTCAGAGCCCTGATGGAGGAGGACGGTACCCTGGAGCCACTGCCGGGTGAAGGTGCCGTCCCAACCGTTCCTGAGCCGGAACCCGAGCCTACACCGGAGCCAGAGACGGAAGTGGAGGAACCCGAACCTGCAAAAAGCATGAATCCTGTACCGATCATCATGGTCCTCCTGGTTATTCTGGGCGGTACCGGACTGTGGTACTTCAAGCTGAGAAAGCCCAAGCCAAGCGTCAAGGGAAGCACCAATCTGGATGAGTACAGCTTTGATGATGATGACGACTATGAAGAAAAACTACTGGTTGAAGAGGATCAGGAAGCTTTCGAATCGGAGCGTGATGACGAATGACGCATTTTACGGACAGTCCCTTTGAACGGCTGATGAAGCAAAAGCCCAGGCAGCGGCAGGAGAAGCTCTCTCCTGTCCTGCCCAAGACCCATCCCTGCCATGGCTGCAGCTATCTTCAGGGCAATTGCTGTACTGGTGTCTGCTACCGTGAGCTGATCCTCCCCCACAAGAAAAGGAAGGTGGACAAATGAGACTGGTGATCGCAGAAAAACCAAGTGTAGCCCAGTCCATTGCCGCTGTACTGGGAGCAAACAGCCGAAAGGACGGCTATCTCGAAGGAACGGATGTCCTGGTTTCCTGGTGCGTTGGCCATCTGGTGGAGCTCTCCCCAGCGGATGTTTACGACGAGCGCTTTGGCAAATGGCGCTTCGATGATCTGCCGATCCTTCCGGAACCATGGAAATACCAGGTGCCAAAGGACAAGCAAAAGCAATTCAAAATACTAAAAAGCCTGCTGGGTGAAGCCCGAGTGACGGAGATCATCTGCGCTACGGATGCCGGGCGTGAAGGAGAACTGATCTTCCGTTTGGTCTATCGCCAGGCGGGATGTCAGAAACCGGTGAGGCGCCTATGGATCAGTTCCATGGAGGATCAAGCCATCAGCGAAGGCTTCAGGAAACTAAGGCCCAGCCAGGAATATGATCCACTCTATCAATCTGCCCTCTGTCGGGCACAGGCGGATTGGCTGATTGGAATCAACGCAACGAGACTCTTTTCCGTTTTATATCGTCAGACCCTTAATGTTGGCCGCGTCATGTCTCCTACGCTTTCCATGATCGTGGACCGCTGGTCCGCCATTCAGGATTTCAGGTCCGAGCCATTCTACACCGTTGTACTGAAGCTCCCAGGCTTTGAAACAGCCGGTGAAAAGCTGAAGATCAAGGCCGAGGCTGAAAAGCTCCTAAAAGAGTGCCAGGAAAAATCCGCCACAGTCACTGAAGTAAAGAACCAGGAGAAGACGGAAAAACCGCCCAAACTCTATGATCTGACTACCCTTCAGCGGGAAGCCAACCGGCTTCTTGGGTATACCGCCCAGCAAACGCTGGATTATGCCCAAAGCCTCTATGAAAAAAAGCTCATCACCTATCCCCGAACCGACAGCCGCTATCTGACGGCTGACATGGCGCAGTCTACTGCAGGCGTCCTTCAGTCAGCGCTTTCCCTTTTGCCAGAGAATATAACGAAGGGATATTCAACGGGTCTAAAACAGCTGCTGGATGATTCCAAGGTCAGTGACCACCACGCCATCATCCCGACCCATGCTCTGAAGGAAAATATCCTGGAGAGTCTGCCCAAGGGCGAGCAGGAGCTCTTAAAGCTCCTGGCCATACGTCTCATCACAGCCGCCGGGGAAGCCCATCGGTATTTGGAGACGACGGTCGTTTTGGACTGCTCTGGTCAACGCTTCACAGCCAAGGGAAAGACGATCCTGCAGTCCGGCTGGAAGTCTGTGGAGGAGCATTATCGCAGCACACTTACCACTCGGGAAACGGAGAAGAAAATGGAAGACCCGTTGCCCAGACTGGAAAAAGACCATCGCTTTGAAGCGGTCTCAGTCCGGCTGGATGAAGGGAAAACCACCCCGCCCAAGCCGTTTACAGAAGATACCCTGCTCTCTGCCATGGAAAATGCTGGCCTTGAAGACCTGCCAGAGGATGCTGAGCGAAAAGGTCTTGGGACTCCGGCCACGCGGGCAGGCATCCTGGAAAAGCTGATCAAGACTGAGCTCGTGGAACGCCGAGGCGACAAAAAGCTCAAGACCCTGCAGCCCACCCATAAGGGAGTTGCTCTGGCCACGATCTTGCCGGAGCAGATCAAATCCCCACAGATGACGGCGGAATGGGAGGAAAAACTGAAGCGCATTGAAAAGGGTCAGCTCTCGGCTGAGCTCTTCATGACGGAGATCTCTCAGCACCTGAAGGATCTGGTCAGAACCTATCAGGCAGTCTCTGAAACCCCCGGCGAGCTGGCCTTGAATCTGGAAAGCATCGGTTCCTGCCCGCGCTGCCAGGATCAGGTGTTGGAGGGAGAACGTCGCTTTTTCTGCCAGAACAAGACCTGTGCATTCGCCCTGTGGAAGGACAACCGTTTCTTCAAGGACAAGAAAAAGGTCCTGACTCGCGAGGTAGCTGCCGCTCTTCTTCAGAACGGCAGCATCCTTATGAAAAACCTATATTCACCCAAGACACAAAAGACCTACGATGCCCGAATCATCATGGAGGATACCGGCGGAAAGTACGTCAATTTCAGGTTGGATTTCACGCCTGGTGAAACCAAGGATAAGGACAAAACATCGACAAAATCCAAGGAAAGGATGGAAAAATCATGAATGTCAAAGATCGGATCAAGGCTCTCCTCGGCATTGAGGTGAGCACGGATAATCTGCTGGAGCTCTGGGAGAATCCGGAAAAATATGTATCAACACCGGAAGATGCTGACAAACTGGGAGATCTGTTTCTCTTAGTTGAGATGATGGCCGAGCTGGAGGTGGATAGCGATGAACAACACTGATGAACTTCGTTATGTCCAGGCTTTTGCCAGGATCATCGGCGTCAAGGAGGATGACGCGCTAGAATACGCCCAGAGAAAGGGCATCGGTGCATTGGTGGAGAATGCCACACAGCTATTGAGTACGCCAGCCCAGCGGGAAAAGCATCAGGCCTTTCTGGATCTTTACCGGATGAGCAGCGGTATCAACACGAAAAACCCGGTCATCAATTCACCGGATGCGGCGGCGGCCTTCTTTCGCTCGGTGATGGATCAGGTCCATGACAAGGAAGCCTTTGTCGTGGCCTTCCTCAATACCAAGAACCGTGTTATCGATCACGAGGTCGTATCCCTGGGGACCATCAACAGCTCCATCGTCCATCCCAGGGAGGTCTTCCGAAATGCCATCGTCAATAAGGCCAATGCGGTGATCCTTTGCCACAATCACCCATCCGGCGATCTGACGCCAAGCTCCGAAGACCTCACCGTGACAAAAAGGCTGAAGGAAACGGGCAATCTTCTAAGCATCCAGGTGCTGGACCACCTGATCATCAATGGAATCAATCAGCAGGACCACTACTCCTTCCAGGCCCACGGCGTGCTGGAAGCACCCGTTGCTTACGGCCAAAAGGATACGGTCAGGGAATCCTCAGCTCAGGCGGCATCCGGTAAGAACATCAAGGATGGTCTCAAGGAAATCACGGATAAGCTGGAACAAGGCATCCGTGATTTTTTCAGCGGCGACAAATACCAGGACTACCTGCGTACCATGTCGAGGTTCCATCATTACTCCCTGAACAACACGATTCTGATCGCTCTACAAAAGCCGGATGCCACACTGGTGGCCGGATACAACCGCTGGCAGGATCAGTTCCAGCGCAATGTCCTGAAAGGTGAAAAAGGCATCCGCATCATTGCCCCGGCCCCTGTCAAAACCAAAAAAGAAGTTGAAAAGCTTGATCCTGTGACGCAGAAACCTCTGCGGGATGTCACTGGCAAGACTCTCACCGAAGAAGTGGAGATCAAGATCCCCCGGTTTCGGGTCGTCTCAGTCTTTGATGTCTCCCAGACGGATGGGAAGCCCCTTCCCCAGTTGGCGAGTACCCTGACCGGCGATGTCAAGCAATATGATATTTTCATGGAGGCTCTGAAGCGATCCTCCCCGGTTCCCATCTCCTTTGAAGCCATGCCTGCCAGTACCGACGGCTATTTCAGCCAGGGCAGACAAAGGATCGCCATTCGGGATGACATGAGCGAAATCCAGACGGTCTCTGCGGCCATCCATGAGATCGCCCACGCTAAGCTTCATAATCTGCAGCCTGACCAGGCTCATGATCATGGAGAAGATGAGAAAGCACCGGAAAAACCCAAGGATCGGAGAACCGAAGAAGTGGAGGCAGAGAGTGTTTCCTTCGCGGTATGTGCCTATTATGGCATCGCTACCGACGAGAACAGCTTTGGCTATATCGCTGCCTGGAGCAAGGACAAGGACCTGCCTGAGTTGAAGGCATCGCTTGAAACCATCAGCAAGACCTCATCCGAGCTCATCGATGACATTGACCGCCATTTTAAGGAAATCGTCAAGGAACGCGGAATCACTAGAGCAGACATCGGACAGCAAGACGAAAAATCTGGATACGATGAGAATCCTTCTCCGCCCCTGCAGGAGGTGGAATTCCTCACCGGCCCGGATGACACCTACGCCATCTATCAACTGAAAAACGACGAGAATCTGCGAAACCATCGGTTCGAGAGCCTGTATCACCTGCAAAAGCTAGGTCTGACTGTGGACTATACGAATTATGATCTGACCTATACCGGACATTTTGAGACGGCTGCCGACACCAATGGGACACTGAACGGCATCTATGAAAAATTCAATGAGGACCGGCCCAAGGACTTCACCGGGCATAGCCTATCCATGAGCGATGTCATCGTCCTGAAGCAAAACGGTGTGCACACGGCTCATTATGTGGATGCCATCGGCTTCAAGGAAGTACCGGAGTTCATCAAGCCCATCAATCCTTTGCGCAGCATCGAGGATACGGTGGAGCAAAATGACAACCAATTTGATGGACTGATCAATAACGTTCCTGTCAAAGACGTGGATAAATCCAGAGAGGCTGCCGAAGGTCGTGAAGAGAAAAAACCGCAGAGGGAATCCGTAAAACAGCGGCTGAAAAAGTCTGCTGAGAAACCAGAACCCAGTAAAACGCTGTCCCATAAAACTGCAGAAATGGAGAGATGAAGATGGGTAGATTCAGTATTGAAGAGCTTAACCTCATGTGTATTTATGATACCGGCACCCGGTCCGGACTGATCGCAGGACTGGAAAAAATTGGCCTGGAGCTTGCCCCTGAAGACGCAGAGCTCTCCGAGCTTATCCAAAGTGCTTTGAAGAAGCTGACGGCCATGAGTGATCAGGAATATGGAGAGTTGATCCTGGTTCCCGACTATAAGGAAGAAGACGACTAAGCGGAGCATCTGTTGCAGAAGGGTGGTGAGCACTTGAGGAGGTGATGATTTGGCAAACAGGAAGCGTCAGATCCCCATTATTATCATGGTCAACGAGCGTGAAAAAGCGCTGATCGAAGAAAAGATGCGCCAGCTGGGGACAAAAAACATGGGGGCCTACATCAGAAAGATGGCCATTGACGGCTATGTGGTCCGGCTGGACCTCTCCGATATTTCTGAACTGGTATCGCTCCTTCGAAGAAGCAGCAACAACCTGAATCAATATGCCAAGCGGGCTCATGAGACCGGACGCATCTATGATGCCGATATTGAGGATATCCAGAGCAGCCTAAAGAGTGTATGGGAAAAGGCGGATCAGATCATGACCCGCCTTTCCACCATAGACTAAAATTTTTAATCGACAACATGGACGATATTTTAATTCCTTGCTACGATCAGGGTAGAAGAAAATTTTCGGATGAATGGAGGTGTGCAGCATGAGATTTCTCATCAAGCTGTTCTTATTCCCAATAACCCTGGCTTTAACGATCCTTGTTGCAGCCTGTCGTTTGCTGTGTCAGCTGTCTACCATGGTGCTGGGGATCGTGGCTTTTGTCTGTTTTGCCATTGCGCTGGGAACCATGGTCCTGCTTCAGGATTTCCCGGAAGGTCTGAGATTGATGGGCCTGGCCTGGCTGATCAGCCCCTTCGGACTGCCGCTGATCGCAGCATTCCTGGTTGAACTGCTTGGCGTATTCAATGATTCTCTGAAAGCGATTTGAGAAAAGAAGATAGCATAATCCTGTGACGGGCGCGGTGGAGCAATCTGCTGCGCCTTTTTCTTTTGGAAGGAGGTGTCCGCTGTGGCAACCACGAGATTAATCCCCATGCATATCATCAAAGGTCAGACCGTGGCCCACACGGTACATGAACGCCTTTCCTATGCCATCAATCCTGATAAAACCAACAGCGGGCAGCTCGTCAAAGCCTATGGCTGCGAACCGGAAACCGCCGCCGGAGAGATGCTGCTTTGTAAGAAAGAATATGAGACCTACATTGGCCGCGGTGAAGAGAAGAAGAGCGACATTGTACTCTATCAGATCCGGCAGTCCTTTAAACCGGGAGAAATCACCCCGCAGAAAGCACAGGAGATCGGCTATGAACTGGCCATGAGCTTCACCAAGGGCAAGTATCAATTCGTTGTCGCTACTCATACCGATCATGCCCATATCCACAATCACATCATTTTCAATTCCACATCGATTGACCATACACAAAAATTCAGAAATTTCCTTGGCTCCAGTGAAGCGATCCGGAAAATCAGCGACAAGCTTTGCCTTGAGAATGGACTCTCAATCATCGAAGCGCCAAAGCAAGGATCGTCCCATTATGGCAAGTGGCTGGGCGACAAGAAGCCGCTATCCTGGCAGGAAAGGCTACGACAAACCATCGATGCTGTCATGGCGCAAAAGCCAGTAGATTTTGAAACTTTCCTGAAGCTGATGGTGGAGAATGGTTATGAAGTTAAACACGGACAACATCTGGCTTTCAAAGCCAGTGGACAGCAAAAGTTCACGAGATTACGATCCTTGGGTGAAGGATATTCTGAGGATGAGTTAAGATCTGCGATACTTGGAAAAACTGTCCACACGCCAAAAGCCAAAGTTCCTTATCAAAAAAATCCAGACAAGATCAATCTCCTGGTGGATATCCAGGCCAAACTTCAAGCCGGAAAAGGTACTGGTTATGAGCGTTGGGCGAAGGTGTTCAACCTGAAACAGATGGCTCAGACCATCAATTTTCTGACGGAGAATAACATCACCGACTATGAAGCACTGGTTGAAAAAACAAAAGCTGCGACGGATCGTTATCACGAGCTGTCACAGCAGATCAAGAATATTGAAAAACGAATGGCGGAGATTACTGAGTTGAAGAAGCATATCATTAACTATGCGAAAACGAAGGAGATATATACCGCTTATCGAGAATCTGGATATTCCGCAAAATATTATGAGTCGAACACCGAAAACATTCTGCTTCACCAATCATCCAAGCAAGGTTTTGACTCGATTTCATCAAAAAAAATACCTTCAATGAGAGACCTTCAACAGGAATTCAACTCATGCCTAGATTCTAAAAAAGTCATTTTAAAGGACTATGTAAAACAAAAATATATAATGAAAGAATCACTGACGGTACAATCAAACGTCGATCATTTGTTTTCTCAAAGGTCAGAAGACAAGTTCATTAAGGGGCGTTAAAAACGTTTGGGTGCGGTTAATCTTCGTAGAATATTCATATTGAATTCACTAGGCTTTTACGATTGTGGTTTTGCCTTATATTCCCAAGATTGTAAACATTCCCTCATTACGTAGTGCTTGATTTACCCAAACAGAGATTTCAATGAGGGCATTTTTTGCTTGAGTATTTAACTGAGAGACATAATCAAGTATAGCTTCCCACTGGGATTGATTGACTTGTGTTTCGCCATAGGGATCATAGCCCGGAATCACTGCTGCAAATGCTCTATATATTTCTAATTCGTTAAGAATATCATCGTGCAACAACATTGAATCTGATTTCCAGAAAGTTTTATTATCCCACTTTCCTATGTAGAATTCATGATAACATGATCCTACACGATCACTTACAGTACAAAAATATTTCAAAACCTCACCTCTCGAAAAATCTGTGATACAACTCCCACTAAGATTTATAAGGCAAAAGTTTATCCGAGTGCTATAGTTTGAGGCTATCCGGGCTTATTGGATAATCAAATTCACCGCCCGAAATCAAACGTTCTTGGAACCATCAGGACTAATCATTGCCTTCTGTTCAGAAAATCCAAATGAGTATTACTATTTATTTTCACACAATAGTCAGCAATTGTTTTAAGTATATTATGATTAACGGCATAGTTGAGATCTCCTACAATATACAGTTTGTCGCGTGCTCTCGACAAAGCAACATTCAATCGCCTAACATCACCAAGAAATCTGAAAGAGCCAACAGTTCTGGTCAAACTGAATATTACTATGTCGCACTCTTTTCCTTGGAAGCCATCGATGGTGTCTACATTCACATTGAGACATCTAAAAGATTCTTTTTGCACTAATTCCTGCAGTGTAGTTACCTGATGTCTGTAAGGTGCGATTACAGCAACTGATGTTAAAATTTCAGCGTTGTCGTCGAGTTCTTTTAAAATACATGTGATGATCCGGCACTCATCGAGGTTGTAAATTTTCAGCCTTTCAACTCTATTTGCCTCATAGCGAGGCCACAGTTCAGAAGGAGTATAGTCAACCCATATAATACTGTTGTCGCCTTTGATGTTTCTTCCATTTTTGAGCTCACCATCATAGAATAAGTCTCCAATTAACTTCCCGATTTGATTGGTCATACGATACTGCGTATCTAGTACAGAGACATTTTTAGACTTCAAGAATAGGTCATCAATGTATAAATAATTCTGCAAATTACACTTTTCGATACTTCTAATTACATCTATTTCCTCGGAACAGAAAACGGGTGGTAACTGCTTAGGGTCGCCGACTAATATTGCCTTTTGTGCAATGGTTAGCGGGGCCAAAATTTCTGGTAGCGTTGCTTTGCATACTTCATCTATAATCACGACATCAAACATCTCCGACGACGATTCGAATTCGTAGGCATTAATTCGATTGCAAGTCATGCCAGCAATATTAGCCGATAAGGAAAGCGCCTTTTCAAGACTCCTATCCTCATAGTCCAATAAGGTTTCTGAGATGATATTGATTGCGTCTTGGCTTTTATAATTTGCCTGTAGCCACTCTTTATATGTACTTATTATTGCTTCTGGCGAAAACTCGTCGACCGCGCTATTTTGCTCTTTGTCGCGGATACGAACGATCCTGATTGAATCGTCGTATTCTGAGATACGCGAAATCAGGTTGTTCACGGCAATATGGGTTTCCGAACAAACCAGTATTCTGACATCTGGATTTTTACGATATAATTGTAAACAAATCTCGGCGATAACCTGCGTCTTGCCGGTTCCCGGCGGTCCCTGTATTAGGGAAAGGGCATTATTCCCCAAGGCAATCTCTACCGCCTTTTTTTGCGAGTCGTTGAGATTAAGGAAATAATCATAATCCTCCGCTTGGGGTAAAAGGACATCCGACGGATTAATAAACTCTATCAGCACTTTTGGATTGATTACCGCAGCGTAACGAACACGTTCTATGGTTTTGAGTTGTCGCTCAACTTTTATCTGTTCTCCGACGTCGTCAAGAGAAGTGAGCCTTTCGGATAAAAACGTCCTCCAGTGAGATAAATGTTCTGTCCAAGTGTTATCAGTCATAACTCTCGCCTCCCGCACAAATCCTAAAGTCAAAGCATTTCGCTAAACCGATTAAGAAACTACGTTTGACCTTTGGTAGCAATTCAACCAGTATTGCGGTTTTGGCTTCAATAGCAGTTTTTTCTATACTATAGTCAGCATTGTCGGCAACAAGCAGAATTTCATTGGGTATATCTATTTCAAATGAGCTGTGCGAACAAATTTCAATAAGTGCAACAACGGCATCCGAAAGCGAGAGTCTGCGGGACTCTATATCAACACTAATAATTTGCTGATTGACCAGTTTTCGAAGGGCATTTGCAATCACCACATCAGAGAAAACCCCCAGCAAATTGCTTATTTGCTGGGCATCTGTTAGCCCGTTCAGAACAAGACGGAAGATAGTCTGTTCAACAATGCCAAAGCGTCGGCCAAGGGAAAAATCAATTTTGACTGTCATAAAGCCCCTCCTTTCGTGTAGCTTTCTTTTGCCTGCGTGTGTCCAACAACTCAGTTCTTCTGCCTTCAAGTTTTTCTCTTTCTTCACTTTCGGCAGATGATGGACGGTAGGGTTTTGGGAGGCAGGCAACTAATTGCCTATCAAATTCCTCTGCGACTTTGGCGAGTTCTGTTTTTAATGCCGCCAACTCAGTATCGGCTCTTTTCTTTTGAACGGTTGCCAATTGCAAAGCCTGGTTTGCACGACTGACTTCCTCTGTTTCTGAGAACAGCTTTAATAATAAGAATCTCGCATCTCGGCTTTTACTGTTCGATAATTGCTTTGACGCTTGGTCAAAGACTACATTTGTTTTAGCTTGTGTGGCTTCGGCGTATGCTATTTGGGAGGATAGGTCGTCTGTCTTCGATTTTCTTTGCTGTTGTATCTGGGCTGACTCGCGCTTGAACCGCTCCTGCTCTCGCTGATTGGCATCGTTTTCGATCTGATATAGTTCTGTTAGTCTGACATCTATTATTCGGCATTCATCAGACGACTCTGCTTTACCATCAGGAATTAGGTACACATCATTCTTCTTACAAAGCGAATAGAGCATCTGCTGCCGCGCATACCACTGTTGCCGTTCAGATTTTAATGATGTAAGCGTAGATTTATCTTGAGTTATTTGTATTTGAAGCATATCAATATATTCTTTTGCCGATGATATGCTGTTTCGGTAGTTAGATTTTTCACTCTGGAGGCGTTCCCATTTCCAATTATCATCAGAGTGTGAGTTAATCATTTGCTGTATTTGTTGATTTGTATCTTTCAGCATGATAAAAAGGTTGTCTAGCTCCGCTTGGCGGTCTTTCACATCAGCAAAACGTGATTTCAATTTTCTATCAAAAAAAGATATTTGTACATTTAAGTTGGAAATTGGGACAGCCCAAAACGCCCTAACTGTTCTGGCTTGCTCATCAAGCGAACGGCTAAGGGAGTTTATGCTTCCGCTAATTTCCATCAACTCATCCGTTTTGTATTTGAAATCGTCTTTTGTTTTGTCTCGGTCGCTTTTCAGTTGAGCCGAAAATAGCTTTTTCTGCTGAATCGTCCAAGAAATGTACTGGATGACTGGGAGTAAATCAACTCGTTCTTGCAGGACAGCACGGAGTTTCTGTAAGGCCTGTTTTGTCAGTTTTTCAGATCCCTCACTGACAGCCACCAATTCGGAGACTTTCTCTAAAAGTGAAATGGCATCTTCGTTCTCAGTAACGGTGACTTCACATCCAGTCAACCTGACCAGTTCCTTAATATCTTCGATCTTGGCTTGAGCGACCAGCTTGTCCTTTCGTGCTTCAAGGATATCGATCTCCTCGCCTATCAAACTCATTTGCGCTGTCAGGAAATCTCTATACTCGACAAGCGCTTGCTTTTCAAGTCTTTTGGCTTCCTGCATTTTATATAGGCATTGGCGACGTAGGAATAGGTCTACATATTCCAATAACCCTGCCCGAACCTTTTCGAACAAATCTGCATCCTTTGATAATTCATCTAACAGGGACAACTTTACTTTTTCAAAATCTATATCCTTGTCGGCTCGCGCCTTTTCAATCTCCGCTGAGCAACGCTCAATTGTGAGTTCGTAGTTGGTCTTGTACTCATCAATTCGAGACCGCAAATCCGCCGATGCCTTACGCAATGAACGATTAACAAGCAGACGGTGTGGTAAAACAATATCCGGAGCACTCATCATTGACCTCCATTCACAAGAAATAAAGCCTCATCAAGTGACAGATATTGCCTCCCGACCATCAGTTCATCTTGTTGCATAAACCATTCCAGTCTTTCCACAAACGGCTTAAGTAAATACGCAGATTCTTGGTCATTCATTATGTCTGTAAGTGTTTCATTTAATTGTGCATTAACCATGTTGCGGTTTCGTGCATAGTCAAGAATTGCGTTATGGGTAGATATGTTGTCATCAAGACGAGCCTTAATGGTCTCGATGTCTCCTGACAGAACCTCAAACAAACCAATGTATTGAGAATACGAATTTGCAACATAGGTATTCATTGACTCTTTGAACTCGTCAAACATCGCTTCACGTTGTTCACTAAAGCGAGCCTGCAATTCTCTGAGTCTCTCACTATGTTGTGCTCCTAGCCTCCGCAATGCGTCAACCTTTGCGGTTTCCACGCTGGCTATACTGGCGTCAAGTTGCTCGTAAATGCTCCTAATTGCCTTTTTTCGAATATTGTACTCTTTTAGGTCGGAAATCAGGTTGTAGCAAGGTAGCAAGTCTTTAAACGACAAGCGGAATTCAGAAATGCTCGACATTGAGTCTGCAAAATAGTATAGCTTCTCACAGCCACAGAGTTCAATGTGAGTGTTAATTTCTGTGATGCATTCGTTAAAAGCTTTCTGCGCATCTTTATTTGCCGTTCCAATAATCGCACTTGCACCGTAACCGATAACAATTCCTCCGACCAGAGAACCGACAATTGTACCAACAGGACCCAATGCTGACCCTATAGTAGCTCCGGTAGCAGCTGCTGCCTTAACCGATGCAATACCCGCGATTTGAGCACCCACATATGCTCCTCCAAAACCAGCAAATGACGAGAAAGTATTGTTTACGGTGTTGCACAGTAAATCATCGGCATCTATAACTCCAGTTACGAAGCAACTGTAAAGGTCTTTAGCAAAATCCACAGCTGTATTTGCCGCGGCCATTACTGGAACCGCACCAAATGAGTTTGCCGCAATTTCTTTCTCTACGACCTTACCCAACAGTTGAACAGAACCCATTATCGCCCCGCCGCGGACACCGCCTTCCCCAGTCCCACAGAGAATATGCGTTACACTTAATATGAACTGGTCTTCCGATAAGTCATCTCGGTTTTTTATTACATCAACGATTTCCTTGATTGTTGTCAGGACAAAACCGGTAGCGGCACCAGCGGCAATCGCCCTGCCTAAGTTGATCCTATTAAGTTCGCCGTGTTTTTCTGTGGAATTATGATATTCTGGTGTTTCTTGGGCTTTCATTGAGTCGGCGAGATTTGTCGCTTCTTCTGGGGTGATTGCATCAGATAAAACAGGTTTTCCCCCAATATTAACACTGACCTTATCATTGACTCCTTGCCCTGACCCACCTACAAATTCGACATTTTCATATTGAGCATTAGCTATGTCTTTTGCATAATCCGATGGCTTGTTATGTATTTTGGATTGATAGTCAGCTGTCCGACTTGGTTTGCTCCACGGACGCTTTCGAGTCCAAATGGAAATGTCTGTTTCCATATCGATTCCAGAAAGATTTGAACCATCGGGAAGAGTTCCTTTAGTGACTACATCAAGTTTATAGTCTGGTATCCCTTTTGCGAGAGAATTAATTTTAAGAGTATGTTTGAAATACTCCTCGGCAGCGAATCCCTTATATTGAGCGGAAGAAGTTTTTACCGGCAAGCCAGTGGATTTAGCTATTGCTGCCTGGTTCATAGCTTGAGCGTAGCTGTCAATGGCGGATTGCAGACTGGCTGTTTGCAAACCAGCCTGAGTCGCATTCCCGACTGATGAGGCGTTGCGAAGCGTATCTTTGATAGCATCAAAAGCACTATCGTCAATAGTGCTGAGTTCATCGAAATCGAAGTCGATGCTTGGATATTTGCTTTTCTGTAAGCTCTCGTCCATCAGAATACTCCTAATCATTTCGTCTTGAATTATTTTGTCTCAGGTTTTCACATAGATGCGTCAATATTTTTTCAAATAAATTGGCGGTATCGCATTCCTTACAAACCGGTACAGTGAATCATTTGTTCCATAAAATTCAAAGCTGTCAGCATTAGTTTATAAGCCCACACATAAGCATGTCGGAAGAAAAATCTATGAATGTTTTATTTGGTGCACAAATCATACAAGGCAACTGCCAATTGTACATCAACATTTTCTTCAACTCTATGAATTGTACATAAAAACACATTGCTATTTACTGCTTCAAATTTCTTAGCATTTTTTCTGATCCACATAGAAATACTGTCCCGAATTGAAGAGAAATCTTTGTTTTCCTTGTTAAAAATTATCAGCGAGGTCTTGATATCTTTCCAAGTTGAATATCCGAATAACTGCTCTATGGCTTCTTCAAACTTTTTAATGCCATGCCAAATTTTACATTCTCCAATAAATGCAGCCTTATTTTCAAATACAATATGAATATCTGTTTTCCCAATTTTTCTAAATGTCTCTCCTGTAACCATGTCAATATAATGAGTTCCTAATGTAGCAATAATGAAATCTCGCAATTCCTCTTCATTACTTTTTGAAAAAGTTCTTGTGGTAGCCTCCATTGAAGAGCAAGTGTTATGAATTATATGAATGATGTTCATGTAGTCTTGATCTGAAATACTATATTCATTGTCCAAAGCCCTTGATAGCGGCTTTGACACAGGCTTTCTTGTGATTCGCTTTAGAGGTATTGGAGCGATGTTTGGTGCACTGGCGCTTAAATGTAAAGGTATTTCTAATGAACTGCGCACAATAGCAAAGTCGGAAGCTTTTTTCTTTCTTTCTTCAAGAAACTTTAGAGCATAACTTTTTATATTGCTATTATAGATTGCGATTTCTTGGTTAACGTAACCAATCATTTTTCTGTATGATTCAAATTTCCCATCAAACTCTTTTTCTATATATTTTTTTAGATCTTCTTTATCTTTTAATTCCTGAGCAGTATATGAAAACCTTAATGACAAGCTGCCGCATGAATCACCATTTGGTGGATTCAATAATTCTATTTCAAATCGTGTCATGATGTATGTTGATGGACGCAATTTTAGTAATTCTGAATACCCATCAAATGGTATTTTATATATTATGCTATAACCAGGAATTTCATAATATTCATTCTCAGACGAGTGTCTTGATGCCCAGGGATTTCTCGTTTTTACATGAGTCTCGTCAATTGATTGTTCAATATTATTCTCGAACAGAACAATAGGATCAAATATATATTTTGATTCGAAATATTCTATCCATGAGTCAAATTCGCACGTCAAAATCTCATTATCCTTAAAACCGAATATTTCCTGCTTCAATTTGTCGATAGCTTCACCAACAAATATTCGCACTTCTTTACCAGTAAATAATTCCAAGTATCGTCACCTACCGTTACAATTTATTTCTCTATGGATGGATTTGCCGATTGCAAATCTACGCAAGTGTATAAACACTTGCATTGCTTGCCATTCTTATTGCTCTATAATAACAAGTCATCAACTTCGTCAGGAATTTGGTTCTCTTCATGGCCTTCATCAAACTGGCCATATTGCTGCCAATCTTTTGATATCTCAATCCAATTTACTTGCCCATCTGATTTACATGTCCACACATCCCAAAAATCTGGATCGTTAGATTTTGGTCTGTGCTCTTCTTTCAGGTAATTCATTTGAACTAAAACCGGAAGTTCCGAAGCCCAACCCATCAAAATTGCGTTGCGGGAAGGCAATGATGGCAATTCTCTTAGCAAACCTCTTAAATTGTCTGGTACCAGTTTGTGCACTAATTCTTGGTCACGATCGTTGCTTATTCGATGCAGCAGAAACGTATTGCACTGTGATAATACTGTGGCAGATAATTCACTGGGCCTTTGTGATGAAAGAACCAAGCCTAATCCAAACTTACGACCCTCACGAGCAATTTTTTCAAATACCTGAGTGCACATTGCAGAAGCAGAAGTACCTTCGCCGTCTGTCTGATACTTTTTAATAAATGTATGTGCTTCTTCCATTACAATTGTTGTTGGCAGAGTATTTCCATTACTTATTTTTCTGAATCGCTGTAATGCCTCAAGCGTAGTTCTTGCGATTACTGCAGCAATTATATGAACTACTTCTGCAGGGACTAATGATAAATCGATGACTGTAATCGCACCTTCACTTGTGCTACTTGGGCAAATATACTCGTTTAACCAACCTGCCAGAGTCATCTCTGGGCAACCAGTTGTTATCATTTTTAGTCTTGTATCAGATAGGAGATTGCGAATATGCATAAGCATCGTTTCAACATGTTCTGCAGTCCCCATTATTTCCGAATTTGCTTCGATAC
>CAYZSO010000003.1:0-158137 GCA_964479695.1 uncultured Fastidiosipila sp.
CATGTCACGCATAAACTTCGGCTCTATCATGCACATAAAAGCAAATTTGAAGATAAGCGCAAACTGGGTGACGTGTCATGTATTGACTTCGGCTCTATCATGCACATAAAACCTATTTTAAAGTTCTGCGAAGAAAAGGCCGTGAACCGAAATGGTCCACGGCCTTTGCCATGTGTGGGTGGTCGGGAGGCGGTTGCCGGGTAACGTTGCCAGCAACGGTGGCCTCCAAGCGGTAGTTGACAGAGTTGCCGGGCGACTTAGAGAGTGACGCCGTCTTTGAAGATTGCGATTTCGCGGTAGTTGTAGTCCTCATTTTTGGTGGTCTTGCGGCCGGAGGCGACGTCGAGGATTTGGCTGAAAAGTTCGTCCGCGACTTGGTCGGGGTCTTCGTCCAGCAGGCGGCTGGCATCGAAGTCGATCCAGTTCTTTTTGCGCTCGGCCAAAGCATGGTTCGACGCCAGTTTGAGCGTGGGTACGGCTCCTCCGAAGGGGTTGCCGCGCCCGGTTGTGAAGCAGACAATTTGGGCTCCGGATGCGATGAGGTTTGTCGTGGAAACAAGATCGTTGCCCGGACCGTAGAGGAGGTTGAGGCCGCCGGCTTTGGCCAAATCACCGATCTGTAAAATGTTGTGAACTTGCCCTCGACCGCCTTTCTGGATGCACCCCAGGGACTTCTCCTCGAGCGTTGTGATGCCGCCTTCCTTGTTGCCGGGGGAGGGATTTTCGTAAATTTCCTGCCCGTGGCTAATGAAGTATTCCTTGAAGTTGTTGATGAGGTCGACGAGGCTAGTGAATGTGGTTTCGTCCTTCGCGCGATTCATGAGGATGGTCTCGGCGCCGAACATTTCGGGAACTTCGGTCAGCATGGAAGCGCCGCCCATGGTAATGATTTTGTCGGAAATGAGCCCCAAAAGCGGATTCGCCGTGAAGCCTGAGAAGGAATCGGAACCGCCGCACTTCATGCCGAGAATCAGCTTGGAGGCGGGGAGGGTCTGACGCTTGTCGGTCCTCAGAAGCTCCACTAATTCGTCAATGACGGACGCGGCGGCTTCGTACTCGTCATCGACTTTTTGCGCGGTGATGAAGCGCACGCGCTCTTCGTCGATATCACCCAAGATGTCACGGAAAATGCCCAAGTGATTATTTTCGCAACCCAAGCTCAGCACCAGAACTGCGCCGGCGTTCGGGTGGGTGATCAGCCCTTTGAGGAAAGTCTGGGTCATCTCCAGATCGTCACCAAGTTGCGAACAGCCATAAGGGTGCGTGAAAGCATGGATCTGATCGGCCAGTTCGGGATGGGCTTTTTGGGCTTCGGCTTCGATGACCTTCGTCATGCGGTTGATACATCCGACGGTGGGAATGATCCATAATTCATTACGCACACCGACTCGCCCATTCTTGCGCAGGTAGCCTTCGAATGTGGGGACTTGGGTGGGGTCGGCGGTTGGGGTGACGGATTCGGCGGGCTCGTATTGGTAGGTTTGGAGACCTTTGAGTCCGGTTTTCATGTTGTGTGAATGAACGTGCTCGCCGACGACGATCTGTTGGGTGGCCACGCCGATTGGGTAGCCATATTTAATAACTTGTTCTCCTTGGGCGATGTCCCGGAGGGCGACTTTGTGACCGAAAGGAATCTGATTTTTGAGTGTGATTTGGCTTCCGTTAATGTCGACTACGTCGCCGGCTTCGTGTTCTGTGATGGCGACTGCGACGTTGTCGAGTGCGGTGATCAGTTTGAAGCTGGCCGTGGCCGCGGCGGTTTCGGTGTTGGTGTTGGCAGTTCCGGTGTTGGGGGTTTCGGGGGCCGCGGTGGTTGCCGGGTTGGTGTTGGGGGTTTCAGGGGTGGAGGTGCTCATTTTGTGACAATTCCTTTCAGGGTTTCGTTGACGCCATTGGTCATGATGGAGCTTAGGTGTTGCTCGACAGCTTGGAGGAGGCCCGGAACTTCCGTCAGGTCGCGATTGGACCAGAAGGCGGCTTTGGCCAAAGTCTTCTCCGCGACTCCTGCGGTGCTGTCAGACTTGGATAGCTCTGCGAAGAATTGGATAACTTCTTCGGTGTCGTGGATTGGATAGTGCGAACCATTGTCGCGGGTGCCTTCGTACTGACCGTTGATTTCCCTGCAGAGGTAGAAGCGAATCAGGGCGGCGAGGGAGAAGGAGAGGGCCTCGGGGACCTTGCCGTTCGCCTCGATCGAATCGAGAAGGGAGGGCAGGACGCGGGCATTGTACTTGGAAATGGAGTTCAAAGAGATGTCGAGGAGCTTGTGGTTGATATAGGGGTTTCTGAAGCGATCCAGAACATCATTTGCAAACTGCTCGATTTCTGCTCGCGGCAGGTCGATGGTTGGGATAATTTCTTCGAACATGAGTTTGTTGAAGTAAGCGGCGTAGATTGGGTCGTTGCACATTTCACGGACGATTTCGTGGCCGCCGACGATGCCTGCAAGGACGGTGCCGGTGTGGCCGCCGTTCAAAATGCGGACTTTGCGAAGTTTGTAGGGCTTGACGTCTTGGGTCCAGATGACGTTTGCTTCGGTTTCGGCTACGGGGAAGAGAGATTGGGCGCGCTCTGAGCCTTCGATGACCCAAAGATTGAAGACTTCCGAAGTTACGATCAATTTGTCTTGGTAGCCTAATTCTTCTTCTAATTCTTGTTGATTTTGCGGGCGGCCGGTTACAATACGGTCGACTAAAGTGGACGTGAATTCATTGGCGTTTGCGAGCCAGTTTAGGAAGTCGTCGCCTAGGTTCCATTCTTTGGCGTAGCGGGTGACGATCTCCCTCAAGTGGTGTCCGTTGTCGTCGATCAGCTCGACGGGGAGGAAGATGAGGCCTTTGGTTGGATCTCCTTGGAAGTGCTGGAAACGATGATGGAGGAATTGGGCGACTTTGGCCGGGAATGAGGAGGCGGGCTTATCGGTTACCTGATCGCCTTCGCTGTAGGCGATGCCGGCTTCGGTGGTGTTGGATACAACAAATTGCAGGTCGGGGTTTTCGGCGATTTTGATATAGTCTTCCCAATCGCGGTAGGGGTTGAGGCAGCGGGAGACGGAGCTCAGCTGCATGATTTCGCGCTTGGGCTCGCCGTTTTCGAGGCCGGACATGACGAGTGTGTACTGGCCGTTCTGCTCATTGATGATGTCAGCTAAACCATTTTCTATTGGCTGAACGATGACGATGCTGCTGTTGAGCAAACCTTTGCGGTTGCAGAGCTCGACCATCCAATCGACGAATGCGCGCAAAAAGTTGCCTTCACCAAACTGCAGGATCCGTTCCGGATTCTTGCCAAACTGATTGGGAATGGCTTCGGTTATGGATTTCAATGTCGTTTTGTCGGTTGTTTCTGTTGATTTTGTTGTTTCTGTTGTTTCTGCTGTGTTCGCTGCGTTCGCTGTTTCCGCTGATTTCGCTGCGTTCATGTTGTCTGATGTTTCCATGTTCTACCTCGCTTTTTGTGTTGGTGTGGGTTAGTCTTGTTTTGTTTTGCTTTGTTTTGTTTTGGGTCTTGTCTTTCAATGGGTTTGAGTCTTTGGTTTGGATTGGCAGAGGTCTAGCGTGACAACAGTGTATTGTTGTATACAACAGACCAGTTGATCCCATTATACAAGCTAATGCTTGCTTGTAAAGCCCTATTCGAGTGGAAATCTGCTGGGAATTACTAGAAATTTGCGGAATTTGTGGGACAGTGACTGGGGTCGAATTTTGCTGAGGAATTAATGTGATTTCAGTCAAATGTTAGCTGAATTATATGGAAAATCAATTAGCGTTTTGGAGGAGCATATATATATATCAACTGAGTAACAGTAGGCGATTAAGCAATTTGGGGTGACTGAATTAAGCGAAAGCTACCTGAGTTATCATTTGATTTCGGTGACGCGATTTCATCTTGAAGATCATTTCACTTATTACCTGTCTAATCATCAGGAATCCTCAACTTCGGCTCTACCCGCGAACAGAAGTCCGAAGAAATACAGATGTGTAGTTATGCTTGTGGGGCAGTGATGACCTTGCTTAAGTATATTTCTTCACAGGCTCCTCTTGATTCCCGTTTACGATCCGGACTTTTGCTCACTGTTGAGGGCCTTCCTTAGGGTGTATCCGATAAGATTTGTAAAAGAACATAAGTACGTTATTTATGAAAGAATTATGTTTATAGGCTTGCAAATGGTTCTGGATAGGGTATAATGATAAGTAACATCCATCGAAAGGGAGGACAGACCGATGAAATTCTTTGGCTCTTGGGAAGCGTTTACCTTCTATTTTCTTCCCTTTAGGGATTCCGTTTTTACTAAGTATTGCGAACGATCTAAGGAGATCTATGTCACGACGGATGCCGAGCGACATGCCATGATTCGTGAGAAAAAGTCGCAGATAAAAGAAATAAAAAAGATCTCGTTGAAGGATCGGGCGAGAGTGGCTTTGGCCAAAGGGAAAGGGAAAAAGAAGAAGAAAGCGCGCACGGCATCGTCCTATGTCCACTTGCACTCCACGCCGTTGCCGGCAGGGTCGTTCATTCGTGGGGGGGACGGTAGGTTGTATGCCTGCCCGGAGCTTGCGTTTGTGCAAATGTGCTACGATTGCCTGAATATTCATGAGGCCATCATGATTGGTAATTGCCTTTGCCAAAACCGCGGGCTGGGCATGGCTCCCTTGACGACGGTTGCGAAGTTGAGGGCTTATGTGGAGCAATTGGGAATGGTGCGGGGCAAGACCCGGGCGATGGATGCTCTAACATACCTGAAGGATAACTACCGCTCTCCGATGGAAGTGAAGGGGCATATGGCGTTGGCTTTGCCGCATCACTTGGGTGGCTTAGGTTTGAGTAAGTTTAGTGAAATCAATATGATGTTTAGGATCAGCCAGGAGGAGGCGGATGCTTTGGGTCAGAAGATGCCGTGTCTGATGCCGGATTTCTGCTACCCGGAGGGAAAGATCGCTGGGGAGTACCAGAGCAAAGCGTTTCACAGCACACCGGAAGCGAAGAAGCATGACCAGAAGCGGAAGAAAACGTTTGAGCAGAATGGGTTTCGCGTGTTTTTTATGGAGGCCAGGGATTTCTACAATCCCAAGCGCTTCGACAAATTGTGCCGGGAGATTGCCAAGGCTATGGGAAAGACGATTCGGATTATCAGCAAAAATTTCGATGAAATGCAGGCGCAGCTCCGTTCCTACCTGCCGGGGCTTGACCCTGGACCGTTATTAGAGCCGAACTATTGTCTTGAGGACTTCCACGATGGGAAGTTGAAGAAGAAGCGGGTTCGGTGATGGGGCGGAGGCTTGTTTGGCCTGTGGCTTGGTTGATGGCGAGCGGTTTCGCCTGAAGTTTGGCTGGCGTCTAATGCTGGAATCAGGCCGAATGATGCGGATCTGATGTTACCCCTATGTATGCTTAACTGTTTGTTGGTTGTGTCTGACGGATTCATTTACCTAAGCCTTACATAACATTTTTCTCCAGACGATTTTTTAATTCTCATTTCATTTCCTGATAACAATCGATAACCCTGACCTCTTGGTCTTCTACGATATATGTAGGAGACCTGTTTTTCTTTCTGTAGAAATAAAAGGAGTGGTGCTTAAGTGTCTAGTCGGATAGACGACTTCTGCTCTAACCGCGAACAGAAGTCCGAAAAAATACAGGCATCTAGTTATACTTATACCGTTTAGGAGGTTTTCGGAAACCCATCTCATAAGAATCCAGCCATATGGCTTCTATCATGAAGATCGTTCTGGGGTTTTCTCATGAGTGGCCCCAACTTCGGCTCTAGCCGCGAACAGAAGTCCGAAAAAATACAGGTGTGTAGTTATGCTTATACCGTTTAGGAGGCTTCCTGAAGCGCATCTCATAAGAATCTTAGTATGTGGCTTTATTCATGAGGATCGTTCTGGAATCTTTTCATGAGCATCCCTGACTTCGGCTGTAGCCGCGAACAGAAGCCCGAAAAAATACAGGTAACTAGATATTTTACTTGATTGGAAATAGGTGGATGGAGAGATTACCGATCTAGTTACCTCAAGTAACCTTAAATGGCCTCAAATTACGTCAAATATCTTCAAATATCTTCAAATAGCTTTAAATAGTCTCAAGTTACTTGATGAGGGGACTATAGGTTGGAGATAATTTTTGTAGATTGGGGACCAGGTGGATGGGGCCTGGTGGATGGGGCCTGGTGGAGGGGGAGGTGGTAGAAGGGAACTTGAGGGATGGAGACTGGATGGTTTAGGAGTTGGGGTTATTGGGAGGGGAGGTGGGGGGGAAGGCGAGTTTTTCGGCGAGGGATTGGCTGTTGAGGAGGTGCTGGCGGGAGAGGGCGGCGGCTTGGGACCAGAGGCCGGCTTGGCAGGCTTCGACTAGGGCGAGGTGTTCGGCTTGGGTTTCGAGGTAGCGGTCGCGGGAGATTTGGCCGCTCATGATGCGGATGCGTTGGTTTTGGGCGGACATTCGGCTGTAAAGGTCGAGGAGGTAGGTGTTGCCTGAGGCTTCGACGAAAGCAGAATGGAAACGATCGTCGAGATCGTGGTGGGGGGCGGTGGCTTTGGCCGAAAAATAGCTGTGGTACATATCGAAAAATTCGTCTGAGAGACGGGAACCGTATTGTTCGATACAGTAGGGCTCGACGAGGCGGCGCATTTCGTAAAGGGCGGTTATGTCGCTGGCACTGATTGGGGTGATGAGGAGGCCGCGCTTGGGCAGGATGCGGACGAGGCCTTCTTGCTCGAGGCGGCCGAGGGCGTCGCGGACTGGGGTGCGACTGATGCCTAGCTCGGCGGTGAGGGCTTCTTCGTTGAGCCGGGAACCGGGTGGGTAGACACAGTTGACGATGCGGTCTTTGATTGTGTTGTATGCGGTGAGTTTCAGAGGTTCTTTCATGGGGGTTTCCTGTCTGTTTTGGTTTTTTGTGGTTGAGGGGGTGGTGGCGGTTGTGTGGCTGTGGGTTGTGTGGTGGGGTGTTGGTGTATGGTTGTTGTTGTTGTTGCGTGGTGGGGTGTAGTGATTTAAGCTGCTTCATACTATAGCACATCAGCACATCATCACTTTACTTCACTTCATCCCACTCACGGGGATTGGTTCTGCGGTAGAATAGACTGTGGTTTAAAGTGGTTTAAAAAGTATTTTAAAGTAGTTTAAAAAGCAGTTGAAAAAAGTGGTTTAAAAAGTAGTTTAAATGGGAAAAAGAGGAAATGGAATGAGAGATCTTGGGACTAATCGGATTTATTTACATCGACCTAGTGCTGCAGGAGTGCTGCTTTATCGTTTGAGTGGCGGAGAGAGTGGCGACGTGGGTGGTGACCAGCTCCGCTCCAATGGGGTGGAACTGGATTTGGAACGGTTTAGGGATGCTATTTGTCGGGCGATGGGGAGGCATGAGCAGCTTTGTTCGAGGATTGTGCAGACTTCGGATGGGGAGGCTGGTTATGAGCCGATTGCGGAGCCGGTTTGCAGGGTTTCTATTGAGACGTATGAGCCTGCGGATCCTGATGATGAGGAGACGGAGTCTTTGATGGACATTGCGATGGAGTGGGCGAAGGAGGAGGTGAAAAAGACCTTTGACTTGGCTTCGGGCGAGCTGATGCGCCATGTTCTGATTTCGGATACGGTTGAGACGATTTGGGGGATTGCGTACCATTATTTGGCGGGGGATGCGATGTCTTTTCAGTATTTGGCGGGGGATGTTTTTGCATTGTTGGAAGCGCCCGAGACTGAACTTGCTCCTATTGCATGGGTGAAGCAACCGATGGAGATGCCGGAGCAGGCGGCTTTGGCCTTACCTGCGAGACAAAAGCTGCAGAACATGAATAAACGCTGGGCTAAGAGTCGCACTGTCTTTACTAATGAGGATTTTGCGCGGATGCATCGGAATTTTCAGGAGGCGTACCCGCTGCACTTAATGTATGAAGAACTGGATGAAGGGGTGGTTTCGGGGCTCCGAGCTGTGAGTCGTGCGCGGAATGTGCGGTTTACGGCGTTGGTGGCGGCGGCGGTGGCTTTGGCCAGCCAAGAGAAGGATACGATCTCTGTAATTGTTGATGTGAGACCTATGGATTACCGTGGGTTCGGCGTTTATTCGGGTGGGCTGGGGCTGCAGATTCCGAAGAAACTGACTGCGGATTTCTGGGATTATGCGACTGCGTTCTCGAACAAAATTGACAGCGAAATTCATAATAATGTGAAATTGTTCCACACGGAGCTGATTGCCGGGGACTTCGACGGGACTTTGCTGGATGCCGGCTATTATGCGAGATATGATGCTTTTGGGGATAAAACGGCTGAGGAGATGGCTGTTATTTATGGGATTGCTTCGCCGGGAACCGGGACACAGATTAACAATATGCGGGAAGTGCCTCTGGCTTCGAACTATTCTTTCGGCAGGCTGGAGAATGTGTATTTCTTCCCTGCGATGACTCCTAGTTATGCGCGGGCGGTTGGCACGGCGACTGTGGGTGGTCGCATGGCGATGACCTGGAGCTTCTACCGCGACGAGCCCCACGAACTGGACCTCATGCGCCGAACTCTCGAAATCCTCCGCGAAATTTCGAAGTGAAGAACAGATTCCTCCGCGAAATTGCGAAGAGAAGAAGTTCTCGAAGTGAAGAAGCTGAAGAAGTAAGAGATCATAGACGTTTAAAGAAAGTAAAAGAGCGGGTGATAAGCCCGCTCTTTTGGTTTGCTTTGGTTTGGTTGTGGATCGGTCTAGCTGTTAGCTGTCTCCAGCTTAACGCCGAAGGATTGACAAGATGATAAACGAAATAATCGATAGAGATAAGAGGAACAACAGATTCAAAACCGTCCCGACAATCCCGCAAACGAGGCCCGCAATTGCGTAGTTTCGAGCCGGGTTCTTCACACCTTCTATCTTAGGTTGATTTTTCATGGCCATTGCCCCTGTGATCACAGAAGCAATACCCAAGCCTAATCCGATAATAATGAAGACAACGCCGACTGCAAAAATCCAAAGAATTAGCCCCAACACACTCATCACGATTGATGCAGCACCAGTAGCAATGCTGGCAATTGCCAGGCCATCCGGACTTGTTTTCCGGATTGGTGCATTGGTATATTGCGTCGAAGTTTGTGTTCTGTACTGTTGCCCTTGTGGCTGTTGCTGGCCTTGAGGTTGTTGCTGGCCTTGAGGCTGCCCATATCCTTGCCACTGTTGCTGTGGCTGTTGCTGCTGCTGTTGCTGCTGGTACTGCTGGTACTGCTGTTGTTGCTGGTACTGCTGTTGTTGCTGTTGTTGCTGTTGCTGCTGGTACTGCTGTTGTTGCTGGTACTGACTGCGGAACGCATCTTGCTGGTTTTGTCCCGGCCTGTTTTGCTGATTATATTGATAGATTGTTCTGTTCCCTGTAGGTTGATTCGCTGCAGATTGGTTTCCAGCAGGCTGATTGCCTACCGGAGTACCGCTCGCAGTCTGGTTCCAATAAGGCTGGCTCCCCTGATTTTGAGGAGCTTGCTGTGCACGTTGGTGGGTAAAATCTTGGTGTTGATAAGTTCCGGCGGTGAATTCCGGCTGGCGGGGAGGCGTTTGCCCGGCATGGAAGGCAGGCTGCTCCGGCCCCATTTGCCCAGCATGGAAGTCAGACTGCTCCGACCCCGTTTGCCCGGCATGGAAGGCAGTCTGCTCCGGCTCCGTTTGCCCGGCATGGAAGGCAGGCTGCTCCGGCTCGGTTTGCCCGGCATGGAAAACTGGCGGCGGATGAGGGGTCTGATCTTCAGGTTCCAAAACCGTTTCTCCAGTCACCACAGGTGCTTCGGCAACAGGCACCTCATCCACTACAGGTTTTTCAGCCACCACAGGCTCATCTGGTACCAGCGGCTCCTCAGGCGCTTCAGCCACTGCAAGCGCCTCGGCCACTTCAGCCACCGGCTCAACCGGCACTTCAGCCACACGCTCTTCAGGCGCCGGCTCAGCCAATACAGATGATTTCACTTCAACAACTTCTGAGGACTCAGCTAATGCATCACTTACTGTTTCTTGCGGTGTGTTCCCGACGGCTTCAGTATCTAATTCATTCAGGTTCTTCTCTAGATCTTCCATTGAAACCTCCTCATAGACGTTCGCTACTTCACTCAATTATACACGGTTTCCCTTGGCCAAAGCCGCAAAAACCCACTTCTTCCCCACAGTTTTTCAAGCTTTCCAAGTTCGTTACAAGTTTTCCAAATTCGTTCACTTTTGGCCCTGCTAAATTTACTCTAGCTTTCACAGACTGCGCAGGCTACTCAACTTACCCTGACTACGTACATATAAAAATAACCAGAGTAGCCGCGAGGCGAATTTCCAAAATTTCATTCTACAAAGATCAAGGATACGGACGATAATAGAGCGCGGAGCCCCGAAAAGGAGTCTCTAACAGCCAAGCCTCCTGATCCGGCCAGCCATAGTGAACGAGTAAGCTCCGACCTGAAGTTCGTTCCATCCACCCGTAAGCAACAACCGCATGATTAATATAAGGATGATCCTCGCGTGATACATCAGGAAGGCCACCGAAAAGGAGGACAGGCTCTCCACGCTTGAGACTCTCATATACACCAATCCATGAAAGGCGGGCTTTGAGACTGGCCTTCCGCCCGGTAGAGCGATTTGCCTTACGCCAGGCATGTCGAATTGAAAATGCCCACGAAGATTCACGATGACCGAATGAAAGTATCTTGTCATGTAATCGCTGCTGACCATCCCTCAGAAGCAATTGCCCCGGAATAGCAGAATTTGCCGCCAGATCAGATTCTTGCAAGGAACGATAATCCCAATAAGTTTGTAAAAGAGCCGCACCCACATAACCGCAACTTTTCCCGGCATTCTGCGCCACAGCAGTGTTCAGAAAGAAATTTGCCTGAGGCACCAGATGAAGAGTTCCGGCAGAGGAGGCAAGAATTGACTCCATCCCGAGTTGTTCGAAGAGAACAGGCGGCAAAGTTGGAATAACTGATGAGAGTTTTGTCGCTTCAAAATTAAAATAATTCATAACGCTCCGCTTGACTCTCCAATCTACGTACTCTGCTCCATCCAAGTTCTGCTGAAATTGTGAGCAAGTCCCCGGATGTTCTGCAGACTTCATGTCCCAAGCACCACGAGGATCCTAGACAAAGCACTGCGAATATCCAAGACAAAGTACTGCGAATATCCAAGACAAAGTACTGCGAACATCCAAGATAAAACGCTGCGAATATCCTAGGTGAAACACTGCGAACTTTTTGTGAAAATTCGGCGAAGGATCTGTGGAGGCTCTGCAAAAGTTTTAGAAAAATCTGCAGAAGGCCTTCAAAGGGCTCCAAAGGCCTCCATAAGCCCTGCGAATGTCCGGTGAAAAGAACGCTTTTTGACACGTTATCCTGACAGTATGATAGAATTACTAGAGATTTGTCTGTTGCTTATGTTCGCTCGGGCCTGAGAGCTGAAAATTCTTGAGTTCGGCACAAGAGAAACACAATGAAATGATATAACAAGATGCTATAGGAGGCCGCGCTAGGGTGAAAAAAGTATGTGAAGTTCTTGGTCAGACGAAACTTTTTGAAGGCATGGATCACAACCTTTTCAACACCTACTGCTCCAGGAGTAGTATCCGTTTGATATGGAAAGGGGAGATCGTCGTCAACGAGGGAGATCGTTGCGAAGGGATATCCTCTGTAGTTTCGGGTACCCTGGCTATGCAGAAATATTCTGCAGATGGTGAATATGTCACGCTGAAACTTTTGGAACCTGGCGATAGTTTCGGGGAAGAATTTTTCTTCGGTACACACACGGAGTACACCTATTCGATCGAATCCGTGACGAATGCGCAGGTCATTCATGTTCCGAAGGACGTGATGTTGACCATGTTGGAAAATGACGAAGAAGTCCGACGGAATTTCATGCGTGATCTTTCGGACAAAATCAATGAGCAATACACACGTATCAATATTCTTTCTCAACGCAACCTGCGTCTTAAGATAACGAGATACCTTCTTGAACTCCATTATGCGCATGAAGAAGAAGATGACAGGCGCTATGGCTATATGCAGAAGAAAACCCCTGTTGCGACACCGTCCGTTGAATTGCCTGTTTCCAAGGAAGTGGCGGCGAAACTTTTGGCCATGCCCAGACCTTCTTTTTCTCGTGAACTTGTGCGAATGGAGAAGGAAGGCTTAATCCGAGTAAGCGGAAGAGTGATCTGGTTGACTGACTTGGAGGCATTGGAACAAGATGGTCAGCAAGAGGATGATTACGGAGAATAGAAGGCGTTTAACGGAGGATAGCCGGTGCCTGGCACTTGGATTAATTTAACTATGAATGGGGGAATCACCGAATTTCTGCGGGCCTTGATTAATGAGCTGCAGAACGGCCTTTTCCTGTTCAGCAGTCCTCTTGATATTTTCATTTCACTGCTTGATATCGGCGTGACAGCCTTTGCGCTTTATTACGTGTTGAAATTGATTAGTGAGACTAGAGCCTGGCAGCTTTTGAAAGGCTTGCTCTGGCTTTTCTTATTTACTTTGATTGCAGGGTGGTTAGGACTAAACACCATTAATTATGTCCTGCTTAATTCTGTCTCTTTCCTAGCAGTCGGTATTGTGGTCATTTTCCAACCGGAACTGCGTCGCGCACTTGAGTCTGTCGGACGTAATTCTTCGCTGGTCTTCACTTCAAGGGAAGAGGAACAAGGCGGAGCGAAGTCCACCCATAATATTATTGAACAGATTGTCATGGCTTGTGAGACGATGTCTCAGGAGAAGACCGGTGCCCTCATTATCATCGAACGACAGACGAAACTTGGGGACTTGATCGAATCCGGCACAGCGGTGGTGCTAGATGCTGAACTATCCTCCACAGCCCTCCGGCAAATTTTTTATAAGAATTCGCCTACTCATGACGGTGCTGTGCTGATCCGCGGCAGTAGGATCTACGCAGCCAGAGTACATGTCCCGCTATCTGACAGTTACACGTTGAGACGAGAAATGGGGACCAGGCACAGAGCGGCAATTGGGGCTAGCGAAATTGGCGATGCGATCGCAATCGTCTGCTCGGAAGAACATGGAACGATTTCTTTGGCCGTACATGGAAGACTCTATACCCTCGATAATGCGGATGCCTTGCGAACCGTGCTCCATCGACTGCTGGGTGCGAAAACCACGGTAGAAGAACATTCACTGCCGAAGCGGATTCGCAAACTTCTACGTGCGGATCGCGTTCATGATGCAGCTACGGATCGAAAGGATGGCGCAGAGGATATTTCCCCGTCGACGCAGGAGACTCTGGATCAAATCAATTCAACGGCTGACGATGGGTTCAGTAGCGTGAAAGTTGATGGGCAGGAAGTGACCACGAAGCCGCATCGAAGTCGCGCTTTGTTGGTGTCCTTTGCTCTTGTCTTGTCGGTTTTCCTATGGCTCTACGTGCACATCACGACCAACCCGATCGTCAACCGAACCTTTACGGTGCCGATTCAGATGACCGGTATTGATGTTTTAGATGAGCAGCAATTAGATTATTACAAAGCAGAGAACCAAGTGACCGTGACCGTGCGCGGACGTGAACAGGCGCTTATGAATGTGACGAACAGCACAGTTGACGCAACCATTGATTTCTCACAAATTACCCATGCCGACACGTACACACTGCCGATCAATGTCACTTTGGAAGGCGTCTCCAATCTTGCCTATTCTGTGACTTGGCGTAATCCTGACAGTGTTACCGTTGTTATTACGGCATCGACTCCGGGAACCGTATCACCCAATAACGGCACAACTTCCGGTACCTCAGGTACTTCAGGTGCTTCAGGTATTTCGGAAACAGCAGGCACAGCAAACACATTTACCGACCCAAGTGGGACAGTGAGTCCTGCCACTCCTTGAGGATAATGAAACGTAAACCAAAACCGCACAAGAACATCATCGAAAATCACTACATGAGTTTAAAAATAAACTTATGTAGTGAAAACGAAAACCACAACCACAACCCCGACCACAACGCAACGACACTACAATGACTACAAGAACAAGAGGGAATTCATGATTAGGAAAGTCTGGAATGTATTACTGATTGTCATACTCATCTTAGTGGCTGTTTGGCTACTGCTATTTGCATCGAACCGGTCTTTGGCTGATCAGCGTCAGGCGGCTGACACTACACCCGGAAGCGAGGTCGGAACTACACTGACGACGGAAGAGATCCCAGCGGTAACGACGATTCCTTAACGGCCGCCCCTTAACGGCCGCCCCTTTACGGCCGCCCCCTAACGACCGCCCCCCTAACGGCCGCCCACGACGAAAATTCACCAGCATAAACTCCCTAACATAAATTCCGCAGAATTAATTCAGCAGTAAGGAGCATAAACATGGTTTCACAGAGGATTGCACAGCTCATTGCATACGGTCGCAAGACCGGCCTTCTGGAAGAAGGCGATGAAATTTATGCCCGTAATCAGCTGCTAGAAGTCATGGGACTTTCAGATTACAACGAGAAGGAAGTGGAGCAACCACAAGAAATTTCACCCAATCAATCAGAGGCCGCCGCACCCAATCAACCACAGACCGCCACACCCAAGCAGCCACAGGAAATTCCACTGAACCAAATTCTCGACGATCTTCTGGATGATGCGGTGGCTCGCGGGCTCATTGAGACCGACTCCACCGTGTTTCGGGACCTCTTCGACACTCGCTTGATGAACTGCCTGATGCCCAGACCATCGGAAGTGAGGGGGAGGTGGGCGGCTTTGGCCGAAGACGACATCCGCAAAGCGACGGACTGGTTCTACAAATTCAGCCAGGACAGCCACTACATCCGCCGGGACCGGACCGCGCGCGATTTGAAATGGAAATGTGCGTCTGCCTATGGCGAGATTGACATCACGATCAACCTCGCCAAACCGGAGAAAGATCCGAAGGCTATTGCCGCCGCCCGGACACAGAAACAAACATCTTACCCATTGTGCCAGCTGTGCAAAGAAGCGGAAGGGTACGCGGGCCGAGCGGACTACCCGGCAAGGCAAACGCACCGAATCATTCCGCTGACGTTGGGTGGGGAGGCGTGGTTTTTACAATATTCGCCTTACATTTATTACAATGAGCATGCGATTGTTTTGTCTGCCGTGCACAGACCGATGGCGGTGGACCGCAACAGCTTGGCGCGCCTTCTGGAATTCGTGACGCAATTCCCTCACTACTTCTTGGGATCGAACGCCGATTTGCCCATCGTGGGCGGGTCAATTCTGACCCATGACCACTTCCAGGGCGGCCGCTACGAATTTGCAATGGAGCGCGCGGCATCTGCTTGGACCTTCCAGTTGAGCGGATTTCCTGACGTACAAGGCGAGGTGCTGAAGTGGCCGATGTCGGTGCTGCGTCTGCGAAGTCTCGACAGGGCAACACTCCTCGATGCGGCGGACCTGATTTTGCGTGCGTGGCGAGAGTATTCGGATCCGGAGCAGGAGATCCTGGCCTACACCGGTAACACGCCACACAACACGATCACCCCGATTGCGCGCCGCAAGGGTGAGGCTTATGAGCTGGATCTGGTTTTGCGGAATAATCGCACCACAGCAGAGCGCCCCCTGGGGATCTTCCATCCGCGCCAGGCCTACCACCACATCAAGAAGGAAAATATCGGGCTCATCGAAGTGATGGGTTTAGCGGTGCTGCCCTCTCGCTTGAAGGCGGAGCTCGCAGCCGTCTCACAGTGTTTGCTTGAGGGGACGGATCCTTTGGCCAAAGCCGCCACCAGCAAGCACGCTGCGTGGATCCAGGAGCTTCGCACCAAATATGAGGAATTTTCACCCGAAACCGTTGATCGATTAGTGGAAGAAGAAACCGGCCTTGTGTTCGTGAAGGTATTAGAAGACGCCGGTGTCTATAAGCAAACCGACGCGGGGCAGCAGGGACTGGCTCGCTTCATCGACTCTTGTCAGCAAAAACAACAGGCTTCAGCCAAAAAAACTTGGAGGTAACCCGAATGCAGGATTTCGAAAAAGTTGGTAGTTTTTATCTGGGTAAAGTCTATGATATGGACAAGAAGGAGAGGACAGAAAACCTACTCCTTTACGATTCCAAAGACCTAACCACCCATGCGGTTTGCGTAGGTATGACCGGCAGCGGGAAGACCGGACTTTGTATCAGTTTGCTTGAAGAAGCGGCAATGGATCAGATTCCCGCCCTGGTCATTGACCCCAAAGGCGACATGAGTAACCTCTTACTGAGCTTCCCCGACCTGGCTCCCGAAGATTTCGCCCCCTGGGTGCAAGCGGCGGATGCTGAACGCAAAGGCCAAACCATTGACGAATACGCCGCTTCAACGGCTGCGAAATGGCGCGAAGGCCTTGCAGACTGGGGCCAAGACGGGGAGCGCATCCGCACGATGCGAGAGAAAGTGGAGTTCACCATTTACACGCCTGGCTCTTCGGCCGGCCGACCACTCTCCATTCTGAAACTAGTGGACCTGCCCTCGGAAGCCGTTCTTCAAGACTCGGAAACCCTAGCCCAATATACTTCCTCGACGGTGTCTTCTCTGCTGGCACTCTTGGGAATCGAAGCCGATCCTTTGACCTCGCGCGAACATATCCTTCTCTCGAATATTCTGCTGAACGCCTGGCAAAGCGGGCGTTCTCTAGACTTAGCCGGGCTTATCAGAGCGATTCAGCAACCCGATCTGGAGACCGTCGGCGTGATGCCGCTCGACACATTCTACCCTTCGGGCGAGCGGTTTAAGCTCGCCATGCAATTTAATAATTTGCTGGCATCACCTCAATTTGCGGCTTGGACCCAGGGCGAACCTCTGGATATTCAGAGTTTGCTCTATACCGAGAGCGGGAAACCCCGGATCTCCATCTTGTCAATCAATCACCTGAATGATTCGGAGAGAATGTTCTTCGTCGCCTCCTTCTTGAACCAAGTGCTTTCATGGGTGCGCGCGCAGTCAGGCACGTCGAGTTTGCGCGCGATTCTGTACATGGATGAGATCTACGGCTTCTTCCCGCCGGTGGCGAATCCGCCGTCTAAGCAGCCGCTTCTCACGCTTCTCAAACAGGCGCGTGCGTTTGGTTTGGGGGTGGTCTTGACGACCCAGAATCCTGTTGACTTGGACTACAAAGGTTTGGCAAATATCGGGACCTGGTTTGTCGGCCGTTTGCAAACAGACCAGGACAAAGCTCGTTTATTGGACGGCCTGCAAGGCGCGTCGGCAGAAGCCTCGGCCAAATTTGACCGAAAATATCTGGATCAACTTCTCTCCAATTTGTCTTCCCGCGTGTTCTTACTGAACAATGTTCACGAAGACGCTCCGGAAATTTTCGAAACCCGCTGGGCGATGTCGTACCTGGCAGGCCCTCTGACCAGAAACCAAATTATGAAACTCCAACCTCGCGAAGCGGCGCCACCGACGGTGCCGGCGGCTGAGCCTGTGGCACCGCCGGTGACGGAGCCTGTGGCACAAGCCGATGCGGTTCCTGTGGCTGCTGGTTCCCCGGAAGTTCCGGTGAATCAGGCAAGTGCTGAGCAGAGCGCGGGCAGCGCAGGCAGCGCGGTCGCACCCCAGTTGCCGCCTGATGTTAAACAATTTTTCCTTGAGCCTCGTAGCAGAAGCGGCAACATTGTTTATAAGCCAACACTCTATGCCTATGTGAGTTCAGCCTTCAACGACACGGCAAAGAAAATTTCCGAAATCAGCGAAGAGATCTTCTCGACACCGGTGGCGGAGGGGGCTTTGGCCGTGGACTGGAACACCGAAACCTCCGCTAAACCCGAACCTGACGAACTGGTTTCAGCAGCTCCGGCCGGGGCTAGATTTGCCAAAGTACCCACGGCAGCCATGAAAAAGTCGAGCTACACGGCATGGGAAAAGGATCTTAAAGACTATGCCTATCGCACGCAAACGCTGAGTCTTCTGCGAAATCCAGTGAGTGGGATCGTCTCCAAGCCGGGCGAAAGTGAACGGGACTTCGTTGCCAGGGTTCATCAGGAGAATCGCGAAACGAGGGACCAGAAGGTTCAAGATCTCAGGGAGAAGTACGCCAAGCGCATTAAGACCCTTGAAGAGAAGATTCGCAAGGCGGAACAGAAAGTCGACGCCGAAGAAAAACAAGCCAGCACCGCCAAGATGAGCACAGTGCTGGATGTCGGCTCCACGATCTTAGGCGCTCTCTTCAGTAAGAACAAACTGAGCCGCACCAACGTCAACAAAGCTGCTACCGCTGCCAAATCTGCCGGCCGCGCCAGCCAACAGGGAAGTGATGTTGACAGAGCAAAAGCCAGCCTCGAAACCTACCAAGCGGATCTTGAAGAACTCCAACAGGAAATGCAGACGGAGCTGGATGCTTTGGCCGCCTCCTATGATGCTGCCAACGAGAAGCTCGAGACGATTGAACTGCGCCCCAAGAAAACCGATATCAACGTGAAAATTTTCGCCCTTCTGTGGCTGCCCTACGACGGCGCTGATTTGGCGTATTGAGTGACATCGCGAATCGGGTGAAATGAAGAATTGAGTGAAATGAAGAGCCGCATAACTTTAAATTAAAAGTTATGCGGTAGCTTAGGGTCATAGGCGGCCACTTACGATATGCGGGAGAAAGCCGGGAAAAAGAATTAGCCGCCTCAGGTGAGACGGCTTACTGATCAGGTTTTTTATGGAATGGGGCATTTAGCCTCTTAGTCTTCGAGCATTTTGATGCTCTCGAAGAGATCCATAGCGGCTTTGCGGGGACCGTTGGTTTCCATGCCGGGTACACCCAGCTGGGTGTACATTTGGCCCACGTGCACGCCCCTGTCGAAGAGCGTGGTGAAGTATTCGTCGATTAGGATATCGGACTCTTCTTTCTTCTGGAGAGGGCCGAAAGGATTCGCGAAGTAAGAAGTCGTGTAGCCCTTCTCGCTGGTGGTGCCTTTGGCCATACGCTTACCTTCCTTGAAAACCGGAATCGCCTCTTCCTTCGTGGCGAAGGCATCAATCGCCGGTTCGCCTTCCTCGAGCTTGCGGTAATTATTGGCGTAGACGAAGATGTCGACCTTGTAGCCTTTCATAATTTCCCCGTAGGTCGCAACAGGGTTGATCAGGCGGGCATTGACCTTATCCGGGTTCATGAAGACCGAGCGGTCCAGCTCCTTGAAGGCGTAGCCGGTGTCCAGGTCATCCAAGCGAACGAAGGCGCCGATTTCAGTACCGTAGCCCATCACATCGCCGGTCTTGGGGTCTTTGCGGAAGGTTCCCATATCGTCGAAGACGATCGTCATGTCAGAGATGTAGTCGTTGGCCAAAGCCCGGAACGCCTCAATGCTCTCCGATTTTCCTGCTCCGGAGTCACCCATAATGCAGACATTGGCCTTCTTGCCATCCTTGAGCACAATATTGACCATCGCACCGTGAATGGGCAAGTAGCCTTTGCGAATCTGGGCAACGTTATGAAGCGTTAAGATCATCTTCTTCATATAACCGAAGTAATCGAAGTTGTCGTGGTGTGAAACGAAGCCCACCATCATGTCATTCAGTTCGTCGTGGTAGAAAGCGGTTTCAGGTGTTTCCGAATGGTTGTCGCCGCCGAAAACGTAGAGGAGATCGGGCTTGCGACCGGCGGTTTCCTGTTCTGTTGCCATTTGGAAAAGGTTTGCCAGTGAAATGCCGTGCGTCAAGTAATCCCTGTGCACATAGACATAGCAGAGAAGGTCACCGACGAAACACGGATAGCAGTAGAAGTAATCATTATTGATGCCAATGCGATCCATCGGGTTCTGGTCGACTTCCTTGAACGTGCCGGTGCGGGTAGTCATCTTGGGGTAGGTGATGAAAGGGGTTTCAATAACAAGCTGCTTGATGAAAGGGATGCCACGGAGTTTCTCGTAGCCTTGCGGAATCGGCCAAATATATTCTTGGCAAATCATGCCGACATTGGTACCGGCCTGTACCTGACGGTAAACGGATGTCTCGCTCAAGGTCAAGTTGCGATTAATGGTACGGTAGGTGTTGAGCACCAGATTGTCGTACTGTTTCTTCGCATTGATGAACATCGCTGTGGCAAGGCCCTTAGATGAGGTTGTATTGAAGAGAACGCAGTAACGCTCTAAGCGGCGCCAATACTTATAAATCGACTCAACTAAATGTCTGACGATGACACGCTCGGAATAGATCCAACTGTATTCCGGAATCGTCGCTGCAATTTCTTTGCTGTTCATGGAGGAGAGGAGACCCGCAACGCGTGTGATTGCCTTGATCCGCTCGGCCATGTCTTCTTGAGGGAAGAAGCGCTGTAGTTGCTGATAGTCTTGCGAAATTTGATCTTTCTCGGCGTTTCGCAGGAAGTGCTCGATCAAGGAGCGGAATGACTCACTGCTGAGAATCTCATCCGTGCTTGTGTAATATTTAAGGGAGAAGTTCAGGATAACTTTGTCATTACTGAGGGACCATTCTGTCTTCATATGTACCACCTCTCGATTGGTTCCAAATTTTGCGATTAACAATTATTATACACCTGCAAAAACATTCGGTGGGCGGGTTCCGGGGATTGCCAGGTAAAATTTACCTAAAATTCTCGTAAATCGGGTGAACCCGGAAAATAATTCTGAATAATTTCGCACATTAGCGGGTTGCGGCTTTGGCCAAAAGAGCGTAAGCGAACGAAAATGATCCAACGGCAAATGAACCAACGGAAATGAACCAAATGAACCAAATGAACCAAATGAACTTGCCAAAAGATCGCCAAAAGATCCGCAAAAGATCCTTCAAAAAGATTTGAATGTGAGGCGACGCTTTACGGTATAATCTCGTTTTGGAGGTACGAGGATGGGATATACGAGGATGGGAATGAAAATTGGTTTTAACTGTGAGAAATATATTGAGGAGCAATCCAGTTACATACTGGAGCGAGTGAACCAATATGACAAGCTGTACCTCGAATTCGGCGGTAAGCTGATTGGGGATCTGCATGCCATGCGTGTGCTGCCGGGTTTCGATCCGGATGCGAAAGTGAAGATTCTCCAACGCTTGAAAGATGAGACGGAAATCATCATTTGCGTGTATGCCGGAGACATTGAGCAGAGCAAAATTCGCGGCGATTACGGCATTACTTACGATGATGAAGTGCTGCGGATGATGGATGATTTCTATACGTGGGGCTTGGAAGTGAATAGTGTGGTGATTACCCGCTACAGTGGCCAGCCGGCTGCGCAAGTCTTCATGAACCGCCTCCGCAGGCGAAATATTACTGTCTACACCCACGCCTACACGGAAGGGTATCCGCTGGATGTGGATACGATTGTCAGTCCGGAAGGCTATGGGTCGAATCCTTATATTGAAACCAGTAAACGGCTGGTTGTTGTGGCGGCCCCCGGGCCAAACTCCGGCAAGCTGGCTACGTGTTTGAGTCAGCTTTATCATGAAACACAGCTGGGCAATAAGGCCGGTTATTCGAAATTTGAGACTTTTCCAATCTGGAATCTGCCGCTGAAACATCCGGTTAATGTTGCGTACGAAGCGGCAACGGCAGACCTTATGGATGTCAACATGATTGACCCTTATCATTTAGAGTATGCAGGCGTTTCGGTCGTTAATTACAACAGAGATATTGATGCTTTTCCCTTGTTGAAGCGCATCTTGACGAAAATTTACGGTGAACAAATTCCTTTCCACTCACCTACAGACATGGGTGTTAACCGGGTAGGCTTCTGCATTACGGATGATGAAGTGGTGAGGGAAGCGGCCAACCAGGAAATTATCCGCAGAAGTTTCCATTTGGCTACTGATTACAAAAAAGGCTTGATCAGCGCAGAGGTTTCCCAGCGCGGCAAACTTCTGATGGATGAAATGCAGCTCCGGGAGGAAGACCGCAGCGTGGTCATGCCGGCGCGGGAGTACGCTGCGAAACTTGCCGAAGGGACTGTGGAAAACGGCGATGGTCCTACGGTGCAGGTTACGGCTTTGGAGCTCCCGAATGGCAAAGTGGTCACCGGTAAGGGATCGATTCGGATGACATCCATCTCCGCGTGTTTGTTGAATGCGGTGAAGGCTTTGGCAGGCATTGCGGATCCTCTACACCTCTTGTCGCCGGTCATTTTGAAGCCGATCCACACGCTGAAAAAGGATATCCTAGGCCAGCATTTCGATGCCCTTGATGCGAAGGAAATTCTGGTTGCTCTGTCGATTTCAGCGGCCACCAATCCCATGGCCGAGGCGGCGCTTAAGGAGCTCTCCAATCTCCGCGGCTGCCAGGCTCACAGCACTGTGATTCCGGCCAAAGGCGACGATGAAGTTTGTCGACAGCTTGGCATTGATCTGACCTCGGATTCGGTCTTCTCTTCGAAATCGTTGTTTTATGGTAGGTAGGTAGGTTTACGTGCATTTTCACTACATAAGTTTAATTTTAAACTTATGTAGTGAAAAAGAAGTGAAATAATGTGGTAACCGATTTTCTTGCATTATCGCGAAAGAGCATTCATAATGCATGGAAATGCTGTTGATGAAGAGAGTAGTCTGACGGCACGGCGATACAGAGAGAAGAGCCTTAGGTTGAGAGCTTTTCGTAGTCAGCTGACAGAGGAAGACCACTTCGGAGCTTGTTGTGAGGAACAACACGTCTGACTCCGCGTTAAGGAGAGATGAGTTAAATCACAAGGTGGAACCGTGTTTATTAAGCACCCTTGGGCAGCATTATTGGCCTGTCTGGGGGTGCTTTTCTTTTTGGATTTTGTTTCCGGAAGGAACATTGAAGTACGGCTAATGTAGAAAAGTTGCAAAATCTACACCAAACGAAGAGCAGAAGAGTAGAGGAGAAAAAAATGAAAATCACATTGAAAGACGGCAGCGTCAGAGAATATGACCAGCCCCTTAGCACGTATGCAATCGCACAAGACCTCAGTGAAGGGCTGGCGAGGGTCGCGTGTGCGTCCGAAATTGACGGGGTTCCGGGAGACTTGAGACGCATCGTGGACAAGGATTGTGCGGTCAATATTTTGACTTTTGACCATCCCGAAGGGAAGCACGCTTTTTGGCATACCACTTCCCATATCATGGCGCAGGCTGTGAAAAGGCTGTATCCGGAGGCGAAGTTGGCCATCGGACCCGCTATAAAAGACGGATTCTACTATGACATAGATGTGGAGGGCGGCTTTGGCGAAAGTGATATTGAAGCGATTGAAGCGGAAATGAAGAAGATCGTCAAAGAGGGACTCGACATCATGAGTTTCATACTGCCGAGAGACGAAGCGCTCCGACTCATTGCGGAACGGGGCGAGCCCTATAAGGTTGAACTGATCAACGACCTGCCGGAGGGGGAGACGATTAGTTTCTACAAGCAAGGGGAATTTATTGATCTTTGCGCGGGCCCTCACTTGATGAACACGAAGGCTGTGAAGTCTTTCAAACTGACGTCTGTGGCCGGCGCATATTGGCGTGGCGACGAGAAGAAGCAGATGCTGACTCGTATTTATGGCACCTCCTACCCGAACAAAGCGGACCTCAAAGCCCACCTTGATCGCATTGAGGAAGCCAAAAAACGCGACCACCGCCGTCTCGGCAAGGAAATGGGCTTGTTCACGCTCCTTGAAGAAGGCCCCGGATTCCCGTTCTTTCTGCCCAACGGCATGATCCTTAAGAATGAGCTGATGAGCTATTGGCGTGAACTCCACACGAGGGATGGCTATAAGGAAATTTCGACGCCGATCATGCTGAACCGAGAGCTCTGGGAAACTTCCGGCCACTGGGATCATTACCAGAACAACATGTACACGACGAAGATTGACGACGAGGACTTCGCGATTAAGCCAATGAATTGTCCGGGGAGTCTTCTGGTCTACAATTCGTCGCCCCACTCTTACCGCGATCTGCCGCTGCGTATGGCGGAAATCGGGCTGGTGCACCGGCACGAAAAATCCGGTGAAATGCATGGCTTGATGCGGGTGCGTGCTTTTAACCAAGATGATGCGCATATTTACATGACGCCTGAGCAAGTGAAGGATGAAATCATCGGCGTTGTGCGTTTGATTGATGAAGTCTATACGAAGTTTGGTTTCAAATATCATATCGAGCTCTCCACCCAGCCGGAAGACTCCATGGGGACGAAGGAAGAATGGGACATGGCGACGGATGCACTCCGTGAAGCGGTTGAAGCCATGGGCATGCCCTATGTGATCAATGAAGGTGATGGCGCATTTTATGGTCCGAAGCTGGACTTCCACCTGGAGGATTCGCTCGGCAGAACTTGGCAGTGCGGTACGATTCAGTTGGACTTCCAGCTGCCCCAGCGTTTCAAAACCGAGTATATTGGCGCGGACGGCGAGCGTCACCAGCCGATCATGATTCACCGCGTGGTCTTCGGTTCAGTTGAGCGCTTCATTGGAATTTTGATCGAGCATTTCGGCGGCAAGTTCCCGACTTGGCTCGCTCCCGAGCAGGTTCGCATTATGCCGATTACGGATCGCAGTTTGGCTTATGCCAAGGAAGTTGAGGCGGATCTTAAGGCCAAAGGCGCCCGTGCCACCGTCGATGATCGCAACGAGAAAATTGGTTTCAAAGTTCGCCAAGCCCAAGTGGAGAAAGTGCCGTACATGCTGATTCTGGGCGACCAGGAGATGGCTTCGGGTGAAGTTTCGTTGAGGCTTCGTGACCATCAGAAAAATAGTACGCTTTCGGCCAAAGAATTCAGCCTCCAACTTGAGGAGGAGATTGCCGCAAGAGCGATGGTTTCGCCTTTTTTGACTGAGGCAGAGTAGCGCACTATACATAGCAATGCCGCACAGCTAAACGCCGCAATGCCACATGCCGGGAAGCAAGAAAGGGAGCGAATTCGAACCTTATGAGCACAAAAAAAGGAGGCCTTCGCGAGCGCTGGGAGAAATCTGCGGAAGAAGCAGACAAGCGCCAGCGCGACATGCTTGAACGGAAAGCCTCAAAGCGAAACAAACTGAACGATATGACCGTTGCCGAGGTAATCGGCAAGTATTGGTTCTATTTTGCAGCACTCCTACTCATCCTGTTTCCGGTGATGGACATCATGCAGAGATTACAAGCCGTTGCGGATCCGAGTTTGGGCACTCCCCCGGCCCTGAGCCTTGTTTTCCTGACCAATGGCCGCTGGGGGCTAGTCTTCAGTTTGCCGGTTTTCCTCGCCTACGGAATAGATTATCTACTGGCGAAGAAGAAAGGCGAACCTTGGCGCGAAATGAAGCAGAAGCGGTTTCGGGTTGTGTTTCTGTTAGGTCTGGGTTTGCTCTGGCTGGTGCTGGGTCTTATCTTCTTATTATTCGGAATGTGACAGTTCCGCTATAATTACTTGAGAAGAAGTCCAAACGCATTGGCCAAAGCCGCAGTAACGCACCCCTGCAGTTGTGCAGTTGTGCAGTAGTGCAGTAGTTCAGTAGTAAGTAGTAGCAAGCGAAACTGAAGCCTCAAGCCTTTGCCGTAGAGTCTGGAGAATAATTCATGTCTGATCATACAATTATGGAGACTAATTCCGGGGGTGATACTCGGAACAAGGACCTCCCAAACGACGCTATCCAAACGGCTCAACCTGTCCAAACGGCTCAACCAGTTCAAACTGCTCATCCCGTTCAAGATGATTGGCAAGAGCGCGTCAATAAAACCTTGGAACCGCTGGACATTTGGTACGATTTTCCTGTGCGCCCGGGATTTTACCTGCAAAACGGCGCAGTCGCCTTGCCGGGCGGGGTCAGTTTCACTGTCCATTCGGAGGGCGCAACCGCCATCGATTTACTTCTCTTTACGAAAAATGCAGAAGAACCCTACGCAATCATCCCATTCCCGGAGAAATACCGGGTAGGCGACGTGTACTCCATGATCGTATTTGATCTGGACATTACCAATCTCGAATACGCCTTCCGTTTAGACGGACCCTATAATCCGCAGCGCGGGCAGTACTTTGACAGGAAACAAGCAGTCATCGACCCTTACGCCCGCCAGGTCATCATTCGTTCCGAACAAACCGGCAAACAGAAAAACCGTTATCCCTACCGCGCCGCCGTGACGGTCGATACCTTCGACTGGGGGCGCGCGCAGCCTCCGAAAATCAAACAAGATGAAATGATCATCTATGAAATGCATGTCAAGAGTTTTACCGCATCGTTCACTTCCGATGTACATGCCAGAGGAACTTTCGCCGGAATCATTGAGAAAATCCCATATCTCAAGAGCTTGGGCATCAATGTCGTCGAGCTCATGCCGGTTTTTGAATTCGACTCCGTAGGCTCAGCACGTGTCCATGAGGGGAAACTCCTGACCGACTACTGGGGGTATAACCCCGTCAGTTTCTTTGCACCGAATAAGGATTATTCATCGCATAGTGAACTTCATATTGAAGGCGATGAATTCAAACAAATGGTGAAAGCCCTCCACAACAACGGCATCGAAATCATCTTGGACGTTGTGTTCAACCACACGGCAGAGGGGGATGAGCGGGGGCCTTACATAAACTTCCGCGGCTTTGATAATAAAATATACTACATGCTCACCCCGGACGGGCACTACTTGAATTTCTCCGGTTGCGGCAACACGTTAAACGCCAACCACCCGATTGTGCGACAGATGATTCTGGATAGCCTCCGCTATTGGGTAACCGCTTACCATATTGACGGATTCCGTTTCGATTTGGCCTCCATTTTGGGGCGCCGCGAAGACGGAACCCCGATGAGTGACCCGCCGCTCTTGGAGTCTTTGGCCTATGACCCGATTCTCAAAAACGTCGAGCTCATCGCTGAAGCCTGGGACGCCGGTGGCCTCTACCAGGTCGGCAGTTTCCCCTCGTGGAACCGCTGGGCGGAGTGGAATGGCCGCTATCGCGACGACATGCGCTGCTTCTTAAAAGGTGATTACGGCATGGCTGGAAAAGCAGCCGACCGCATTACCGGCTCTCGCGACCTTTATCCGATTGAAACCCGAGGCACTCATGCTTCCGTGAACTTCATCACTTGCCATGACGGCTTCACCCTCAACGATCTTTACAGTTTCAACGAGAAGCATAACTTGGCGAATGGCTGGAACAACACCGATGGGGAGAACAATAACAACAGTTGGAACTGCGGGGCAGAAGGGGACACCCAGGATCCCAATATCTTAGCCCTGCGCCAAAGACTCATGTTGAATGCTTGCGTTGTTTTACTGGCCTCCATTGGCACACCGATGATCCTGTCCGGTGATGAATTCAGAAACACACAGTACGGCAATAATAACCCCTACTGTCAAGACAATGAAATTTCCTGGCTTGATTGGACAATGCTGGAGAAGAATCGCACCTATTTCGAATTCTGGCGTAAAATGATCCGCTTCCGCAAGCATCACCCGATTCTCAGGGGCAGCAGCAAGCCTGCCACCTGTGGCCTGCCCGAAACCTCAAAACATGGGAAGAAACCTTGGTATCTGGGCGACGATCCGAATAATCACTTCGTGGGGATCCTGTTTGCGGGACGAGATGAATTTGACCTGCGCGACGAGGTGATCTATCTGGGCGTGAACGCAGGCTGGGAGCGCATACCGGTTTTGCTTCCCGATCTGCCCCATCACGAATTTTGGTATCAAATTATTGATACTTCGCTTCCACTTGAAACGAATTTCAACGAGGATATCGACGAAGCTCCGATCCTTGATAATTACGTGGTCATGGAGCCTCGTTCCGTTGTTCTCCTGCTGGCCCATCCGCTCGAGAGTTGGAATCAAGCCGAAGACGCCAGAAATACAGCTATGCTGCGCTTCACCATGAGGCAACACAGCGGGAATGACCAATATCGTTACCACATCGATGATGAGATTACGAGCGGTTCTTACACCTCTTGGAGTGTGAAACCTTCCGCTCCTCCGACTCGCAAAGCAGAGCACCCGGATTGGAAGAAGTATCTCGGTTTGCCTTTAGGAACGGAAACGAGGGACTCCAATACTCCTGAAGGTTCAGAATCGCAAATTCCAGAGGCGCAAGATTCAAGACCCCAAGATTCGGAACAGCAAGGCTCGGAGGCCCAGCCACCTGATCCGCAGGTCACCGATGAGACCACCAAGCCTTAGTTCACGTAGTACGCTCATGCAGAGCAAGAAGATATGGGAGAGAAGATGTATTTTCGCAATGATTATTCAGAAACCTGCCACCCCGCGGTCCTGGAGGCACTAGCCGCTCAGCAGGGCGTTCGCAGTAAGGGTTACGGTGAGGATGAATTTACGGCCAAAGCCGCCTCCACCATCAGACGTTTGGCTGGTTCTGAAGATTTGTCAGTCCACTTTTTGGCCGGCGGAACGGTCAGTAATCTGGTGGCGATCAGCTCGGCACTCTGGCCACATGAGGCGGTGCTTGCCGCAGAGACTGCGCACATCAATGTTCATGAAACGGGCGCGATTGAAGCTTCCGGTCACAAAATTTTGACAGTCAGCACGGTTGACGGCAAATTGCGCCCGCAAGACGTAGAGCCAATTCTTAAGATTCATCAAGATCCGGCGCGTGTGAAACCCCGTATGGTCTACATTTCTAACAGCACAGAAGTCGGCACCATTTACAAGAAGGCAGAACTTGAAACACTTTCCGCTTACTGTCGGGAAAAGAAGTTGCTGCTGTTCCTCGATGGAGCGCGCTTGGGGGCTGCTTTGGCCAGCCCAAAAAATGATCTGACCTTAACGGATATCGCCCAATTGACCGATATGTTCTATATCGGGGGAACGAAAAACGGCGCGCTTTTCGGAGAGGCACTGGTGACGAACCTGCAGATGGGCGAGGAGATGCCCCGGCTCATCAAGAACCGCGGCGCCATGCTGGCGAAGGGCTTCGTCCCCGCAATCATGTTCGAACGTTTGCTGGAGACGGCTGGCGGCGACAAGGCCGAACAAGTTGAGGATACCTTATATTTTTCACTCGCTGCCGAGGCCAACCGCTACGCCTTCTCGCTGGCGGATCTTTTCACCTCGCGAGGTTTTACGTTGACCTGGCCTGCCGAGAGTAACCAAATTTTCGTCACGCTGCCACTGGCCGTGCGTGATTATTTAGCGGCGAACGAAGTGGTGTTCGAAGTGGATCATGAAACGGATGAGCAGGCGGTTTGTCGCTTTGTTCTGACCGCGACAACCACAGCGGCAGAAATTGACCAGCTGGAGGCTGTATTGGAGGCTGCGTTGGATGGAGCGTTAGAGGCTGTGTCGGAGGGAGCAAGCAATGGGCGATTCTGAAATTCGTGAAAAAGGGGCCGAGCTTTTCGCCCTTGCTGATGAAGATAACCGCAAAAGGCTGGAGTTCATCATTGAACTGGACAAAATGAAAAGTATCATCCGCCACACCTATCTCGCTGACCAGAGCCGGCCTGAAACAGATGCGGAACACTCTTGGCAGCTCGCCATGATGGCTTTGGTTCTGGCACCTGAAGCCCCGGCCGGCACAGACATAGCCAAAGTCGTCACCATGTGCCTCGTCCATGACCTTGTTGAAATTTACGCGGGCGACACGTATGCCTATGACAAAACCGGCAACGAGTCCAAAACCGCCCGCGAACTGGCTTCTGCCGACAAACTCTACGCTATGCTTCCCGGCGCGGAAGGCCCGGCCCTACGCGCTTACTGGGAGGAATTCGAGGCGATGGAAACGCCGGAAGCCCGCTTCGCCAATGCCCTCGACCGCCTTCAGCCAATGATGCTGAATGCTTTCAGCGACGGGCGGAGTTGGGTCGAAAATCAGGTCACCGTGGATGACGTATTGAAACGCGCGGAACCGATCCGCAGCGAGTTGCCGAAGCTCTGGCCGATGATGGAAAATTTGATACGGAAAAGTTTTGAAAAGGGGCTCCTGCTGTAAAAAAGTCTCCTGTTGAAAAAGAGACTCCTGCTGTAAACAGAATCACCGCAGAACTTTACATGTAAAGTTCTGCGGTGATTTAATTTTCGGGCCTTCATCAGGCCTTCATCAGCCCCTCATCAACCCCTCATCAGCCGCGGCCAATGTTGGTCAGTAAATCCACGTCTTTCGTGTAGTCGACGTTTGGCAATTTGAAGCCGAAGAGCTGGTAGAAATCTTCCCAGTACCCTTCGAGGTCGCAGTATTTCGACACATTTTCGGTGTTCACGACACTCCAAGCAGCGGTGACAGGGTCTTGAACCAGGGAAGACATCTCCCAGTCGTCCAGACGAATCAGCTTCTCGTCGTCGGTGACGATGGTTCCGGTTTCCGTAACCACACGGTCCGAAAGCATGCGGTACATCTGCTCAATACAGCCTTCGTGAGTGCCAAGTCGCTTCATCACTTTGAACAAGATTGAAATATAAAGACCGATGGAAGGGATGGCGGAGGACGCCTGGGTTACTACGGCCTTATTGATGGAAACATATGCTTGGTACTTGTCCTCATAGGTTACCCGCATGCGCTCAGCCGTCTCGTACAGATCCTGTTTCGCATGACCAATACTGCCGGTATAGTAGATCCCTTGAGTGATCTTGGGTCCGATATAAGAATACGCGAGCGTGATCGCGCCTTCATTCAAGGCGTCATTCTCGTCCAGGAAATGCATCCAGTCTTCCCAGTCACTGCCGCCCATAACCATGACCGTGTCGTAGACTTCAGTATCCGTGGCGGGTTCGATCGTCGCTTCGCCAATCGTGTTATCGGCTAAATTCAGCGTTTTATTCGTGTAGGGTTCTCCCACGGGCTTGATCACAGAGTTGTAGACCGTTCCGTCAGCCATGGTGCGTCTGGGTGCGGCCAAAGAATACACCACCAAATCGAGCTTCTCTCCGGGGACGAGTTCGCGGAAGCGCCGGAGCGTTTCTTCTTTACCCTCCAGGGAATAGGCATCGGCATTAATGGTCACAGCCGCCAAGCCGTCAGCCTCAGCAAAGGACAGAAATGCTTCATTATTGTAGAAGCCAGCCGAGGCAGTACGCTTGTCCGATGCCGGACGCTCGTACATCACGCCCACAGTATTTGCACCCATTCCCCAGGCCGCAGAAATGCGAGTCGCAAGTCCATAGCCGGTTGAAGAGCCAATGACCAACACATTCTTGATTTTGCCTTCGATTTTCTTCTGGCCTTTGACATAGTCGATTTGTTCCCGGACATGCTCGCGGCAGCCATCAGGATGGGCGGTTGTGCAGATATACTGCCTGATCTTCGGTTCGATAATCATAAGAGTTACTCTCCTTGTTTTACAATCACAAGGTTATGGTAGCATAATGACAGCAGAAAATTGTCACGCTTTCTTGGCCAAAGCCGCACAAACCACCCTCAGTCCACTTTCTCTTAACGTATTTTCAACAAATTTCTTCGTTTGATCTTGTATACTATGTCTAGCACTGAATTGCCTAGCACTGAATCGTCTAGCACTGAATCTAGGAGGAGCCACATGTCGACAGAACAATGGATTCAGACCGGGATCGCCACCGCCTGTCTGCTTGTCATCTTTTTTTTACGTGAGAAAATCGCGGATCTTTTATTGAAAGGCATATTTTTGGGCCTTCGCAAGAGCAATCCGGCGAAAGCCGATCGGATCCGCCCCGCCCTCGTGAAGCCTCTGGGCTGGTTTCTGGTCTGCGGTGTCGCGCTGATTCTCCTGCCGGTTTTCCCTTTTCCGGCGGTGCTCACCGACTTTCTCCGGAAACTCCTCAATTCCTTGCTGATCATCATCGCGTTCTGGACTCTCTACGACACCGTCCGCCATTTGCTGGATGAAGTCGAATCGCATAGCAGCGAACTTCCTTCCCAGCTGACCGTAACAGCTCGCAAATATTTGAGTTCCGCTGTGCTGGTCTTCGTCATTGTTCTCGGCATCATCATGGTGCTGGAGCAGTGGCTCACCAATCTCAGCGGCCTTCTGACCTCACTCGGTATCGGCGGTCTCGCGGTCGCCCTCGCCGCCCAAGACACAGCATCGAATCTTGTCGCGGGCCTCGCTATCATGTTGGATAAACCCTTTGATGTCGGCGACTGGATTGAGACGAACTCCTCTTCAGGCAAAGTTTCGGGTACCGTGACAACCATAGGGCTTCGCTCCAGCCGAGTTCGGGCAATTGATGGCAGCACCCTTACGGTGCCGAACTCGATCTTGGGCTCTGCTGTGATTGTGAATGGCACGAAACGCCAGATCCGCCTCGCAGACCTTGAGATTCCGCTTCGTCAAACGTCCACGGATGTGTTGGAAAAGTTCCGGGGGGAGGTGCTGGCGGCTTTGGCCAAAGACCCCGGAGTCATCGAAAATACGGCATCCTTCTACTTCACCGGCTACGGACGCGACGCACTGATCTGGCGCTGCCGCTTCCAAACCACCGACGATTACGGCCAACATATGGAAATTACGCACCGAGTCAACCTAACCATCTCCCGCTTGGCTGAAGAAGCAAACATCAGCCTTGCACCCATAGCCACCGATCCTACAAGCAATCAGAAATGAGGTATTTATGTCTACTGCAACCGAACTTTATCTAATCCGCCATGCCGCCACGGAGCTCAACCACACCGGTTATTTCCAGGGCTCTTCCGATATTCCTCTCAATGAGGCTGGTTTTGAACAAGCAGAGTTTTTGAAGAAACGATTTCTCGATGCCGGCACGAAAATCGACAAAATTTACGTCAGCAATCTCGTTCGCACCCAACAGACGATTGCGCCTTTGGCCGAAGCCTTAGGCCTAACGCCCATCGTCATGCCCGGCCTGCAAGAAATCGACGGCGGCGACATGGAGATGCGCTCGCACACCGACAACGTTCGCGACTACCCGGAAACCATGGAAAATATCATGTTGCATCCGTACCGCGTAGAGATGCCCAATGGCGAGAGCGGCGCGCAAGTCTACGAACGCGTTGTGCGCGCCTTCCTTGAAATTTGCCGGGAAAACCCCGGCAAGACCGTGATTGTCGTGAGCCACGGCTTCGCGCTCCAGATGCTGAGCTCTTTCTTGACCGGCACGCCGCCGGAAGACACCGAACGTCTGATCTCAGCCAATACCGGCGTCTCGCATGTCTTCTACCAAGGCGGTCCCGATGCCGCTGACGAGAACCAAGGCAGCCGGATTCGGGTCGATTATTTCTACGACGCGTCGCACTTGCCGGTCAAATGGCAGGTCGGCCTGGAAAACCAGAATACCGAAAAGTACAAAGCGCATCGCGCCGGTGCCGCAAATACGAGTGCGAGTGCGAGTACCGCAGAACTTTAAATGTAAAGTTCTGCGGCGGCGCCACAATGAGGCCAAATGATACAGCAAGATTACACACCCAGCTCACTTGTTATTAATTTTTAATCTTCTCCTAACGTGCGTTCTGAAAATTGTTGTAGAATGGACTTAGGAGTCAAGATTTTGTGGTCTGCTAATGCCTTGACCACAAGGGATTGACCATTTGGAGGGAGCACGATGCCCCCAGGGAGCTCAGATACTTGTTCCCTCCGTTAGGGAAAGGCGGACGATAATCGTGCGAAAAACCTACATATTGGACACGAATGTCCTGATTCAGGCTCCGTATGCACTGGAATGTTTCGAGGACAACCAAGTGATCCTGCCCGTTGCCGTACTTGAGGAGTTAGACGGTCTCAAGATTGCGGAAGGTGAACGTGGCATCAACGCCAGGCAGGCAATCCGTTACATCGAGGAATGCCGGAAGTTAGGCAACCTCACTGAAGGTGTGGAGCTCGCGAATGGCGGCAATCTCAAGGTGGAAATTAACCATGTCGATGAGGTTTTGCCGGCAGGCTTCGTGGAGAACAAGGCGGATAACCGAATCCTGAAGGTCTGCCAAGGGCTTAAGCATCAAGGTCTGAATCCGATTTTGGTGACAAAGGATATTATTGTGAGGATCAAGGCGCAGATCATGGATATTGCGGCTGAAGACTTCACAACGGAGCAAGCCCCGGTTGCCGCAGCGCAATATTCAGGCCGCCAGACAGTCTATGTTCCTGAGGAAGAATTTGCGACTTTTAAGAGCGGCATTGATCCGGATCTTGTGTATACAGTTGACGAGCAAGGGCAACACCATAAGGTCTCACCGGTTGCGAATCAGTTTTTTGTTTTGGAAGCCGACCAGTCGAACCGGAAGACGCTTCTGGGGCGTTACGATGGTGAGAAAATTGTGCCGCTCCGTTATCAGAAGAATCACCCCTATGGTGTCAGTCCACGCAATGTCGGGCAGTATTTTCTCCAAGAGGCTTTGATGACGGATGCGGATAAGGCGCCTTTGGTCATCGTGAAAGGCAAGGCCGGCACAGCGAAGACGTTTTATTCCCTGGCTGTTGGTTTGGAAAAGATCGTTCAGGAAGAGGATCGCCAGTATCGCAAAATTCTCATTTGCCGACCAAACGCACAGTTTGATGACGACATCGGTTTCCTGCCGGGCGATGAGCAAGAGAAAATCGCCCCACTGATCCGCCCGATTATCGACAATCTGGAAATTCTGGTTGACCAGGATGAGAAGCAGCGTTTTACGAACGAAAAGGAACTGAAGGGCAAAATTGACGAACTCTTCGACCGAGAGATTATTACGTCACAAGCCATGAATTTCATTCGCGGCCGCTCGATTACGCAGACCTATTTAATCATTGACGAAGCGCAAAATCTTACGCCGAAACAGGCCAAAGGCATTATCACACGCGCCGGCAAAGGGACGAAAATTATCCTTTTGGGCGACCCCAACCAGATTGACCACCCCTTGCTTGATGAGCGGACGAATGGCCTGAGCTATGCTTCGGAGAAGATGAAGGGCTCACCTCTTTGCTATCAAGTGTCCCTTCTGGAATCAGAGTGTGAGCGATCGGCTTTGGCCGGAGACGCCATCATGCGGATGTAAGTTTTATTTCTGTGCGGTGCAACATGTGTTACAATAGAAAATCGAATTTACCTAGATTTTTGAAAGGGCATTCATGGTCACCAAAGAAGAGTTCCGCTTCCCCTCACGTGATGGGCATACCCAACTTTATGCTGTGCGTTGGACACCCGGTGGGCAGGTCAAGGCGCTGGTTCACATCTGTCACAATTTAATCGGCTACATGGGTCAATTCGAGCCCTTCGCCGAATACCTTGCCGAGAGTGGGTACTTGGTCTTTGGCCACGACCTGCTGGGGCATGGCTTATCCGCGGAATACGAGGAGGATCTGGGGTACTTCGGCCCGACCCGTGGCGATGACTACGTCCTGGCGGACATCTTGATGCTCACAAGACTTCACCGGGATTTGTATCCTGAGAAACCGATGATCCTGCTCGGGGCGGGCATGGGTTCGCTCTTCGTGAGGCGTTTCCTGTTTACTTGGCCGGAAGAAGTTTCCGGGGCAATTTTGCTCTCCACTTATGGGCAAAGACCTTGGCGCGTCGGGCTGAACCGTTGGTTTCTGCAAACGCTCAGTTTGTTTCGCAAGGAACGCTGCCGCCCGAAGCGTCTCTATTCAGCCTACCTGAAACGGCTGAGCAAGAGTTTTGTCCCCCGTAAATCAAGTTTCACTTGGGTCTCCAGCTCACAGGAAGTCGGGCAGGCGTTGGCGAAGGATCCTTATGCGAACTTCGTCCCCACTTGCCGCCTCTGCAGCGACCTCAATCATACCTTTGGTATTTTGGCCAAAGACGAAAACGTCCTCGATATGCCAAAAGATTCTCCCATCCTCATCCTCTATGGTGAGGACGATCCGATAGGCGGTCGTCAGGGCAGAGGTGCGGACAGCGGTGTAGCCAAGGAGTCCTTTCGCCTCGCGAGCCTCATGAAACAAGGCGGCATCCAATATGTCTCTCTGAAAGGGTACCCCCGAGCCCGCCATGACCTGCTCCATGAACAAAACGCCAACGAAGTCCAAGAAGATATCCGATCTTGGCTCGAGGCGTGCCTCTATTTACTTGACTAACTTGTTTGACTGGCTTGTTTGACCGGCGTTCACTCGGCCTCACCGGGGAAGCTGTAGACACGTGATTTCATAATATCTTTGTTCTTCGCAAGGAAGTCGTCATAAGTCATCTCATAATTCTGGATCCTACCGGCCCGGTCAATCGTGATGACTCGGTTCGCAATCGTCTGGATAAATTGGTGATCATGCGAAGTGAAGAGGATAACACCCGGAAAACTAATGAGCGCGTTATTCAAAGCTTGGATCGACTCCATATCAAGATGGTTTGTCGGGTCGTCAAGAAGCAGAATATTCGCTCCCGAGAGCATCATCCGTGAGAGGAGACAACGGACTTTTTCGCCTCCGGAGAGGACATTGACCGGCTTCAGCGCTTCTTCACCACTAAACAGCATCCGACCTAGGAAACCCCGGACGTACGTTTCATCACGGGAATCCGTATACTGCCAGAGCCAGTCGACGATCGAAGCATCCGACCGGAAGAGGTCCTCGTATTCCTTCGGAAAATGGGCTTGGCTTGTGGTGGTACCCCACTTAAACTCGCCGGAAGCAGGTTTTCGGGAGCCCATGAGCACTTCAAACAGCGCAGAAGTTGATTTTTCAACTTCTGCGATAAATACTATCTTATCTTCTCGTTCAACCCGGAAGGAGATATTATCAAGCAAAAGTTTTCCCGAAACATCCTGCGGGGTGCCAGTTAGCGAAGTACTGGTGAGTGGGGTGTCGGTTAGCGAAGTGCTGGTGAGTGGGGTGTCGCTTAGCGTGGTGCCGGTTAGCGGAGTGCCGGTTAGCGGGGTGTCAGTGAGTGCATCGTCATCTTGAATCGTGAGATTTTCGACCCACAGAACATCGTTGCCGATTTCGCGATCCGGTTTGAAGGCGATATACGGGTACTTGCGCGAAGACGGGCGGATCTCGTCCAACTCGATTTTCTCAAGGAGCTTCTTTCGCGAGGTAGCCTGACGTGACTTCGAAGCATTGGCGCTGAAACGCGCGATGAAGTCTTGGAGTTCATGCATTTTTTCTTCTTTTTTACGATTGGATTCCTTCATCTGGCGAAGCAAAAGCTGGGAAGATTCATACCAGAAATCGTAGTTGCCGCTGAAGAGCGTAATTTTGCCGAAGTCGATATCCGCAATGTGCGTGCAAACTTGATTCAGAAAATGCCGGTCATGCGAAACGACAATGACGGTATTTTCAAAGTTAATCAAAAATTCCTCCAACCACTCAATCGCCACCAGATCCAAGTGGTTCGTAGGTTCGTCGAGGAGGAGGACATCCGGGTTGCCGAAGAGCGCTTGCGCCAGCAAAACCTTGACCTTCTCCGGCGTCTCAAGTGAAGCCATCGGCTCATAAAGGCGCTCAGGATCAAGCCCCAGACCCGCGATCAGTTCAGCCGCGGATGTTTCAGACTCCCAACCACCCAGTTCCGCGTATTCGGCTTCAAGCTCGGCTGCGCGGATACCGTCGGCATCGTTGAAATCCGTTTTCGCATAGATTTTCTCCTTCTCCTTAGCCACTTCATATAGGCGCGGGTTGCCGAGCAAAATCGTATCCACGACGGTGTTCTTGTCGTATTGAAAATGGTCCTGACGCAGGAACGATAAGCGCTCGCCGCGGTTCATCGAGATCTGTCCGGTCGTGGATTCGATCTCGCCGGAAAGAATTTTCAAAAAAGTAGACTTGCCTGCCCCATTTGCACCAATGAGGCCATAGCAATTCCCTTCGGTAAACTTAATATTGACATCCTCGAAGAGTGCGCGCTTGCCAATACGCAGACTGAGGTCAGTAACTTGAATCATGTGAGGAACTCCTTGGGTGTAGTTGCTTGGGCCAAAGCCGCCAAACGCTTCTATTATACGATACAATCAATAAGCAAAATATCGAGCCGAGGAGAAATTATACATGAACACAGAAACAAGCGCACTTCTTCAGAAATTAAGTAATGCGAATGGTCCGTCCGGATTCGAAGATGAAGTGACCCAAGTCATTTTGGACGCAACCAAGGGTTTAGGCGAGCAGAGCATGGACTCCTTGCTGAATTGCTACATTGACCGCGAGGAAAACACGGGTGACAAACCGGTCATCCAGCTTGATGCGCATATGGATGAAGTCGGCTTCATTGTTCAGGCCATTGCGCCCAACGGGATGCTCAAGATTTTGGGTTTGGGCGGTTGGATCACGTCCAGCGCCATTGCCCAGAAGGTCAGGGTCAGGAACCGCGACGGAGTGTGGGTTCCAGGTGTGATTGCCAGCAAGCCACCCCATTTCGCCAGCCCAGAAGATCGCAACAAGCTACCTGATATGGGAGATCTACGCATCGATATCGGTTCAACTTCAGCAGAGGAGACCGCAGAAGTTTTCGGGATTGAGATCGCAGCGCCGGTCGTTCCGGATGTGGACTTCAGTGAAATTCCGGCCAAAGCCGGCTGGTTCATCGGCAAAGCCTTTGATGACCGAATTGGTTGTGCTGCCCAAGTCTTGACACTTCAGGCGCTGGCCGGTGAAAACTTGGAAGTGGATATCAAAGGAACATTCTCGACCCAAGAAGAAGTGGGGACCAGAGGCGCCGTAGTGACCGCTAAGCGGGTGGAGGCGGCTTTGGCCATATGCTTCGAAGGAACACCTGCCGATGATACCTTCGGCGAACCTTGGATGACCCAGGCAGCTGTCGGCAAAGGACCGATGCTTCGCCACTTCGACGCCACGATGATCACCAATCCGCGGTTTCAGCGCTTCGCGTTGGACCTCGCCCGCGAACTTGAAATCCCCTGCCAACAGTCGGTCAGAGCCGGCGGCGGAACCAATGCCAAAGCCATCCACCTCGCCGGCAATGGCGTGCCCACCATCGTGATCGGCGTACCTGTCCGCTACATTCACTCCCACTACGGCATCGCCAGCGGGGAAGACCTGGAAAATGCAGCCAAACTCGCTGCAGCGATCTGCCGCAAGCTGACCCCGGAGCTCATCGCCGCATTCTAGTGAACAGAAAGAAACCGCAGAACTTTCAATGTAAAGTTCTGCGGTTATTCTACGTGCGGTTTCTGAATTTTCTATCACAGGAAATTTCAGTAAAAATCCGTTGAAAGGGTTTATCTCTGGACTCTGCCGGAGCCATCGCCCTTCATTAATTTCTTCACTTCGTCGGCTGTAACGAGGTTGAAGTCGCCACTGACTGAATGCTTGAGGCAGGAGGCAGCAACAGCGAATTCCAACGCGTCTTTGTGATCCTCATAATTGTTGAGGCCGTAAACCAGGCCGCCGGAGAAGGAGTCACCGCCGCCGACACGGTCAACGATATCGGTAATTTCGTATCTTCTGGAGCGGTAGAATTCTTTGCGGTCGTTAATGCAAGCGGACCAGCCGTTTCTATCAGCGCTGAAACTTTCGCGTAAGGTGACGGTGATAATCTGGACGTTCGGATAGGTGTCCAAGACCTTCTTGGTCAGCTCTTCGTATTTCTTGATATCGAGTTCGCCGGACTCGACTTCGACGTCGACGGTGATGCCCAGGGATTTTTGTACGTCTTCTTCATTCGCCACGATGACATCGACATACTTCGTCAATTCACTCATGACTTCGTGGGCTTCCTTACCATACTTCCAGAGATTCTTGCGGTAGTTCAGGTCGCAGGAAACCGTCAGGCCTAATTTCTTAGCTGCTTTTACAGCGGCCAAAGACAGCTCGGCTGCTGACTCGGAGAGGGCCGGAGTAATCCCGGTGATATGGAGCCAACCATAGTCTGCAAGGGCTTCTTCGAAGTTGAAATCGGAAACATCTGCTTCAGCAATTGCGGAACCGGCTCTGTCGTACACCACCTTCGACGGGCGCTGGTTGGCACCGGTCTCGAGGTAGTAGATGCCGAGACGAGAATCCTTCTTATAAACAATCTTCGAAGTGCCGACACTGTACTTGCGCAGTTCTCTGGCACAAGCATAGCCGATGTCATTGTCAGGCAAAGCAGAGAGGAAATCCGCTTCTTCACCGTAGTTAGCCAGAGAGACCGCTACATTCGCTTCGCCGCCGCCGAAAGTGGCTTCCAGAGCCGGCGACTGAAACAGGCGCTCGTGACCCGGTGATTTCAGACGCAACATAATTTCGCCAAACGTAATGAATTTCATAATAATTTACCTCCACAGAACTATGATTACATAATATAAATATTCTACCATCAATAGCGCCTGAAGGGGACAAAATTATGCTTCGCCTGAGGGTTTCGCCTCATCCGGGGCTTCTTCGACGCGGTAGGCAGAGATAATCTCTGCGATATAGGTGTAATGGTAGTCCTTCTCCGGATAGAAATCATCGTTGATCTGGTCATCAAACATTTTCTTGGGTTCAATTTGTGAACGATAAATCACCTGGCAATTGAGGATCAGATTCGCTTGTTCGAGTGAAGGAATCTTGTCAACCATTGTGAGAGAGAGGTCCGCTTTCGCCAATTTGTCTTCGTCTCGTCCCGAAACACTGCCGATATAAGCCAGAGCCTTGTGACTCTCTTCTGTTTTGGGCAAGAAGTTAATGCTGAAACGTCCCTTCTTCTCAACGAAGCCTCTGGTGTAACGTTCCGGACGTAGGTACACAGTGACGGTGGGTTTACCCCAGAGGACACCCAGAGATCCCCAGGAAATCGTCATAGCATTCGCATGTTTCTTACCACCAGCCGCTATGGCAACCCAATTCTCACCAAATTCTTGGAAAACATCAATATTGAGCTCATGCAGATCGATTGGTACGTACTTATTCATCTCCGAATTCCTCCAAAGCTGCCCGGGAAGAGGCGTATCTCGAATGTTGTATTTTTTACCTTACTATAATACACCGAAATGTCGGGCTTATGTCAGAGCCCATCCGACACTTTCAGCTATTTTCGGCCTTCTCGTGGAAAATGCGAAGCAGAACGGAAAGGCCCGGCTTTGATTCGGCTACTTTGTCTGTAATTATGCTATCATTACAAATGTTTCAATGCACTTTGCGAAGTGATACGATAATGGCCTAAGGAAACTTATAGACATCTAGACATAAGCAAGAATAATTCACCAGGAGCACCCTACATGAATGACTTCCTTACAATTGTCGAATCTATTGAGAACGAGGCAACCTTGCAAATCCGCTCTGCCAGAGAAGAGGCGGAAGAAATTTTGCGCCAAGCGAGGCTTGATGCGGCGCAGATTGTTTATGACGCGCGCCATGAGGGGCCTCACAATGAGCCCGCTAATGAGCCCGCTGTAGATCAAACAGCTGACCAATCTGCAGAACAGACAGCGACCCAATCTGCTGCGGAGCCGGCTGACGAGGTTGCGCCGGCACTGGCTCGCCGTGAAGAAGCGGTGCGTCAAGTCCTCAAGTTTCTGGAGGACTGAACATGGCTATTGTTCCGATGAAACGAGTGGAGATAGCCGCGGCACAAACGGATAAATTTGCCCTCTTGAAGCACCTCCAGCAGGTAGGTGTAACCGATATTGTCGAGAATCCTTCACTCGCAGAAGAAATCAGGGAGAGAGCGCTCACACCGGAAGCCCAAGTGATCACCTACCGATTCGACGACATCACCAATCTGGTTGACCTGATCTACTTGATCAATAAACCGGATGAAGCCCAGCATCTATTTTTGGGGGCCGGATCTTTGAACTGGAGCCGGGATCTCTTGCAAGAAATCAACCGTTGGCAGCAACGGATTGAACTGGCCATTAAGACACTCAGACCCTATGACGAAACTCCGAAACCGCTCTTTTCCCACTTACGGGTTCGGACAGCCGCAGAACGTGATGAAACATTTGTGAAACAAGAAACGCTACTCGATACCGTCACGCAAATTGAACGTATCCAAGGAGACCGCAGGCCTGCGGAAGAGAGACTGGCAGGCATGAAGACCCACCTGAACACACTAGAACCGCTAAAAGAGATCAAGTTGCCGGACCGCATCGCAGCCGGGAGGCTGCGCACGACTTCAGGTTTCTTCAGGAACGAGGCCGAATACGAGAACTTACTGCTAGCTGCTGAAGGGGCGGGGGCGGCTTTGGCCGGAGAAATCTACTATAAGACAGACACCAACTTGATCGCGCTCTTAGCCTGGCCGTTCTCGCAGGATGAGCAAATCAGGCGCGTGATGAGTGAATCGGTGATGCAGAGCTTCCCATCCGCCTCCGAAGCGGAAAGGGCCGGCAATTTCCGCGAAGCCTACCTTGAACTTAGAGGGCGCATTGAGCAGACCGAGGCCGAGATCAGAGCCTTGGATGAGGAACTGAAAAAGCATGCTTCCGTCATCAGGGATCTTGAGGAACTTTCTGATATCTACCTGAGTACGGCCGCGGTGCTGGAAGCGAAGAACAAAGTGAGTGAATCACAGACCTTGTTCTTCTTGAGTGCCTATGTGCCGGCACCGATCGAAGCTGAATTCGCGAAGACGATCCGGGAGAAATTCCGGGTGTATCTGCAATTTACGGATCCGATGCAAGACGACGAACAAGTGCCAACGTATCTGGCAAATCAACCGGCTGTGAGCCCGATAGAGTCCATTTTGACCACCTTCAGCCCGCCCAACTACTATGCGGACGTGGATCCTTCGCCGATTATGGCCTTTACGTACGCCTTCTTCTTCGGCTCTATGCTAAGCGATATTGGGTATGGGGCGCTGCTCTTGATCGGCTGCCTTCTGGGGATCTATAAGTTCAAGGCGGAGGGGAATATGCGGAGAATGCTCTGGGTTTTTGCCTCCGGTGCGGCTGTAGCTATCGTTTTCGGAATCCTCTATGGCGGCTTGTTCGGCAACATGTTGCCCGCTGTGACCAATAACCGTGTGGCGCTGCCTGTGATCTGGTTCGACCCTATGAATGAACCCATTACGCTGATGATCTGGTCCATGGTTTTTGGTGCTGTCCATTTGTTTATCGCAATCGGCATTGATATCTATAACAAGATCCGCTTGGGAGACTGGTATGAGGCTGTTTTCAGTGTCGCGCCCTGGTATCTGATTATCGGCGGCATTGGGCTGATGGTACTGGGCGTGCCTTATGCCCAGTGGGTCAGTATCGGCGGAGCAGCCATCATCTTATTGATGAGTTCTAATGCGAAAAATCCCTTCAAAAGAATCATTTCGGGACTTCTGGGCTTATACAGCGTGACGTCTTGGTTGAGCGACCTCTTATCGTACACACGTATCCTGGCTCTGACACTTGCGACCAGCGTGATTGCCATGGTTGTTAACATGATGGCCGCTATGATCGGAACCGGAGGCTTGAAGGTGATCTTTTTGGTTCTGGTCTTGTTGGTTGGCCATGCGCTGAATATTGCGCTGTCGACTTTGTCCGCCTATGTGCACGCATCGAGGCTCCACTATGTGGAGTTTCTCGGTAGGTTCTACTCGGGTGGAGGGCGTTTATTCGCCCCGCTCAATTTGACCGGCCGCTACACGAACGTTAAGGAGCCGCAGGATCTCTCGGCCAAGCTCTATCAGGCTTCCCTGAAGCAGCGGCGGCGGCCGTAAATTCACATTCACCACTTGAGCAAGAATTAAGAGTTCTCAAGCAGAAGATTAGAAGAGTATCCAACAATTTCATAAACCACAAATATTAGGAGGGACTATGGTTTTTCAAACAGTACAGGCATTAGCAATCGATTGGTCGGTGTTTTTCCACGGCGGCTATCTCGCACTCCTGGGAGGGGTCTTGGCGGCGGTATTCGCAGGACTTGGTTCGGCCAAAGGCGTCCGCATCGTAGGCTCGGCGGCTGCAGGGGTGATGACCGAGAAACCGGAGCTTTTCGGTAAGTTGATCATTTTGCAGGCGCTTCCCGGAACGCAAGGAATTTACGGTCTATTGGTCTGGTTCTTCGTGATGAACTTTGCCGGGTTTTTCGGCGGAACGGCCGGGGAAGTTTCCACGTTGAAGGGGCTTCTGTTCCTGGTTGCTTGCATCCCGATGGCTGTTGTGGGGTACATCTCCGCGATTCATCAGGCCAAAGTCGCCGCAGATGGTGTCTACCTCGTAGCCAAGAACCCGGGTGAGCAGTCGAAGGCGATTACTTTGGCCGCCATGGTGGAAACCTACGCCATTTTCGCGCTACTGGTCTCTGTCCTATCCATCATCATGGTTGCAGGCCTGAACGTCTGAGTTTCAGGAGCCGACTATGGATGGAATAGACATTTTGCAGGAGCGAATCGCGGAAGAGACGCAAAGCCAAGTTGACAATATCCTCACAAATGCCAAGCAGCAACGTGATGCGATGCTTGAAGAAGCCCGCCGTGAGGCGTCGGCGATCAGGCAAGAGCAAGACGAGCGCGAGCGGCGTTTGGCTGAGGAGAAGGCTGTTCAGCAACAAGCTCTGGGGCGTCTTCAAACGCGCCGGGAAGTGCTGCAGACAAAGCAGGAAATTCTCCGGGAAACCTTGCAGGAAGCCAGAAGGCAGTTACTCTCGTATCCACCTGCGAAACGCCGGGCACTCTATGAGAAATGGCTGCATAACGCGGGGGTATCCGGGCACGCCGCGCAGGCTTCCGAGCACGCCGCGCAGGCTTCCGGGCAGGAGATCACGGTCGCTCTGGCCGATGCTTCCTGGTTCCCCGCATATCTTGCTGAGGCATTTCCTACTTTGCAGATCAGGCCTGAAATGGGCACCTTCACAGGTGGGTTCATTCTTACCGAAGGCAGGTCGAGGCAGGATTATCGATTCGATTCGGTTCTGAGCCAGAATGAAAACCGCTTACTGGCTGTAGCAGCCGGAGTCCTTTTCCGGGAGGACAAGGATGAGTGAGAAGAACGCCAACACGGTATGGACCAGAGAACCGGTGCTCCGCCCGAATTATGGCGCGGCCACCGGTCGAATCCGCGTGCTCGAAGATCGAATGCTCCGAACCGAAGACTACCGCAGGCTCGCATCCGGAGTGTCGTATACAGAAAGAGCGGATTTGCTGGAAAGAGCCGGCTACGGCGGCGACGGAACGCTGGACCAGAGACTCATTGCCGGGCGTGATCAGAACGACCTGCTTCTCAAAGAACTGACCCATGATAACATCCTGGCCACGTTCCTCTTGCTGGAGCTGGACTATCACAATCTAAAAGCCATTTTGCGCTACCTGACCTTACTGCATTTGGAAAGAGAGGAAGCCAGCGCACATCAGCATTCACCCAGCGAGGAAGGGACAAGCGCTGAACAGAAAACCATCCCCCAAGCACTTCAGCGCCTGATCCGCTCCACAGCACCAACAGATCCCGAGACCTTGTATGTCACGCTCCTTCGGCTCATGCGAGAGGAGGATCCGGCAGACCATGCAGGCAAACCCGTGACTTCGGAGAATCGTACAGAGAAACCCGAGACTTCGGAGAATCGTGCAGAGAAACCCGAGTATTCGACGAATCGTATAGAGAAACCCGAGGCGTCAGCAAATCATGCCCCGCATTCCGGATTGGAACCGGAAATTCCCGAGGGTATCCGGCCGCTCTTCTACGAACATATGCGGCAAGTGGTCAGAATCGCGGCGACTTCTGTGGAACTTTCTGACAGCGATCTTCTGGCAGACCAGCTCTGTTTCAGGGAAATGGAGGCGCTTGCTTCCTCAAGAGAAGCATCCGAGGCCCGAGCGTTCCTCGTGGATTATGTGTCGATCTTGGCGGACAGCGCGAATCTGGAAATCCTCTTCCGCATCCAACGCGGCGGGGAGAGCCGGGCTTTCCTCCAACAAGCACTGGTGCCGGGCGGCAAAGTCTCTCCTGACGAAGTATTAGCGCTCTATGACAAGGACTTGGAAGCCATCCGCAAAGTCTATCAAAAGACCTTACTCTCTGATGTTGTCGAGGTGTTGCCGGCTTATCAGAGCAAAGAAGATATTCGAAATTATGGTAAGGCCAAAGACTACGTTCTGCTTCGCCTGGCCATGTTGGGGAAACGCCAAACCGCCGGTACCGAGGCGATTGTCGGGTACTGGTTAGGTAAGAAATTAGAAATTAAGAACTTGAGGATTATCCTGCAGGCGATAGCCAGAGGCCTTTCGCAAAACGAAATCATGGCCATGGTAAGGCCGGCTTATGGTGGGTATAGCGTATGAAATATGAAATTGCCGTCATCGGAGATGCCGGAAGCGTGATCGCGTATCGCGGGCTTGGCTTCACGGTCGTGACCTTGGAAGATGATTCCGGCGCGGAGAAAGAACTCTACCGCCTGATCGACAGTAAACGCTACGCAATCATTTATATAACGGAGCCTTTGGCCAGAAGCTGCCGCAAAGTAATCGACCGTTACCAGGCTCAGGCACTGCCTGCGATTATCTCCATCCCGGCATCCAATGACAGCGGCGGCTATGCCTTACATAATCTGCGTGAATCCGTCATCAGAGCCGTAGGATTTGATGTTTTGGCCAACAAAAAAGAAAGCGGAGATGAGCATGAGTGAGAAAAATACAAAAGGCGGTGTGATCCGCAAAATTGCCGGTCCCCTGGTTGTAGCCCAAGGCATGCAGGACGTGCGCATGTTTGATGTCGTGCGTGTTGCCGAGGTCGGATTGATCGGCGAAGTGATTGAAATTCGAGGCGATCTGGCGTCCATTCAAGTCTATGAAGATACCGCAGGCTTGAAACCGGGGGAACCGGTGGTTTCAAGCGGCGTGCCGCTCTCCGTTGAACTGGGCCCCGGCTTGATCGGTAATATGTATGATGGTATTGAGCGTCCCTTGGAGAGGCTTCGGGAGAGTTCCGGTGACCGCATCAAGCGAGGGTTCACCCATGATACGCTTGATCGTGAGAAGAAATGGCTTTTTACCCCTCAAGTGAAGCCGGGTGACTTGGTAAAGGCCGGCGATATTCTGGGGCTTATTCAGGAAACGTCAGTTATTTCGCATCGTGTTATGGTGCCGGCGGATCGTAAGGGCGTTTGGACGGTCAAGTCCATTGTCCCGGAATCCGACCGCAATGTGGCCGAGACGATTGCTGTGCTTAGCCAAGACGGGGAGGAGGATTTTGAATTTTCGATGCTGCAGCGCTGGCCGGTCCGTGTCGCGAGACCTCACGCAGGTAAGAAGAGTCCTGAGGCGCCGCTCGTCACCGGGCAGCGAGTGATTGATACGTTGTTTCCTTTGGCCAAAGGCGGGACCGCCGCTGTCCCGGGGCCTTTCGGCTCCGGTAAGACCGTCATTCAGCACCAGTTGGCGAAATGGGCCGATGCCGACATCGTGGTTTATATCGGCTGCGGTGAGCGCGGCAACGAAATGACCGATGTTCTGAAAGAATTTCCCGCTCTGATCGATCCGAAAACCGGCAAATCCATGATGGAACGCACGATCCTAATTGCCAACACTTCCGATATGCCCGTTGCCGCCCGCGAAGCTTCCATTTATACCGGCATTACAATTGCCGAATATTTCCGTGACATGGGTTATTCGGTCTCCGTTATGGCGGACTCGACTTCCCGCTGGGCAGAGGCCTTGCGCGAGATGTCCGGTCGTCTGGAAGAAATGCCCGGTGAAGAGGGCTACCCCGCATACTTAGGCTCACGGTTGGCGCAATTCTACGAGCGCGCCGGCCAGGTCACTTGCCTTGGCAGTGAGAAAAGAGAAGGCTGGCTCACCGCCATCGGCGCAGTGTCGCCTCCCGGCGGTGACATGTCAGATCCGGTCGTTCAGGCAACTCTTCGTATCGTGAAAGTATTCTGGCGTCTCGATTCAGATCTTGCCTATAAAAGGCATTTCCCCGCAATCAATTGGACGCAATCGTACTCCCTTTATGACAGTGTCTTGGTTCAAACGCTTAATGACACGGTTGATCCGGAATGGGGCGAGCACCGCGCACTGGCCATGTCGATTTTGGCCGACGAAAGCCGCCTGGAAGAAATTGTCCGCCTCGTCGGAATGGACTCTCTGTCCTTCGAAGACCGTCTGAAAATGGACGTTGCCTCCTCGATTCGCGAGGACTTCCTCCACCAGAACTCCTTCCACGAGGTGGATACCTGCACTTCGCTGGAGAAGCAGTTTTATCTTCTTTCGCTGATCCTTCATTACTATGACTTGGCTCGAGCGGCCGGCCGCCGTGGCATCACGGTCACTAAGCTTCAGAGTCTGCCTATCCGCGAAGAGATCGGCCGTTATAAATATACTGCTGAGGAAGATGCGAAAGCAGAATACGAACGCCTCATCGATCAATTAGACCGGATTATTCCGGAGCTCACAGCAGAGAGGTAAATCATGCAGAGAATCTACCGTACGATAGAAGAAGTTGCCGGCCCCCTGATGCTTGTCACAGGCGTCAGCGATGTCGCTTATGATGAATTGGGCGAGATTGTCTTGCCCGGCGGTGAGCGGCGGGCTTGCCGCGTGCTGGAAATTAACGGGCAAGAGGCTCTGGTCCAGCTCTTCGACAATGCCATGGGCATTAATGTGGCGGAGTCGGAGGTCCGTTTCCTGGGACATGGTCTCGAATTGGCCGTGGCGCCCGATATGTTAGGGCGCGTTTTTGACGGCATGGGGCGCCCCATCGACGGCGCACCCCCTCTGATTCCGACGGATCTGCGCAATATTAACGGCACGCCGATGAACCCGGTTGCCCGAGATTATCCCAATGAGTTTATCCAAACCGGGATCTCGGCCATCGACGGTCTGAATACACTCGTTCGCGGACAGAAACTCCCCATTTTCTCCGCTTCCGGCTTGCCTCACAACCAGCTGGCAGCGCAGATCGCCCGCCAGGCAAAAGTCTTGGGTGAAGATGAGCAATTCGCCGTTGTCTTCGCTGCGATGGGTATTACCTTTGAAGATGCGGATTTCTTCATCCGAGATTTTAACCGCACCGGCGCAATCGAGCGGACGGTTCTCTTCACGAACTTGGCGGATCAACCGCCGATTGAGCGCTTCGCCACGCCGCGTATGGCGCTCACTTGTGCAGAATATTTGGCCTTTGAACTAGATATGCAAGTGCTTGTCATCATGACGGATATGACCTATTACGCGGAGGCACTCCGCGAGATTTCTGCAGCCAGAAAAGAGGTTCCGGGCCGCCGCGGCTACCCCGGCTATCTCTACACCGATTTGGCTTCGCTCTATGAAAGAGCCGGTCGAATCAACGGCAAGAAAGGCTCCATCACCATGATGCCGATCCTGACCATGCCCGACGATGACAAGACCCACCCGGTTCCTGATCTCACCGGCTACATTACAGAGGGGCAGATTATTCTGGACAGGCAGCTCAATCAGAACAATATTATGCCGCCAATTGATGTCCTCCCGTCCCTGTCCCGTCTCAAGGATAAGGGCATCGGTGAAGGGAAGACCCGAGCCGACCACGCCGATGTGATGAATCAGCTCTTCGCCGCCTATTCGCGCGGTCGGGATGCCCGCGAGCTGTCCGTCATTTTGGGTGAATCGGCCTTGTCCGATCTGGATAAGACCTACGCGCATTTTTCGGATGAGTTCGAGAAACAATACTTGAACCAGTCCTTTGGCCAAAGCCGCACCATTGAAGAGACGATGGCGATCGGGTGGAGACTCTTGAGCCTACTGCCTGTAACGGAACTTCGTCGTGTGGATCCTAAATGGATCAAAAAATACTACAGAGAGGAAGAGTAGAAGATGCCTCGCCGACAAGTGAGTCCCAACCGCATGGAGCTCATGCGCTTGAAAAATGAGCTTCGCACAGCCAGGCGCGGTCATCGCTTGCTCAAGGATAAGCGAGATGGCTTGATGCAGCGCTTCCTGGAGTTGTTGGAGGAGACTTTGGCCAAAAGACACCAGACCGACCGGCTCTTACAAGAAGCGGCTGATTCCATGGCGATTGCGGGTGCCTTGATCGAGCCCGAAGTGCTCCTGCAAACCATGCAATTACGCACCAAACCGCTGGAAGTGGAAGCTTCCACCGAGTCGATCATGTCTGTGAAGGTGCCGAAGTTTCGTTTGCCTGAACTGGAGTCACCGGAGACTTCGGAGCAAGCGGCTGATGAGGACAACGACGGAAAAAGCCGATCGAGCAGTGGCCTCATCCATTACGGGATGGTGCACACGACCGGAGATATCGATATTGCCTTCGAAGCACTAACCCAGGCCCTGAAGCCTTTACTGGAGCTGGCGTCTTTGGAAAAAACCTTACAGATCCTAGCTGTGGAGTTGGAAAATACGAGGCGCCGCGTCAACTCTCTGGAACATGTCATGATTCCTGAATTGGAGGCGATGATCAAGAAAATCCAGATGCGCATGGAAGAGAACGACCGCGACAGCACTACTCGCTTAATGAAGGTGAAGGACAGCCTGGTCAAACAGGAGATCCTGGCCAGACGCAAGGCCAATGAAGCTGGACTGGTTAGCCAGCCTGGCCAGGTCGGCTAGGTCGGTCAGGTTGGCCAGGCTGGCCAGGTTGGTCAGGTTAGCTAGGTTGGTCAGGTTGGTCAGGTTGGTGAACAGGAGATTGGTTGAGGCTAAGATTTGATTGTCTGAATCTCTGTGCCTCTAAATCTCGGGTCTCTACGCTCTGAGTCTCTGTGTTTCGAAGCATTGACACCGGAAAGTGCGAAGACTAGAATCGACGGACAATTGAAGAAACCCATGGGGGAGTAGTCAGCACCACGGTGCGGCAAGTCAACATACTGATCTGTGGAAGATCTGGCTTGCCTTCAAAGACGAGACTCATGTATAACCGCAAGCTATACATGACTTTCCTTATGCTCTTACAGTTAAGTTCAAGTATGCACCGGTTATGCTTGGGCTTTTTCTTTTGTCATCAAATTTCCGGAGGCATGATGATGGGAGTACTGGAGTTATTCATGATTTCAATCGGTTTATCGATGGATGCATTTGCAGTAGCGGTCTGCAAAGGTCTATCGATAAAAAAGGTAAGGTTTAGGGATGCGTTTGCTGTTGGCCTGTATTTTGGTCTATTTCAAGCGATCATGCCGCTACTGGGGTACTTTGTTGGTGTACAGTTCGCAGGTTTCATCACAGACCTCGATCACTGGATTGCCTTCATTTTGTTGGCACTCATTGGCGGCAATATGATCAAAGAAAGCATGACCGACGATTGCCCGACAGCAGCCGGGAGTGAGTCGCTCAGACCCAAAGAAATGGTTCCTCTGGCGCTCGCGACAAGTATTGACGCCCTCGCTGTGGGGGTGTCCTTCGCCTTTTTGGATGTTCAAATTGTTCCTGCCGTCACATTTATTGGTGTGATTACGCTTGTACTCTCGACGGTGGGTGTCGTGATCGGCAAAGGAATAGGCGATAAGTTTAAGTCCAAAGCCGAGTTAGTCGGCGGCATTGTCCTCATCTTGATCGGCATGAAAATTCTTCTGGAACACTTAGGCGTGTTCGGTTGAGCAGGTGTTTGGGTGAGGGGATGTTCAGCCGATTCGCACGATGCTTGCGTGAAAATTTCTCAATATTAGTTGTCACCCCAAAAAATAATTGTCCTTGAAGACTTATTCTAGTAAATAATTTTAAATCTGCTATACTTGATTCGATTTTAGCGAAAGAAGTGTCAGTATGGAAATTCAACAATTTCTGGTTCGAATCATCCCCTATATATCAGCAAGCATCGATATCATAGGAATTGGCATCGTTATCTACGGTGTCATTTCTTCGCTGGTGCTCTTCGTCAAACATCGTTTTGACCTGAATTCCAAGCATGTCCTCATAAACTTGGCGCAGTCACTTTCCCTTGCACTGGAATATATGCTCGCAGCGGAAATTCTTAAGAGCATGATCATCGCGACCTACCAAGAGCTCGTCCATCTGGCCGTCATTATGATTCTAAGGCTCGTGATGACCTTCGTTCTGCATTGGGAAATCAAGGCCAGTGCGGAAGAAGGCGATGCCATGTTTTATCTTGATAAAGAACGTAACCACCTCTCGAAGAAGAGAAGTCCGTTCCATAAGCTCATCCCTGAAAAAGATGAGAGTAAGTCGGAGAGCAAAGTATCAGGAGATCATTAGGCGGGGGTTTCCCCTGTTTCCCCTGCCGGTTTCCCTTGCGAATTTCACCGCATTTCACTACATAAGTTTAAATTTAAACTGATGTAGTGAATTGTGGTGATTACTCGCCTCAACTTTTGCTATAATCAAGAAAACCTTTTAAGGCTGTCCTGTGAGGCAGGAAGGGTTCTGACAATTGAGCTTGCGGTGGCCTGCGGCTGCTGACAAGAGGAGAAGATTGGAGCCTTCCGGCTTTTGACCTCATGAGGACAAGAGTGACGGACGGGCTTTTTTTATGCCCGAAGAGTAGCAGAGTAACAGAATAACGGAGTGGCAGAGTGGCAGAGTAGCAGGGTAACGGAGTAGCAGAGTAGCAAAGGAGCGAAAATGAGAATCAAAGCGACGTTGATGACGGGCATTGAGATGGATCGCGCACTCACTCGAATTGCGCACGAGATTGTTGAGCGAAACGGTGGCGTGGAGAACTTGTATATCGTGGGAATACAGCGGAGGGGGGTGCCTTTGGCCGAGAGAATTGTGGAGAAATTGGCTCAAATCGAGGGGGAGGAACCGGGCTTAGGGAAACTGGATATTACCTTCTACAGAGATGATCTGAGCCTTCTGAGCGACAACCCTGTGGTGAACCACACGGCGATTTCCGATGTGATTAATGACCGGAAAATTATTCTGGTGGATGATGTGATTTACACGGGACGAACGGTCAGAGCGGCGATTGAAGCGATTTTTGATATGGGGAGACCTGCGGAGGTGCAACTTGCTTGCCTGATTGACCGGGGTCACAGGGAGTTGCCATTCCGTCCGGACTATGTGGGGAAAAATGTGCCGACTTCGCGTCAGGAAGTGACGATCGTCAGGGTTCAGGAATACGATGGTGTAGATGAAGTGGTTCTCGGCGAATTAGAGGCGGAAGAGAATTCTGTACGTAACCGCACATGAGCGCTGCTTGGACAAGCGTGAATTGGACAAGCGTGAATTTGGCAGGCGTGAATTTGACAAGCGCGAATTTGACAAGCGTGAGAAAGGACAGCTATGGGACTTTTGCATAAGGATGTTCTCGGGATGCAGCAACTGAGCGTTAGGGAGATTGATGATATTCTCGACACGGCACTCAACATGAAGAAAATTCTGGTTTCCGGCAATAAGAAAACGGCTTATTTGCAAGGGAAGACAGTGGTCACCTTGTTCTATGAAAATTCCACCCGAACGCGCATGAGCTTCGAATTGGCCGGGAAGTACCTGGGTGCGCAGGTCGCGAATATTTCTGCTTCGGGCTCTTCAGTGGCCAAAGGCGAGTCACTCTACGACACGGCGATGACGCTGGATGCCATGGCCGCGGATATGATCGTGATCCGCCACCAGGTATCCGGGGCACCGCATTTTTTGGCACCCAACTTGGAGGCTTCGATCATCAATGCGGGCGATGGGATGGACGAACACCCGACGCAGGCGCTCTTGGATATGCTGACCATTCTGGAGAAGAAAGGCGGTTTCAACGGGCTCAAGGTAGCCATTGTCGGAGACTTGGCTCACTCGCGGGTGGCGCGGAGTAACATTTACGGACTGGCAAAAATGGGGGCGAAGGTATATTTGTATGGGCCGTCGACACTGATTCCGCCGGATTTGGCCGGATCCGGAGCTATTTTCTGCCATAGCATGGAAGAGGCACTTGACTCTGCCGACGTGGTGATGGGGCTAAGGCTCCAGCTGGAGCGCCAACAAAAAGGCTTGTTCCCGTCAATTAACGAGTACAGCCGTTTCTATGGCCTGAATGAGCAGAATATCAAGTGGGCGAGGGAAGACGCAATTGTGATGCACCCGGGGCCTGTGAACCGCGGCGCGGAAATTTCGGGTGGACTCGTTGACTCCCCCCAATCTGTAATTAACGAACAGGTGACTTCCGGTGTGGCGATTCGCATGGCGGTCCTCTACCTTCTGAATCTCTACCGCAACCAGCACAAATTGGGCTATGGTGTCCCGCAGCTTCGAAAGGAATTTATTTATGAAGAATGATCGATCACAAGAGAGACCCAGCGGCGTCATCCGAGGCGGCAGAATTGTCGAAGCCAGATCAACCATTCGGGTGCCCTTCGGAGGTAAGGCGATTGGCCGCGACAGCGATGAGGTTAGGGATGTGTATTTCCGTAACGGAGCGATTTGCGAACCATTTGACGGCCCCTATGACTACGAAATTAATGCAAGAGGACGGCTCGTGTTGCCGGGTTTCGTCGACCTTCATGCCCATTTGCGCGATCCAGGTCAGGAGTATAAGGAAGACATCATTTCCGGTGCCGAGTCCGCTGCGGCGGGTGGCTTCACCTCGATTTGCTGTATGCCAAACACCGACCCTGTCGTCGATAACAAGGCCGTCGTAAAATATATCACGGAGAAAGCCACTGACGCTGCCGTCAACATTTACCCAATTGGCGCCGTGACGAAAGGCCAAAAAGGCGTGGAGCTCGCCGAAATCGGTCAGATGAAAGAAGCGGGGATTGTCGCTGTTTCAGATGACGGAACAGCCGTCTCCACCGCCGACCGCATGCTGAAGGGGATGCAGTATGCTTCCGACTTTGGCCTCGTTGTGATCGATCACTGCGAGGAAGATTCTTTCAAGGGGGGAACCATGAACGAAGGCCCTGCCTCCACGCGTATGGGTGAGCACGGGATTCCCTCGGTAGGCGAAGACATCATCGTCGCCCGCGACATCCTGCTGGCTGACTATTTGAAGCTCCCGGTGCACATTGCGCATGTCAGTACAGCGAGGTCCGTTGAGCTCATTCGTTTGGCCAAAGCCCGCGGTATCCACGTTACTGCGGAGACTTGCCCGCATTATTTCACTCTCACCGATGTGGCTTGTTTGGGCTTCGACGGGCTCACCCGCGTGAACCCGCCGCTCAGGTCAGAGCACGACCGCTTGGCGATTTTGAACGGTTTGATGGATGGCACGATTGATGTTCTGGCGACCGATCACGCACCGCACCACAAAGATGAGAAAGAGATCGAGTTTTCTCTGGCGAAGAATGGCATGATCGGTTTCGAGACGGCTTTTGGTCTGGCTTGGAAATACTTGGTTGAAGCGAGCCTTCTTTCCGCCATAGACCTGGTGCGCATTTTGTCAGCCAATCCAGCCGCCTTTCTGAAGATTCCGGGCGGTACTTTGGCCCAAACTGCCCCCGCCGACTTCGTCATCATCGACCCGCTGGCAAAATTCAAGTATGATCGTAAAAAGGCAGTCTCCAAGTCCAAGAACTCCCCGTTTGACGGCTTCGAGCTGCAAGGCAAAGTTCTCATGACGTTTAGGTCAGGAAAGCTGGTATTTGAATCATGAAAAATTTTATGGACAAGCTGATTGAAGCCATTGAAGAGAAGGAAAATCCCACAGTTATGGGCCTCGATCCCAACTTGGATTTCATCCCCGAACCCATTGTCACAGATGTCTTAGCCCGAATCGAGGATCCGCAGGAGCGGGCAGCCGAAATGATTTTCCGGTTTAACCAAGGGCTTTTGGAAGCCGTTCACGGGATCATTCCCGCGGTTAAGCCCCAACTCGCCTATTACGAAATGTATGGTGCACCGGGGGTTGCGGCGTTTGCCAAGACCTGTAATTTGGCCAAAGCCATGGGCTTCCTCGTGATTGCGGATGGCAAGCGCAACGACATCGGCCAGACCGCCTCCGCTTATGCCGCCGGCTATCTGGGCGATATTACCTATCCTTGTGGTAAAACAGTTCGCTCCTATGCCGTCGATGCTTTGACGGTCAATCCCTACCTGGGCCGCGATGGCATTATGCCGTTTCTGGAAACAGGTAAACCTCATGAAAGGGGCGTTTTCGCTCTTGTCAGAACCTCGAATCCCAGCGCAACCGAAATCCAAGATCAGCGCCTAATCGGCGGCCGCACCGTGTATGAAGCTGTCGCCGATCTGCTGGATACCTGGGGGGCAGACTATATCGGCGATTACGGCTATTCGGCTCTCGGTGCTGTGGTCGGAGCCACGTGGCCGGAAGAAGCCGGCAAACTGCGCCAAGCCCACCCGCATCTCTTTTTCCTGGTGCCGGGCTATGGCGCTCAGGGCGGCAATGCGGCCTCGGTCAAGCCCAATTTCGACAAAAACGGCCGCGGCGCCATCATCAACGCCTCACGCAGCCTGATTGCCGCCTGGAAAAAAGAAGGCGGCAACGGCAAAGACTACCAGGAAGCGACCCTCCGCGAGGCGCGCCTTATGCGTGACCAGCTCCGGCAAGCGCTGGTGAAAGGAATCTGACGTGCCCTCAAACGAAACAGCCAATGAACCAAACAAAGGATTTGATCCTGTGCGCGAAGCGGTCGAGCACAGCACCATTCTCACTGCGAATGAAAGACTGAGTGAAAGGTTTTGCCGCTTGACCTTCCGTTGCCCCGACATTGCCCGTGAAGCCAAACCCGGCCAATTTGTCAATCTCGAGACGAAACAGTACTTGCGCCGTCCTTTGGCCGTAGCCACGACCGCGGCTGAGGAATTCACCGTAGGCATTGAAATCAAAGGCGAAGGCACCCGCCAGCTCAGCGAACTCGTTCCGGGCGACGAAGTCAATGTCCTGGGTCCACTTGGGCACGGATTCAACCTGCAAGACGCTGAGCAAATTGTGGTTGTGGGCGGAGGCACCGGAATTTTCCCACTGCAGTTGGCCTTACAAGAAGCCCGCAAGCAGGGCCTTCCGACCGTCGCCTGTTTCGGTTTCCGTTCACGCGACGAGAGCTTCCTGCTCGATGAGTTGGCTTCGCAGAGCGATGAGACCTTTTTCACCTCGGATGCAGGCGATTTAGGAATCCCCGGAACGGTGATGGAGGCTTTGAAACAAGTGGAGTTCAACCCATACGCACGCATTTTCTGCGTTGGGCCAAAGCCGATGATGATCAGCGTGTCCCATTGGGCTGAAGAGCGGGGGATTTCTTGTGAGATTTCGATTGAAGAACACATGGCGTGCGGGATCGGCCTCTGCTTAACTTGTGTTTGCAAGGTACAAGACGGTGACGAAATTAAAAACGTGCGCTCTTGCATGGAAGGTCCGGTCTTCGACAGCCGCCGGATTATCTGGAGGTAAGCTATGGATCTACGTGTAAAAGTCGGAACGTTAGAATTCGCGAATCCCCTAATCGCAGCGTCTGGGACGTGCGGCTTTGGCCGAGAAATTAGCAACCTCTACGATCCTGCCGTCTGGGGCGGAATCTCGAGCAAGGGACTGACTGTGAAGGAGCGGCTGGGTAACCCGGTGCCGCGCGTTGCGGAAACCGCCTCAGGAATGCTGAATGCTGTGGGCCTGCAGAATCCCGGCCTGCGCAATTTTCTGGCCGAGGAGCTGCCATACATGGCGAGTTTAGGCACTCGTGTTATTGTGAACGCTGCCGGCCATTCGACCGATGACTATCTGGAGTTGGTTGAGACATTGGGGAGGGAACCACTGGTCGATGCGATTGAGCTCAATTTTTCGTGCCCGAATGTGACGGAAGGTTGCATGACCATTGGCTCTGATCCGAGGCAAATTGAATGGCTCGTCAAGCAACTTCGAGCGCTTACCGCGAAGCCGCTCTGGGTTAAACTGACCCCCAACATCACCTCTATCGGTGATGCGGCTCGTGCCGCCGAAGCCGCCGGCGCCGACGCCGTCAGCCTGGTCAACACTTTTTTGGCGATGCGAATTGACATTCGAACCAGGCGACCGATTCTTGCGAACAACACCGGCGGCCTGTCAGGCCCTGCGATCAAGCCTATTGCGCTGCGGATGGTTCAGGAAGTCTACGAGGCTGTGAAAATTCCGGTGGTGGGTATGGGCGGCATTTCCTCCGCGGAAGATGTTATTGAATTCATGCTGGCCGGTGCTTCGGCAGTCCAAATCGGCACTGCCCAACTGATTCACCCCTATTTGCCGCTTGAGATTCTTGACGCATTGCCCCCTCTGCTCGAGGAATTGGGCTTTGCGAGCATGGCTGATGTAACCGGCAAGTTGGAGATGTATTAGGGTTAGTAGTGGTTGGTGATGGTGGTGATGGTGGTGGTTTGGTTTGAGTGGTTTTTTGGTTGGTGATGGTGGTGGCTAGTGATGGTTGTGGTGGTTGGTTATGGTGGTGGTTGGTGATGGAGTTTGGTTGCTGACGGGATTTGGTCAAGGGATGTAAGTGAAACTGTGCCAGACATAGCCATTGGACCTGCACCAGAGTGGACGCTTCCAAAGTGGACGTTGTAGAGTGGGCGCTCCAGAGTGGACGCTGTAGTAAAGATGAAAATTGGGAGAGCATCATGAACGAAGCAGAGAAGAAAATCGCGAAAAGTCTATTTCAAACAGAAGCACTTATGGTTGCACCGGCTGACCACCCATTCTGGTACACTTCCGGCACCTTGGGTCCTTACTTTATTAATACGCATTATTTGTTTGGTGGGAAGCGGAAGGCAGATGAACTTCTGGCTCTGATTGATGAAGCCTTGAAAGGGGATCGATTGGAGCTGCCTTCGTTGGTAGGCGGCGCCTGCCTTGCGCATTATGAGCAGGGTGCAAACGGTAAGAGTTGTGAGACCACTGAGGGTGCTGGGAAAGACGAGAAATTTGGGAAAGACGGGAAAGGTTCAAACGTTGAGAAAGATCGATCCTTCAGGGATCTGATGGATTATGCCTTAACTCGCATCGGCAACTCCGGCACAAATTATGATGCGATTTCCGGTGGAGAGCGGAGGGACTTCTATTTTTCCTATGTACTCGCTGAAAAGGCCGGTGTTCCGCATGTCACCTTATTCAAGGACAACTCCGCTGTGGTCACAGATCCCGGATTTCGTAATGCAAGATGGCTCGGTGCAGGAGACTTACAAGATATGCGAGTTTTGCATGTTGCGGATTTGGTCACCGAAGCTTCAAGCTACGTACGCAACTGGCTCCCTTCTCTGCACAATTTCGGGGCGGAGATAAGCGAGACTTTGGCCGTTGTCGATCGTAAGCAGGGGGGCAAAGAAATTCTCGCCAATGAGGGGGTGGACCTCATCGCACTGATCACACTGGATCAAGATTTCTTTGCTGAAGCAGTCGCTACAGGCCATATCTCGGCTACCCAAAGGGATGGCATCTTAGCCTTTCAGAAAGATCCGCATGGTTACATGCGTGATTTCCTGACTTCTCACCCGAACTTCATCACCACCGAACTGGCCGCAGGTGGCAAAGCCGCCGAACGCGCCCAAAGGGCCATCGACAATGGTTTCGTGTAAGAGTTGGTTTGGCCACACTTGACTACACCACATTTGACTACATAAGTTTAATTTTAAACTTATGTAGTCAAAACTGATTTCTCATCCCCCGTGGGGTGCGTGGTGTGGCCTCTTTCATTTTCACAGCAAATTTCGTACACTTGTCGCAAGAACATTTCATGATTCTTCCGGGAAGGGTTACCGATATGACGGCTGATCAAGATTCGTCTTCGAGCGAACAAAAAACCACTCAAGAAACAAACCAAGAACCATTGCGAGGATCAACTTCGCCAGCGGGACAGGCAGAGGGACAGGCAGCGGAACAGGCGGCGGAACAGGCGCAAAGCGAAGAACCAACGCCCAACCAAACAGGCTATGGCAGATTCCCTCGATACAAGATTTCTTCTTCGCAACTTTTTCAGCACAGTTTGCCTAAGCGGGCGGCCTTGGTGATTATCGGAAGTTTTATTATGGCTTTGTCCATGAATCTTCTAATTGAACCGGGTGGGATACTGCCGGGTGGTTTCGTCGGCTTAACGAAATTAATTCAGCGAATTCTTGTAAGGTATTGGGGAATCGAAGTTCCTTATACCGTTCTCAATGTCAGTTTCAATCTGATCCCAGCTCTCTACGCATTTTTCAATGTAGGGAAACGATTCGTTATTTTATCCTTTCTGTCCATCGCAGTTTCGAGTTTCTTGATTGATTTACTGCCGGTCTATTCTCTGACACAGGACATGTTCTTGATCGCGATTTTTGCCGGCTTGATCAATGGCGTTGGACTTTCAATCATCTTGAACGCGGACGCTAGTGCAGGGGGGACGGATTTCATTGCGATGGCTTTGTCCAACAAATATAATGTGGCAACATGGAATTACTTTCTAATCTTCAACGCACTGATTTTGGGGATCTCCGCCTATTTCTTTAGTGTGGACAAAGCCCTCTACTCCATCATCATGCAGTTCATTAGTACTCAAGTGGTGAATCAAGGGCACTTGCGCTACCAGAGACGTACTGCGTTCATCATTACGAGCGATCCGGAGCCTTTGGCCAAAGAACTCATGAAAATTACCCATCACGGCGTGACCTCCTTCCAAGGCATCGGCTGCTACAGCGGCAAAGAACAATACATGCTCTACATGGTGGTTGGCCGCAAAGATATTCGCAAGATCAAAGCCTACCTCAAAACCCAAACACCGCAAGTTTTCCTAAACGTCACCGACTCGGAGCAGCTCGGCGGAAATTTCTATGTAGAGCCGATGAATTAACGGTGGGGGGCGACTTAGTCGAGGCGATTTTGGCGGCGTATTCCTCCTGATCGACTACATAAGTTTAATTTTATACTTATGTAGTGAGTTCGTTGTTGGCGGAGCGGTTTTGGCGACGAATTTCTCCTGAATTTGTTCTCCGGAGCTTAGAGTAACCGTTATCTTGTTTCCAGTTTGGTTGGGATCAGGAAACTTGCGACATCGGTTTGACAGACTCAGCACTTTGAAAGGTATTTCCCTCTTAGTTCCGTGCTTATTTTGGCTGTGCAGCCGTTGAAGTCAGTATTCATTCAATAATTTCTGTCTCCAGGTCAGTAATCATTCATCTGGCTCAAAATAAGTGTCATGGACACCTCTGGAAAATATTTGTTGTCGCAAGTTTCCTGATCCGAACCAGTTTGGAAATTTATATCCTTCTATCTTGTCAAACTGTTCTGATTAACAAGTTAGATAAAATCATAACAGGACTTATTATGAGAAATGAGAAGCCTGTTTTTCTTAATCAGCTGAATGCGGAGTTTACCGTACTTGTAACAATAAGTGGCTGTATGCGTTCCTACCTAAGGAGTGGGACAAAAAATATTGCCGCACTTCTAGCAATAAGCGGAACGATGCGTTCCTTCCACGTTAGTTGGATGAAGGGGTGAAGGGATGAAGGGATGAAGGGATAATCAGATGTGATCTACACAGCTGTGATGTGATGTGATGTGATGTGATGTGATCTGATCTGATCTGATCTGATCTGGTCTGATCTGGTCTGGTCTGGCTGGTCTGGCTGGTCTGGCTGGTCTGGTTCTGTTGGCACTTGCGGAAAATCTAACTTTTCTATAATATAAGCAAGCACACGGAGAGCTGGTCGAGTTGGCTTAAGGCACCGGTCTTGAAAACCGACGGAGGCTAATACCCTCCCGTGGGTTCGAATCCCACGCTCTCCGCCAAAACAAAGCCCAGAAACTCAACGTTTCCGGGCTTTTTCATTTTTACTTGTTGCACTTTTGTTGCACTTTATGAAATGATCTTAGTAAAAAGTTTGTTTATTGCATCTCCTGTTTCGATGTGGTCATCATCAAGCGCGTGAATATAAACTCCTGTATCCATGCCTTCCGAATGGCCTAGCGTTAGCTTTAATTGCTCCGTAGTGGGTGCAGACTTCGCAAGGCTGGCAAAGTATGACGCAGACGATAAGGCGTGATATCCGTCATATTGTTTTTGAGGCAGTAGCGATGCAAACGTACGCGACACCAGTAGTGATTGATCGGCGTTCCGTCTCGTTGCTCGAAGACGTAAGGCGAAAGAACGTCGCATTGCTTGCGCTATTCTCTGGCGCGTGCAAGGATGTCTTCTGCTAGCGGGATTATGCATTCCGTTCTGATTGCGTTCTTGTTTTTGCCGCCTGTGATCTGGCCTCTGTCGTTGTATGCTTGATTGATATTAATTTGCGACTCTGTAATATCTTCCCAGCGTAGACCGTAGACTTCACCGGGACGGAAACCGTAAAGCAAAATAAATTGCCATGCCATGATGTTCGGATCAATACTCTTGTCGATTAAAAGTATTTTTACTTCAGACTATTGTAAGATATTCTTTTCTTTAACTTCTAGTCCTGTAGGAATCTCCAAGGTGTCAGGCCGCCAATGATAGAGAAACACCTGAGTCATTTATTGGACTTTGTTTGCACGTTGTAATCGATTTGTGCTTTCATTCGCTGAAAGATATTCAAGTGATTAATTTCATCGCGAAACTTTTCATAATATGGTTCAAGTAAATTGTTTGCCGATTTTCGATTAATGCCGGTATTTGCGCATATCAATGACGCGGCGCTGAATTTACTTTTCCCGCACATGCGTATAATTAAATTTAAGTCAAAATACGCTTTGCCGACTAGCATGTAATTAACGTCGTAAATACTATCAATTAAATCTATTGGCCGCTGGCTTCTCTTTGGATCTGTGACGTATGTGTTGTTAATCACCATTGTCGTTTTCTCTGTAGGCAACATTGTTCCGCAATACTGGCAAAACCTGTATTTGTCATCAACGTCTGCACCGCAATTTACACATTTCATTCTTCATTTCCTCCTATTTCGTCTTTTTTCCATTTTTTGATAAGGCTTGCTAACTTTTCGTCTTCTTTGCCTTCGTCCCATACGCTGGAGCTTGCGGCGTACGGCAAAGGTTCTTCCTCTTCTGTATCTTTATCTTTAACCGCAAGTAAGGCCTCGGTTGTAGTCAAGATTGCGCGTTGTTCTGCTTGCGACAATTTGAGCATATTTAAAACGACTTGTTTTATTTCAGGCGTTACCTGTAACGTCTTTTCTGAATCAACTCCCATCAGATACGAAGGTGAAACATTCAAGGCGCGTGCGATTGCACTTATTTTGTCTTGCTTTGGGCTATATTCGTCTCGTAGGTATGCACTGATAGCTGATTGATAGATGCCGGTTTTACTGGCTAGTTCCGATTGCGACATATTCCTATCTTTAAGTATTTGATCAAGGCGCTTCGAGAATTCAGACATTTTGTACCTCCTGAAAACTGTGTAATGCAATTGTAACCGTTGTGAAACTTGATGTGAACAGAATTCTGAAAAAATCATTCAAAAAACTGATGACAACAGAAAACTGTTAGTTTAGAATGGAATTTAGAAAACTGATAGGAAGGAGTACGGCAATGTATGATCCCACGCTCTCCGCCAAAGTATAGATTAAGCCCCGATTCGGGGCTTTTCTTGTGTTAAGAGCTGCAAATAGTGAACTCTATATGCGAATCTACTTCAACTGTGCTCATGAAGATCACCTTATCGGGAAATTATCAGGAAATTATTTTCAATACTAAATGATGTCACCAAATGATGTCGCTGTAAAAATACCGACGTAAAAGTATCTCGCGAATAAGCTAAAAGACTTTCCTTTAACAAGGAAATTGGATATAATTGCCTTGTAAAAGGAAATAATAAAGAATTTCCATAAACAAGGAAATGGAAAAACAACACAAAACAACACAAAACAACACAAACCCCAACCCACAACACAACTCAATCACAGCGCCCAAACACAAAGCACCCAAACCCAAACCCAACCCACAACACAAAACCCACAACACCAACCCACAACCCAAACACCAAGCAGGGAGGTGAGCAAATGAACTATTTGGCCATCATAGGTGACATGATCAAATCCCGCGAGATCAAGAATCGTAAGCAAGAGCAAGAGCGGATAGAAGAAGTCCTCAGTAAAATCAATCAGCAATATCAGGAGATCATAGTTTCCAGGATCACGTTGACGCTTGGGGATGAATTTCAGGCGCTTCTAAAGATAGACCACCGAGTCATGCAGATGTTGGATGACCTCGAAACTCAATTGGAATTGCCCTATAGGTTGGGGATCGGCTTTGGCCAAATTCGGACGAAGATCAGACCGGAAATCAGTATCGGAGCCGATGGGGAGGCCTTCTGGCACGCGAGGGAAGCGATTGAGAATATCCATGAGAACGATTGGGGTGGCTATGCCAAAGTCCGGTTTATGGGACTGGGGGAATTGCAGGACCAAACGATCAACGCACTCTTTCGCACGACTGATACAATAAAACAGAGTTGGACGACGACGAGGAGGGAAACGTTTGCGGAACTTCTGGCGCAAGGGATTTACAGCGTGACCTTTGACCAGAAGCGTTTTGCGGAATCAATCGGAATCTCTCAGAGTAGTTTGAGTAAGAGGCTTTCCGGTGGGGCGATCAAGATTTATTTGGACGCCCGCCAAACCATAGGTGAATTATTGGAGGCTTGGTGTGACACAACTGTCGACTCTTAGTTTGCTGGTGTTGATCGCTCATTTCCTGGGCGATTACCACTTTCAGAGCGAAAGCATGGTGCGGGCGAAACAGCGATCACTGCGAGGACTCCTTCGGCACATAGGTGTTCAGGGGCTTTTGTTGCTGCCACTGCTGCTCTTTGCCGGCATTTCGCGTGATCTCACTTGGGTCTATTTGGGGTTAACGATTCTTGCCGGCCATTTCGTGCTGGATTTTCTGAAACTTGTTCTTGATCGGCAGAAGCAGAAATCCGCAGGGCGTTACGAGGCGGTGATTTACGTGATTGATCAAGTCTTGCATGTTACGCTGATTCTTGTTCTGAGTACGTGGGTTTTCCCCGTGTTTCCGCCCGCGTGGTTGCAGCGGGATTGGCTTACGTGGGGCCTCCTTGCTGTGCTGATTACGAAGCCGGCGAATGTTACGTTCAAAATTCTTTTTCGCAAGTACCGCTTCTTCGAGATCCCGAATCCGCAAAAGGCTGTCAGTGAAACGCAGGCTGGTGCGGGTGCTTTGATCGGCAATTTGGAGCGGCTTTTGTCAGCGATTTTCCTGGGTACAGGCCAGGTTGCCGCGATCGGCTTGATCTATACGGCCAAGTCGATTGCCCGCTTCAAGAAGATTGAGGAGAACCAGAGTTTCGCGGAATATTACCTCATTGGCACATTGTATAGCATCCTTTATGTTACGGTCTTCTTCTATTTGATCGTTTGACCCAGGGCAGCCCCCAGCCACGGTTCCACCCTTATTTTGGCCAAAGCCGCCCGCAACACAGGTCACTTCTTCGGTCCAGGCAAAGGCCTATAATCAGGGTCAGGCATGAAACCGTCAAAGGAAAGGAGATTTAAATATGACACGAAGTAATCCGGAAAATAATTCCAAAAGAAATATCCTCATTGTTATTGATATGCAAAACGACTTTGTGAGCGGCAGTTTGGGCACAGCAGAAGCACAGGCGATTGTGCCTCGCGTGGTTTCGGAAATTGGTGGTGCTTATTCAGAGGTCCTTTACACGCAGGACACGCATGAAAAAGACTATTTGACAACGGAAGAAGGCAAACACTTACCTGTGATCCACTGCCAAAATGGGACAGAAGGCTGGGCGATCGAAAGTGGGGTGGGGGTGGCTTTGGCCGAGAGAAAAGCCAAGGGATTTACGAAACCGACCTTCGGCTCACTTGACTTGGCGGAAGAACTTGTCCGAATGAACCAGGAAAAGCCGCTGGATCAGCTGACCTTCATTGGCCTCTGCACTGATATCTGTGTGATTTCGAATGCACTTGTGGCGAAGGCACACCTGCCGAATCTCCCGATACGCGTGATTGCTGACTGCTGTGCGGGTGTGACTCCGGAGAGCCACGAAACGGCGCTAAGGGCGATGGAAGCGTGCCAAATTGAGATTATCCGAGAGTGAAAATAGAGTTAAATAATAGAGTTAAAAAATAGAGTCAATATAATTACCGTGGGGTGCCTGCGATGTGCAAAGTCAAGGTTAACTCTTAACCTTAGTTTAACCTTCTTCTAACATTCAGAGCGGTGTAGTTTAGTACACTAGAAGAGAGTTTTCTGCTGAGGCAGCCCGTGTGTTACACGAGGCAAACAGGGAGGAACCATGGGAGAAACGAGGAGACTGACAAGGAGAGACGATCGAGGCGTGGGAGACGCAAGGATTTCATTTCAGAACGGACTTCGAAAATTTCATCTATTTCAGAAAGGGAAGAAGGGTTTGGGACTTGTTGCGATGGTCCTTGCACTGACACTCTTTCTTGCAGCTTGTGGCAACGGGACTACAACGGATTCACAAGCGGATAAGGTATTCCCGGGGCAGCGGGCACAAAGTACGATAAGAATTGTGTCCGGGTCGGAGAACCGGGTATTGGAACCAATTATTGAAGAATTTACCAAGAAAAATCCGGTGACCATCGAAATGACCTATATGGGGTCTCTCGAGATTATGCGTTTGCTTCAGGGCGACCAAATTCCATATGATGCGGTCTGGCCGGCTTCCAGTTTATGGGTTTCGGTAGGTGATGAGGCCCACCGGGTCAAGCACCTGGAATCGACATCAACAACGCCTGTCATCTTCGGTATCAAAGAGAGTGTGGCCGAACGTCTGGGGTTTATTGGCCGAGATGTGTATGTGCGTGACCTACTGACAGCAATCCAGAATAAAGAACTGACGTTTACAATGACTTCCGCGACCCAGTCCAATTCCGGCGCGAGTGCGTATATCGGCTTCATCTATGCCCTGCTGGGCTCGCCTGAACAAATTACGCTTGAAGCGCTCCATGACCAGAATTTCCAAGAAGAAATGCGCAATTTACTAGCCGGTGTAGAACGTTCTTCCGGCAGCTCTGATTGGCTGAAGGATCTCTACTTGCAAGGCGATTATGATGCGATGGTGAATTATGAAGCTTTGATTATTTCCGCGAATCAGGAACTTGAGCGTGAGAATCGGGAAGTGATGCATGCAATCTACCCGGTGGACGGCATGATGATGGCGAATTCGCCCTTGGGTTTCGTGTCGTCGAATGGGGAGTCGGGCAGAGATGAGCAGAAACAGGAAGAAGCTTTCCTCCGTTTCCAGGAATATCTCCTGAGCACAGAGGTGCAAGATCAAATTCAGCGAACCGGCCGACGGACTGGTGTGGGGAATGTCGATCCTAAGAATAGTGACGTGTTCCGCACGGATTGGGGGATCGATACCGGTCGAGTGATTTCCACAATTAATATGCCGAAACAAGATGTCTTGTTTGAGGCTTTGAATCTCTATCAATCTTCGTTCAAGAAGCCCGGCTTGAACGTCTATGTGCTTGATTTTTCGGGCTCGATGCAGGGACAAGGGCGCGAGCAATTGGTGCAGGCTTTGGGCGAAATTATGATTAGCGAGAACGCGGCAAAGAATTTCCTGCAAGCGTCTGACACGGAGAAAAACGTCTTCATTCCCTTTAACAGTCAATCGTACACACCGGAGGCTGTGACCGGTGGCGGCGCGGCGCTGGAAGCGCTCTACCAGGATCTGTCCAAAATCCCGGCGAGCGGCGGGACGGCTCTCTATGAGGCGGTCTTGGATGCGCTGGCCTATATTCAAGGTGAAGATCTGAATTACTATTCACCGTCTATCATTATTATGTCCGATGGGCAGCCCAATGGCGCGATGAGTTTCCGCGATCTGGAGACCCGCTATCAGGAGATGAAGTTGGATATTCCTATTTTCTCTATCTTGTTTGGCTCGGCGGATGAAAGCCAGATGGACCAGATTGCCGAGCTTTCGCGAGCGCGGGTTTTCGACGGCCGCGAAGATTTGACTGCTGCATTCCGCAGCGTCAGAGGGTATAACTGATGCAGAGTTCACCACGCCAGTTTATTTTGGCTTTGCTTGCGGCATTGGCAGTCTTTTTCGGGACCTGGTCCGGTTTACAGTGGCCGGTTCTGCTTGCGGCTGGTCTCGCAGTGGGTACGTACGTCGGGGTTTATTTGCTGGCTAAGCCCAAGCTTCGCATTGGCCACATCCGCGTGGATTCTTTGCCGGACGGCGATGAATTGAAACGTTTGCTTCTGGAGGCCAAAGACGATATGGACGCAATTAATCGGGCCAGCAAGCAAATCACCAATCTGCCGATCCGCCAGCAGAGCGAGCAACTTTATCAAACAGGCATCCGCATTCTGGAGTATCTCGAGAAAAATCCCGATCGAATCCCGGCCGCAAGGCGCTTCCTAGGTTACTACCTGAATACTGCACGCGATATTTTGGAAAAATACTTACCGTTTCAGAACTCCGGTCTGCGAACGGACGAAGTGAAACGTGTGACGCAAGCGACGGAGAGAGCGATGCCGATCTTGAATCAGGCTTTTGAAACGCAATTTACGAATTTGATGCAAAACGACATTATGGATATTGAATCCGATATTAAGGTTCTGGAGATGACCTTGCAATCCGAAGGGGGCATACATGGCTCTGAGCAGAAGTAATAAACAAATGATTGTTGGCCTTGCCGTCTTGCTTGTCGTGATCGGCGCGGCCGTGGCTTACATGGCTATCAGCGGCAGCCGGCCGCAGGAAGTCACGCTTTCCGGATACGTCGGCGGCGAGAAGACGAACTTCCTGGAAGACCCGGAAGTTAAGGCGATCTTGAAGAATGATTTCGGCATCACGTTGGACGTTCACAAGGCGGGTTCGCTGGACATGGTACGTGCCAAGGATTTGGCAGACCGAAATTTCCTCTGGCCTTCCAGTCAGACGGCATTAGAACTTTATGAGGACACCGTCGGGCCTACGTATAAAGATGATAATATCTTCAACACGCCGATCGTGCTTTATTCCAGAGCCTATGTGGCGGACGGTCTGGTGGCTGCCGGCTTAGCAAGTAAAGAGAATGATACGTACTTGGTCGATATGCCGGCTCTGGTCACGGCGATGAAAGAAGACAAGACGTGGGCGGATATTGGTCTTACGCAGCTTTATGGTTCCATTTCGATCCATACCACAGACCCCTCGAAATCCAATTCCGGGAACATGTTTTCCGGCCTCATTGCGAATATGTTAAATAACAATACGGTGGTGACGGAGGCGCAAGTGCCGTCTATTTTGCCTGACCTTACCCGGATTTTTGACAAGATCGGTTATATGGAAACGTCATCTTCGGATTTGTTTACCCTCTTCCTGACAACCGGAATGGGCAACAAGCCCATCGTTGCGGGATATGAGAATCAGCTCTTGGAATTCTCCTCGATGAACAGTCAGGAGTGGCAGAATGTCAAATCGGATATTGTCATCATGTATCCGACGCCCACTGTCTGGTCCTCTCATATTTTCATCGCCCTCGATAGCGAAGGGGAGAAATTGATGACCGCTCTGAAAGACCCCAGGCTCCAGCAGATTGCCTGGGAGAAACATGGCTTCCGCACCGGTGTATACGGCTCAACCTCACAAGAGAATAAGTTTGATGTGCCGGGTGTCGCAAACCAAATTACCCAAATTATCCAAATGCCCGGCTACAAGGCCATGAGTCAAATTGTTGCCGCTTTCGAATAAGAATTTACACCGCAGAATAAGAATTAACCGCAGAACAAGAATTAAACCGCAGAATAAGCATTTACACCACCAAACAAGAATTCAGAAGTGGAGGAACTAAGATGGACGGAAAGATCACATTGGAGGCTTTGGCCAAACAAAAAGAGCTGAGCCCGGACGTAAGTCGCGTAGCAGAAACCAGCGAGGAACTTGCCCAAGCAGCTCCGAAAGAAATTACCCCGGAAATGCGTAAGCAAGTTGACCAGATCAAGAATGGCATCAATTTGTTGGACTCGACCGGCCTTATTACCTATGGTGCCGGAGCGCAGCGGAACTTGACTGCCTTTTCGGATAATATTTTACAGAAGGTTCGCTCGAAGGACGCGGGTTATGTGGGGGAGACCTTATCCAATCTGATGGTGACCGTAAAGAGTCTTGAGGTCGACAAATTGGGCAACGACAACGGGTTCCTGGCGAAACTCGGTATCGGCAACACGATGAAGAAATTCCTAGCCCGTTATGACACCGTCGAAATGCAAATTGATAAGATCGAGGCGGAGCTGGACAAGGCGCAGACGATGCTCTTGAAGGATATTGCGACCTTCGACCAACTCTACGACAAGAACCTCGAGTATTTCAAGGAACTGGATACCTATATTGTAGCCGGTGACGAAACCATCAAGGAAGCGCGTGAAGTGACTCTGCCTTCTCTCCGGGCCGAAGCCGCCGCCTCCGACAATGAGATGGCCCCGCAACTGGTGCAGGATTTTGAGAATACACTGGATCGTTTTGAGCGGAAGGTGCATGATCTCAAACTCTCGAAGACGATTGCCATTCAAACGGCTCCACAGGTTCGCCTGATACAGAATAACGACAAACTGCTTGTGGATAAGATCCAAACATCAGTATTGCACACGATCCCTTTGTGGAAAAATCAGATTGTGATTGCCCTAGGCCTGCAGAATCAGCAAAAAGTGCTGGAAATGCAGAAGCAAATTTCGGATACAACGAATGACTTGCTGCTGAAGAATTCCGAGATGCTGAAGCAAAATACGACCGGTGTTGCCCGTGAGACGCAACGCGGTATTGTTGAAATTGAGACCCTGAAGAAAGTCAATCAGGATCTGGTGGAGACGATCGAAGAGACCATGAAGATCAACGCGGACGGCAGGGCTGCGCGCCAAGCCGCCGAATTGGAGCTGATCGAGATTGAAAGTGATCTCAAAGAGACGATGCTCGCCAATATGACACCACAGGGAAACTAAGCTGTGCGGCTGCGATTGCCACTGCCGCTTGAGCTGCCACTGCTGCTAGAGCCACTACGGCCACCACGCCTGTTGTTGCGGGATCCTCTGCCTGATTGGCGGTGGCTCCCGCTATTTCTTTGTTTGCTGTAAGAGGAAGATTGAGTAGGGTTGCCAGAGTTGCCGAGGGAGTCTTGCGCCAAAGAAGGCTCCACCGGGAGGTTCCGGGCCGGATACAGGTGATCTTCGACCACCGGGATCTTGGTACCGATGAAACGCACGATATCAGACAGCAACTTACGCTCTTCAAGATCACAGAATGATATGGCTACTCCTGCCTTGCCGGCTCTGCCCGTGCGCCCGATGCGGTGAACATAGGATTCCGGGATCTCGGGCAAATCGTAATTGAAGACGTGCGAGAGATCGTCAATATCCAAACCGCGGGCCGCGATATCAGTGGCGACCAGCACCCGGACTTGGCGTTTCTTAAAAGCATTCAAGGCGTTGACTCTGGCATTTTGCGATTTATTACCGTGAATGGCAACCGCATCAATGCCACTGCGACCCAGCTCCTTCACCACTCGGTCCGCGCCATGTTTCGTACGTGTGAAGACCAGAGCGGATTCAACATCTAAGGTTAGCAAGAGGTGTTGCAGGAGATTTCGCTTATTGGCTCGGTCGACGTAATAGAGACTTTGCTCAATCGCTTCAACCGTGGTGGTTTCCGGTTCGATGGCGATCCGGTAGGGATCGGTCAGAAGAGACGCGGCCAGCTTCGCAACTTGTGTCGGCATGGTCGCTGAGAAAAACAAAGTTTGTTTATGCTCCGGCGTGAAGCTTAAGATTCGCTTCACATCATGGATGAACCCCATGTCCAGCATGCGGTCCGCCTCATCCAAAACCAGAATTTCCACGTGTTGCAGATTGACCAGTCGCTGGTTGATGAGGTCCAGGAGGCGACCCGGAGTAGCGATGAGGATATCTACATCACGCGCCAAGTCTCTTTCTTGCTTCTTCTGCGAAACACCGCCAAAGATCACCGCTGTGCGGAGCTTGAGGCCTCTGCCGTAGCTGCGGTAATTGTCGTAAATTTGTAGGGCGAGCTCGCGGGTCGGTGTAAGGATCAGCGAGCGGATCGGGCGTTTGCCGCCACGACTGGTTTCAGTCGTTTCGTTGAGTAATTGGAGCGTCGGCACAGCGAAGGCAGCCGTTTTGCCGGTGCCGGTTTGCGCAGAGGCTAAGATATCGCGTCCGCTCAGAATGGCGGGAATGGCTTCTTCCTGGATCGGTGTGGGGTGGGTATACTGTTCGTTTTTAAGTTCTGCCAAAATCGGCGGAATAATTTCTAATTCTTGAAATGTCATGGATCTCCTTAAAGTCTTTGCAAGACAACCCAGACAATATACCACGTTTGGACCATAAAAAGTGTGTTTTGCCGCAAATGGCGGCAATCCCTTTGCAGTCCCACGGCAATCCCACGGCAATCCCACGGTTATCCCACGGCAATCTCGGTGGAAAGTAGGTGGAGCTAAATTTCCAAGGAATAAGGAAGTTGTGCTACTCTGGAAGAAGCATAATCCCGCTTGAGTGGAGCGATATGCGTAGCGATAAGCAAAGCGATCAGTGAAACGATATGAGGAGAGATCAATGAGTGAGCAAATAGGCATCAACTTGTGGAATTGGGTGAATCGTTCCGCTGAAATTACACCGGACCTCATTAGGCACGTGGCGAGCCTGGGCTTCAAGGTGATCGAGATCCCGCTGACTGACCCACTGATCGATCCGGGGGTGGAGGGGGCGGCTTTGGCCAGAACTATTGAGGCGCAAGACCTGCGCGTGAGTACTTGCCTCTCACCGCCACAAGGCTACGATATCGGAGCCACAGATCCCGAAGAACGCGCGCGAGCGATTGCGTACCTTGAACATGCGATTACCACGTCCGCCGAACTCCACGCTGAGGTCATGGTGGGCCCATTCTTCGCATCGGGTGGCAAGCGGATCTGGCTTGAGAAGGACGAACGAGAAGAGCTCTTGGCCGTTGTGGCAGGGAATCTGGCCCAGCTCGCGGAATTCGCTCAGAGCCAGGGGGTCAGGCTCGCCATTGAGCCGGTCAACCGCTACCGCACGAGCATCGTGAATACCGCAGAGCAAGCACTCGCTCTCGTGGCCAAAGCCGCCCACCCCAACCTCGGGATCCTCTACGACACGTATCAAGCGAACATCGAGGAGACGCACGTGACTCAAGGACTTCGGAAAATCCTCGATGAAGGCAAACTTTTCCATTTCCATGCCTGTGAGAATAACCGCAACATTCCGGGCGAAGGGCAAATTCACTGGCCTGAAATTCTGGGTCTCTTGGAGCAAAAGAAGTATGAGGGCTTCCTCACGATGGAACTCTTCAAGCCCGGAGGCCTAGATGCTGGCTGGGCGTATGAGGATCGTACCCGCGACGAGATTGCAAGGCAAGGTCTGGAGAATCTTCGCAGTCTGCTGGCTGACGTCGTTATGAGCTCATGAAGACCTGAGACCTGAGTGAAGACCCAAGACCCGAATTAGGACCTAAGACCCAAGTCTTTTGTATGACAAATGTCATTTTTCCGTTATAATCGATATATTATATTGGAGTATTATTTCTGAATTAAGGAGAAGGCAACTCGAGCGAGAAGGAGGAGAAACGTGAGAATCGATGATGATTCCCGTGTCATGGATCTCTACAACCATCCGGTTGGCTATGACGTGATCAATAAGATTTTGCTGCAGCTAAACCGCCCGCAGAACTTGGTGAAAAACCCCTTAGTAAAGCATGTGAAGCTGCGGACCATACGTAAATGGACGGCAAAAGTCATCCCACAAGATCTCTGGGAGACCGCGTACTGGCTCCTGAACAATCAACCCGACGAGCCTTCTTCCGGCACCTTGAATCCGGCGAAACCTTGGTGGAAGGAAGCGGTGTTCTACCAGATTTACCCTCGTTCCTTTGCGGACTCCAATGGTGATGGAGTAGGGGATCTTCAAGGGATCATTGGTAAATTAGATTATTTGCAAGCGCTCGGTGTGGATGCGCTCTGGCTTTCGCCGATTTATGACTCTCCGAATGATGACAACGGCTACGATATCCGAAATTATCATAAAATCATGGAAGAAATGGGGACCATGGACGATTTCGACCAGCTCCTCCTGGAAGTGCACAAACGTGGCATGCGGCTCATTATGGATCTGGTAGTGAACCATACTTCCGATGAACATGCTTGGTTTCAGCGTGCCATAGAAGATCCGGAAGGCCCTTACGGTCAATACTATTTCCTGCGTAAAGGGCAAGAAGAGCAAGCACCGAACAATTGGGTCTCTTTTTTCAGCGGCTCCGCGTGGCGCTGGTTTCCCGAGGCCAAACGCTGGGGTCTTCACCTCTTTTCATCGAAGCAAATGGATCTTAATTGGGATCATCCCCCGGTTCGGAAGGAGATTGCGGAGATGGTTCGTTGGTGGTTGGCCAAAGGCGTCGACGGCTTCCGTCTCGATGTGATCAACTACATCTCCAAACGGGAAGGTCTGCCTGACGGGAACAACCTAATCGGCGAATTAATGCAGTATTACGGGATTGAGAATTACTATTTCGGTCCGAATCTTCACCGTTATTTACGTGAACTTCGGCGTGAGGCCTTCGAACCGTATCAAGCTTTCTCTGTGGGCGAGACACCGGGCATCGGCATCAAGATGGGACAGCTCCTCTCCGGCGAGGACAGGCGCGAATTGGATCTGGTCTTCAATTTTGACCATCTGGAGACGCCTGGCCACGTGCGTTTCAATCAATATACCTACGATCCGAACTATTTGAAAAAATATTACATGAAGTATCATACGATCCTAACCAATAATGACTGGATGTCCGTTTTTTGGGACAACCATGATAACCCACGTATGCTGTCAAAAATCAATTCCGATCCCGCCTGGCGCGAGCGTCTGGCGAAGCTTCTTTTGATTTTACAACTGACGATGAAAGGCACGCCATTTTTATTCCAAGGCCAGGAGCTCGGAGCTGTGAATCAGAAATTCACCAATATTACGGAGCTTCGCGATGTTGAGTCACTGAATTTTTATGCGGAACGAGTGGCGGAGGACGGTCCCGAACGAGCTTGGCAAACGGTGCTTGCCGGTACCCGTGATCACGCCAGAGTTCCCATGCGCTGGAGCGCTGAAGGGGGCTTCTCCGAGGCAGAGCCATGGCTACCATGGCCTTCTGAGGATCCTGGCTGGAGTGTGGCGGAGCAAGAAGAAGACCTTAACTCCGTCCTTCACTTTGCGAGAAAGCTCCTGGCCATTCGCAAAGAAAATGAAGGGCTCCGTTTCGGCCAAATTCGCTTCATTGCGGGGAATAAACACAATTACTTTGCCTATTTTCGCGAAGAGAAGGGCTCAAGACTTTTCATCGAGATGAACCTCGGCAGTGAGATTCTGAAACGTCCTTTCACCTCCAGGAAGTACCAACTCCTACTCAGTAATGTGGATCACGGCAAAAAAACCAGAATGGACCGCATGAGTGAATACATGGAACCCTATGAGGCGGCTCTGTACCTAGTACAGAAGCGAAACTCAGCGGAATAAATACACTGAAAAAGATTCCGGCAAAAAAAGCCGCTGTTGCGCATACTCATTACACAACAGCGGCCATTTATAGAACATTCTTATTACTTGGCGGGCTTCCCCTTACATGCCGGGCTTCCACTTACTTGCCGGGCTTCCCCTTACATGCCGGGCTTCTCCGTCTCACTCAGGAGAACATTGTCAGCCGGTGATTTGTAAGGCGCGGCGGCGGCAAAGGTTTGCACATTCTTCCTCGCCCTTGCGATTGGAACCAGCGTACCCGGCCCACCGACACAGCCACCGGCACAAGCCATACCTTCAATCAGCATGCCGTTCTTCTTACCGGCCTTGGCCATGCGCATTAATTTCACACACTCGGCCAAACCTTCGACGGATTCATAGTTCACAGTGAGATCCGGAGCCATTTCCTTGATTCGGCTGTTGACCGCGGCCGCAACGCCACCGGAAACAGCATAGCCGCGCCCTGTTGCGGATGCCTCAGCCGGCTCACGCTCAGGCACAAGCTCAGACAGTTCAATGTCGCGGGCAACAAACATGCCCATAAGTTCCTCGAAGGTAATAACGAAATCGACATCATCCTTGACATTGTCCTGTAAGGCTTCCAATTTCTTGGAAATACATGGCCCTATAAAAACAACCTTTGCATCCGGATGACGCTCCTTGAGCTGGTGAGCCGAATACACCATAGGCGTGGACGACTCGGAAATGTAGTCATTCTGCTCCGGGAAAAGTTTCGAAACCATGAGTTTCCATGAATAGCAGCAGGATGTGCCGAGGAACGGTTTTTCTTCCGGAACATGATTAATGAACTCAGACGCTTCATTCAGCGTGGTCAGATCAGCCCCCAGACCCACCTCAATCACATCCTTGATACCTAATTGACGGATGCCTTCGATGATCTGCGCCGGCTTCGCCAAAGGACCAAATTGCCCGACGAAAGAAGGCGCAATAATGGCATACACCGGTTTGCCTTCCTGAATCGAACGAATCAATTGATAGAGTTGCGACTTGTCGGAAATCGCTCCGAAAGGGCAAGCCTGAATACAAGCTCCGCAGGCAACGCACTTGTTGTCGTCAATTTCCGCGCGGTCCAGATAATCGGAATGGATCGCATTCACCCCGCAGGCTTCCGCACAGGGGCGGCCGGTCGTCACAATGGCTGTGTAAGGGCAAGCCTCAACACATTTACCGCACTTGATGCACTTCTCTTGGTCGATAATAGCCGCAGTCTTGCCGATCGAAACCGCATTGACCGGACAAACATTCACGCAAGGGTGCGCTAGGCACTTCCGGCAGTTATTGGTAACAAACATATACTTCGTAGGACAGGCCTCACAAGCAATCTTGATCACTTCGACCAGAGGTGCGGTATACACTCTCGTGGATACATCGATATCCTCAATTCCGTCCGTGACTGCCCCCGTATCATCCGCCGTGCGGGCATTAAGACCCAGAGCCATTCGCAGTCTCTCACCGATCACGGCTCTCTCCCGGAAAATATTCTCACGGTACGTGGCCCTCTCACCCGGCAGGAGCTCGTAAATTTCCTTATTCAGTTTCGAAAGGTCCGCATCTTCATAAGCCAGTTTAGCAATGTCTGCGAAAACTTTACGACGAATATTGATAATATCAATGTATGTATCTCTCATAAATAACTACTCCTACGACTGCAACTCGAACTCGGAAACGGTTCCAAGCGTGGGTGTACCATGCGAAGGGCACGGTACACACGGACACAAGGTTAGTCTGCTGCTCTTCCGTTACCCGATCATCCGGTCAGGGAGGGGCAGCCAGTGCAAATAGTATCAGCTCTTCAGCATGGCCTCGTTCATGATTCGTTCCATAACTACGGGCGTTGAGGCGTTGCGAATGATCTCTCCGTCGATGAAGACGATCGGGGAGACATCTTCTACCCCCTTGCACTCACCGACGCATGGCAGAATTTCTATTTCCAACTGAAAATCATCACGGATATTCTCCATGCTGTGAATGTCTTCTTGAAGTTCTTCCAAGCGTTCTATCAGAAATGATGCCCCGTAAAAGGAGCATTTTGAGCCTGTGCAAATGCCAACCTTCATAATTCGTCCTCCGTAACAGTGATTTACCCTATACTATCATGAATTCGCTATAAAAATAGCTGTATCAGACAATCCGTCAGCGAGGTCCCGACGATGGGTAGCGATCAGGATGGTTCTCGATCCTTTTTCTCTTTGAAACAATTGTAACATTTGCGCCTCTGCTTGTGCATCTACTTCTCGAAATACTTCATCCAAGATCACAATATTGGCAGGTATGGCCAAAGCCCGGATCAGCGACGCCTTCTGTTTCATTCCACCAGAGTACTCGCGGATCGGTTTTCCGAGAGGAAGACCCAACGAAGTGATCAGCGACTCCCAATAGGCAAGAAACGAAACTTCGTCGTCCACGAAGCGACCACCCGCAAATAACAAATTTTCAGACAAAGTAAAATCATCAAGTAAACGCACATCCTGGAACGCATAAGAGAAACGTGGTTCGACAGCAAAGCCAATCTGTCCTTGATCCGGCTCCGCCAAGCCTGTGAGAAGTCTGAAGAATGTTGTCTTCCCCTCACCGGATGAACCGGTCACAACGACGGTCTGACCCTGCGAAATCTCGCAAGAAAAATCCTGAAGAACCGTCTGTTGCCCATAGGATTTTGCCAGATTCTTCACGGAAATCGCCGGATCTGCAGAGCCTACTTCAAGCTGAATATCCGGCTTCTTGCTGACAGAAGACAAGCGGACGGATCTGTGTGGCTTTCGACTTACTTGAAGCGGGTGCTTACTGAGTACGCCGACCACTTGAGTCAAAACAAACGAGAAAAACAAGATAACCGCCAGGTAAGCCAGGACTTCAGCGCTTTCCAGTTGGATTTTGGCGTCATAGAGTCCAGTTCCGAGACGGCCAAAAGGCTGTGCCATAATTTCGCCGGTGATTCCTGCTTTCCAAGCAAGGCCCGACGTGTATTCTAGTGAAGGTTGAAGTTGGCGTATAAGCGAGGGTAAATAAATCGCACGGAAGCGGTCCCCCGTACGAAAACGAAAGACAAAAGCCATCTCCAGGAGTTCCTCTGAGGTGTCTCGAAGTCCTGCGAGTGCAGAACCATAAAGTGGCGGCACAATCGCCATGAGGACCAGAACAAAAGGGAGGATATCGGGGTCGATCCAGATCATCAGGATGATCGTTAGGGCAGCCACCGGCGCACTCTTCACAATCGAAATTATAGGGCAAAAAAATGGTTCCGTGACCGGGAAAAAGTAAGCCAGGAAAGCCAGTAGAACAGCCAGAGCAAAACCTAAGAGGAAGCCACCGGTGATCGTGAGTACAGAACCACCCACGGAGAGCCAAAACTTGCTTTGCGACAGCAGATTGCCAAGGGCACGCAGAACGTCCAGGGGACCGGGGAGAAGAACTTTCTGGTTTACCAGAGAGGCCAAGACCTGCCAGACCACCACAAAAAACAAAGCCCCCACCAAACCGGAAAGGCTTCCGGATTGACGGCGGCTTGTTTGATAGGCAGGTCTTCTATACATAGAACTTACTTTACATAATAGAAATCATCAGCAGGAACCGTACCCCCGACCAGTGCCGGATTACTCTCTGCCAAGACTTCAAGATAGGGAGCTAACATCGTTTTGAGTTCACTTCCGGAAACCATGGTAATGCCGCTCTGCGGAATGGCTTTTTCCGCAACGGCCGCGCCGATGATCCCTTGCTCATCAATGATTTTGGCAGCGTCTGCCGGGTTTTCGTTGACCCATTTGGCCGAGGCTTGGTATTCCTCAAGGAACTTGTCGAACCAAGCCTTGTTATTCTGAACGAAATCCTTGCGGACGACGAGTACGCCAGTGACTACCTGGGAATCCGCGCCCATATATTGCTTCCAAAGATCGTCGACGTTTAATTGCGCCTTAATCTTGTCGTTCTTCATTGTGACTGAGGAGAGGAATGGTTCTTGCAGCAGGGCGATCGCACCTTCCTCTGCCTGGAGGAGAGCGGCGACCTCAGTAGCCTCTGTGCGGAACTCAATGGTGACATCCGTACCGATGGTGAGCCCGGCTTTGGCCAATAAATTCTGCAAAATGACGTCCGGAGTTGCCCCCTTGCCTGTTGCGTAAACGGTCTTGCCTCGGAGGTCTTCCAGACTGTTCAGCGGAGCGTTATTGGTGGCGAAGTAGAGCACGTTCAAGACGTTGATGGCAGCGACTTGGATCTTGCCTTCACTCTTGTTGTAGACGGTGGCTGCGAGGTTCGCCGGGATGCAGGCGATGTCTAATTCTCCCTTGATCAAGCCTGTGGCCACTTCATCCGGCATCGTCTGGATGTTATAGGAGATCGCAGGATCCGCCTTCGGGTCGAGGTTCGACGTGTACTGCGCGAGCCCCATGGCTGTGGGACCTTTCATGGCGGCGATTTCCACGGATTCATTGGGTTTCACTGCGGTTTGACAGGCGGTCAAAGTGAGCGCGAGAACAGCAGCCAGAAAAGGACGAATAAACGTTTTCTTCATACGAAATGCCTCTTTTCAAACTTTTTGACTTATTCTAATCCTATCATTTCTCTTTGCGGAATGCCTAGAATCACAAAATAGATAATAAAACAACAATTGCACTTGCCATTACAGAAGCAAACTCAGCTTTCCACTTGAGCGGCTGATCCTGCTTCCCGCTTGAGGGCTGATCCGACTTGCAAGCGATCCAGCCCATCCGCGGAATATTTGCCGTCACATCGCTACCTGAAATCAGATCGGGCAGTAAGCATTCATTTTGGCACCGATTCTTGGACTTCTTAGGCCAACAACGATTGACCTCTAATCGTGCGGGTGTTATCAATTAAACGTGCACTATTTGCCCAAGGCGAATAGGCGAAAACAAAAGACACAAGGAGGAAGACGATGAGCAGAGTGTATAACTTTAGCGCAGGCCCGGCAGTCTTGCCGGAAGAAGTCCTGAGAGAAGCCGCAGCAGAAATGCTGGATTTCGAGGGCAGCGGAATGTCCGTGATGGAGATGAGTCATCGATCTTCCACGTTCGCGAACATTATCCAGACTGCGGAGCAAGACCTGAGGGATCTGGCCCAAATCCCCGATACCTATGAAGTGTTGTTCTTGCAGGGCGGCGCTTCTCAACAATTTGCAGCCATCCCCCAGAATTTGATGGTGAACCGCAAGGCGGATTACATCCTCACGGGAGCTTGGGCGAAGAAGGCGGCCAAAGAAGCCAAAATCTACGGCGATGTCAAGATTCTCGCATCCAGCGAAGAGGCTACATTCACCTATATTCCTGACGTATCCGACCTCGATGTAAGAGAGGATGCCGATTATGTGTATATTTGTGAAAACAACACGATCTACGGCACAAAGTATCACGAACTGCCGAATACCAAGGGCAAAGATCTGGTATCCGATTCGTCCTCATGTTTCTTATCCGAACCCTTCGATATTACGCAGTACGGGCTGATGTTTGCCGGGGCTCAGAAAAATATCGGGCCGGCGGGCGTCGTGGTCGTGATCATCCGCAAGGATCTTATCCGTGATGACGTTCTGCCTTACACACCCACCATGTTGAAGTACAAAACCCAGGCGGACGAGCATTCACTCTACAACACGCCACCAGCTTACGGCATTTATATTTGCGGCAAGGTCTTCAAGTGGTTGAAGAAATTAGGCGGCCTCGAGGCGATGCAGAAAATTAATCAAGAGAAAGCCAAACTTCTCTATGATTATTTGGATCAGAGCCAGTTGTTTAAAGGAACGGTTGTGGCCAAAGACCGCTCGCTCATGAATGTCCCGTTTATTACAGGTGATGATGCTTTAGACAAGAAATTTGTGGCTGAGGCAAAGGCCGTCGGCTTAGAACAACTGAAAGGTCACCGCACGGTTGGCGGCATGAGAGCCTCAATCTACAATGCGATGCCTTTGGCCGGGGTAGAAAAACTCGTCACTTTCATGGCTCAATTTGAAAAGGAGAACACCTAATGGACCGCAAAATAGCCTGCCTGAACAAAATCTCGGACAAAGGCCTTGCCACACTCCGCGATAACTATGAAATCACCACCGATGCAAACGAGGCTCACGCCTGGCTGGTGCGTTCCGCAAAACTTCACGACGCGGAATTTCCCCAGAGCCTCAGGGCCATTGGCAGAGCCGGAGCCGGAGTCAACAATATTCCGCTGGATCGCTGCGCTGAACAGGGAATAGTCGTCTTCAATACCCCCGGTGCGAATGCCAACGGGGTTACGGAACTCGTCATTGCGGCGATGATCCTGGCTTCCCGTGATATCATCGGCGGAACAAACTGGGTTCGTGCCCAGGAAGCCACAGAAGGCATCGCAGCAGCCACGGAAAAAGCCAAGAGCCTGTTTACCGGAACGGAAATACGGGGCAAAACACTCGGCATTATCGGCCTGGGGGCAATCGGCCACTTGGTGGCAAACGCTGCAGTGGGGTTAGGCATGGATGTCCAAGGTTTCGACCCTTCAATCCCTGTCGAATTCGCTTGGAAACTTTCGCGCCAGGTGCAACACAACGCCAAATTGGAAGATATGTTGCCGAAATGTGATTACCTCACTATCCACGTGCCCTTGAATGACAAGACGCGCAAGATGATGGGCACAAAGGAACTGGCCCTGCTGAAACCCGGGGCGATTCTGCTGAACTTCTCCCGTGACGAGCTGTGTGACGAGGACGCTGTCCGCCGTTCCCTGGAAGAAAGGAAGCTCCGCCGCTATGTCGTCGATTTTCCTAATGCCAAGAATGTTACCTTCCCCAACACGATTGTCACCCCTCACTTAGGCGCGTCGACTGATGAGTCTGAGGAAAATTGTGCGGTCATGGCTGTCCAAGAGATCATGGACTACCTGGATTATGGGAACATAATTCACTCGGTGAATTTCCCCGATGTCAGTTTGGGTGCGCTCAGCACCTCAACCAGAGTCGTGGTTATGCACAAAAATGTGCCCGGAACGATCAATAAAATCACGTCGCTCTTCGGCGAGCATGGGTACAATATTGAACAGATGGTTTCAAACAGCCGCGGCCAATATGCGGTCGTCATGATGGATGTGAAACCACCGGTCACGCATGAATTTCTGGAGCAAGTAAACCACAATGATGAGATCCTGAAGATCCGCGTGATTCAGAAAGAGGACTAAATGACGCACAAGACCGGACTTCGTTTTGGCGTGCCTTTCCTACTGGAAACGGCAATCGTTGAGGAAGCCTCTGACCTGGCTCGTGAACTGGGACTGCACTTCGTTGAGCTCAACACGAATTTTCCGCAGTGTCTGGTGCCTCGGCTGGATTCAGGAACACTGCGACAAATTGCCGCGGAGACCGGTCTGTTTTTTACTTTGCATTTGGATGATGCCTTGAATTTTGCTGATTTCAACCCATGGGTCCGTGAAGCTTCTGTTCAAACGGTACTGGAGGCTATTTCTCTGGCCAGAGAAGCTCAGATGCCTGTGATTAATCTGCATTTCCCCAAGGGCAATGTAGTGACTTTGCCGGACGGAAAACATTATATCTTTGAAAATTTCACGGAAGAGTTTACCCGGGTCTTACTGGATTTCAGGCGGCGGGTTGAAGAGGCAACGGGTGACGCCGACCTCAAGATCTGCATCGAAAATACCGATGGTTGGGCCCCCTACGAACGGCAGGCGATCGAATTACTCTTGGAGAGTCCCGTCTTTGGCCTGACGTTTGATATCGGACATAACCATGCGGTGGATGACTTGGATTTGCCCTTTATAGAAACCCATAGAGACCGTTTGCACCATATGCACGCCCATGATGGGTGGGGACAAACGAACCACCAAGCGCTGGGAGAAGGGGAGATTCCACTCGACGACCGTCTGGATCTGGCGAAAGAGGTCGGGGCCACGGTGGTGCTGGAGACGAAGACGAAGGCGGCTTTGGCCGAATCCGTTCAATGGCTGAAACGAAGGGGCTACTTGTAGACTCTGTGTATGACCGCAGATAGCAGATAAGCGCAGATGACCGCAGAACTTTCAATTTAAATTTATGCGGTGAGAAACTATTTCAGCATCGTCGCGGAATTCAGCAGCAAGGTGTTGTACAAGAAGAGCACATCCTGATCGGTGAAGGTCACGTAATTGCCTACCAGGTCACTTGCGATGTAGCGCGTGTCGATGAGGGTAATCTTGCGGTAACCTTCGAGTAATAGGGGAGTCACACTACTTCCGAAAGAATCGCGGAAAATGATGAGTTCGCGGGATTCTTGGGCCAAAGGATTGTCGATTACGAGCAGCGGAGAAGCCCCGGAAAGGTAGACATCATAAGGGTCGCGGCTGTCTAGCTTGGGCAGGTCGTAAACGGGCGTGGTTTGGCCGGTTTCATAATTGAAAACCGTGGCCGCTTCCGTGGTCTCATTGGTCAGATAGCGAATCTGATCCGGCTTGAGCGGCAGAGCGGATTGCCCTCTGTAGACTCCGTAAAAGGGCGTTGCTGCTTCCTTCACGTGGTACGTGCCGGATAATGAGTCGGCAATCCCTAAGCGATTTGCGAGCACTTGGGCGACGTCCCGGAGGCTCTCTTGCTTCCAGTGGATGTCCGAAGCGTAATAATCTTCAATAGCGAGTGCCCCTGTTATATCGATATAGGTAGCGTATTCGGTATTGTCTTGGATTAGGCTAAAGAGGCGCTCATAGTCTAGCGAGGGATAAGCTTGCTGATACCCTAAGTAGTAGTTCTTATCAGGGATGACGGAAATAAAAACGTTCAGATCCTGTGCTTCAAGGTATTTCTCATAGAGGTAGCGGATACGTGTCGTTGCCAGGAGAATTTCATTTTCTTTCAGCGGATACTCTTGTTTTGCGGCGAAACCGTCGAGTACATAGATTTCGTTGCTGTCGAGCTGACGTAAGCCGTAGAATCTCGTGTATGCCATAAGCTGGCGGAAGGGGAAGCGCCAGGGAAATTGATCCTGGACATAGGTTTCAAAATCTTTCATATATGTGCCGTTCGCCACGGTTTCAAGTTTGAGTTCAGGTGCTTGGGCGAGTTTCCGCCTTTCACTCTCCGACGTTGCCTCAGACGTTTTAAACCAGGCCACGACGCACAAAATGAGCCAGATGGAGCAGATGGAGAGGACGATGATGAAGTTGGTTTTCTTTTGATTGGCTTGTGTTTGCTCGTTTGCTTGCATCGGTGCGCTCCTTTAGAAACGGAAGTAGAGAAAGGGGTTGAACGACGAATCGACCAAGTACGCCGTTACGACGAGTAGGAGAGAAATATCCATTACAGGTTCTGCGATGGTGAGAATTTTGGCGGCCAAAGGCGCCTTCTGCAAACGTTCGATCGTGCTTTTCGGCCATCGGGTACTCCCGATGATCGCGAGCAAGAAGATCACGGTGTAACTTCGCAGGTAATAGATCGCCTCTGTATCCGCAAGGGGAGCGCCTCTGCCGCCAAACATGGTTACCATTCTCTCACCTGCAATTCTGAGGCCCAGAGCATCGAACAGGACGAAACTCAACACAACAACCAGGAGCACGTAGACGTGGGTGAGAGGAGCCGGTATGCGGCTTAGCCATTTGCCCAGCCAAAATTTCTCGGCCAGCAAGAAGAAGGCAAAGAGGAGTCCCCAGAAAATAAAGTTCCAAGCCGCTCCATGCCACAGACCCGTCAGAAACCAGACCAAAAGAATGTTCAGCACCCAGCGACCTTGCGAGACGCGGTTTCCGCCCAACGGAATATAGAGGTAGTCGCGAAACCAGGTGCTTAAAGACATATGCCAGCGCCGCCAGAATTCTGTAATACTTCGGGCAATAAAAGGATAATTGAAGTTTTCCAGGAAATTGAAACCTAAGAGTTTACCCATCCCGATGGCCATGTCGCTGTACCCTGAGAAATCGAAATAGATTTGCAGAGTGAACGCTGCCGCGTAGAGCCAATGAAAAAGCACGGAAGGGTTTTCGGCGTTCTGAAAATGTTGGCACAGCTCACCCAGCGAATTGGCGAGGATGACTTTCTTCCCCAGCCCAAGGAGGAAGCGCCTCAGACCCAGACGCATCCTTGCGACACTGTGCTCTCGCCGGACCAGCTCCGCGGCGACATCCACATAGCGAACGATCGGGCCGGCGATGAGCTGTGGGAAGAGCGAGAGATAGGTCGCCAGCGTGAAAATATTTTTCTGTGCCGGTGTTTCGCCTCGGTAGACATCGAAGGTATAACTCATGATCTGGAAGGTGTAGAAGCTCACACCGATGGGCAAAACGATGTTTTGAAGCGGGAAGTGAGTACCCAGGATGAAATTGACATTTTCGATGAGAAAATCCGTGTATTTGAAGTAGCCCAGAAGGAGCAATGAAAAAACAGTGGCTAGGATGAGCCAGAGCTTGGCGCGGCTTTGGCCGAAGTCTCTCTCGATCAGTAAGCCGCACACATAGTGAACGGCAATCGAAAGCAACATATAAACGACGTTAATCGGCTCACCCCAACCGTAAAAAATCAGCGAGGCAATCAGGAGTACCGGATTCTTCGCTCGAAACGGAACCAGGAAATAAATGAGCAGGACAAGCGGGAAGAAATAGTACAAAAATGTAATGCTTGAGAAGAGAATAGAGACCCCCTTGCGTCTGCCGGTGCCCCTTAACTCATGGGCACTTCCGGACGGTTTACTTACGTTTCATTGTGAATTATTTCTTCAGTGCCAGATCTGGCTTAGCACCACGGACTTGTTCGAAGGCGGCGACCATGTCTTGCGAGGTGACCGTATCACTCAATGAGGAAGAAACCATGAATAACATCACGATGTCGCCTTGTGTGACGATCTGCAAGTCATCGGCCTCCACACAGATCCACTTCACCGGATCGATTCCGGCCAGCATCTCTTCCGCCACAAGCTTCGCGTCTGCCGGATCTTTCACCTGCACGAGAACCAATGAATATGCCTGCGAACTCATCATCGCTTCGGATACCGCAACATCCTTAACGAGACTGCTGTCTGTTAAACCGGTGTAGTACTGTAAATTGTCTTGATCCTGCAGATCAACCGTGATCGATCCCAGCATGAGCTCCGGCTGCTTGATCTGATAGAGTTCAGAAATTAGGCCAAAGAGCGCCGATTCAGCTACAGTCGTCCCGGGCAGAGGCTCTTCCGATGTGCCGGATTCTGAATTCTCCGGTGTTTCGGACTCCGTCTCTGCCGGTGTTTCGGACTCCGTCGCTGCCGGTGTTTCGGACTCTGAAAAGGTAGGGGCCTCAGACTCTGTCGGAGCAGGAGTTTCGGATGACTGACCCGTCTGTTCGGTTGGGGTGGATGATTCAAGGCTTCCGCCACCTGTTTGTGCCGTTGTTTGACAAGCACTCACGGATAATAGGACGGCGGCAAGCGCGATCGCAAAGAATTTTCTCATAAAGGTCCATCCAAACGTAATATTTTACTTGTGGCCGAAGGCCGGGAGTTCCGGCACAAATGGCCGGCTCCAAGACATTCACTATAGTAAACCACATTTTAGCGATTTGCGTACGAAATAAGCTACAAAAAACAGAAAATTATTGAAGCAGACGAAAAATTATTGAAGCAGACGAAGCATCAGGGGAACTAACGAACCTGAATTTGCGACACGCTCGTGGTATAGTAGTTTCCTAACGAATGTTGTGAGGAGGTCAGGTTATGGCTGTTGCTGAAAATGTTGTATATGCCTTCCTGGAAGAGGAGAAGCGCACAGTCGCGCGCATCGGTGACAGAGAAATTGGTGAAGCAACGTATGTTGTCGAAGCCGGTGATCCTGACACATGGATCGCAAATCACACCTATACGGATAATGAATTCCGTGGCCAAGGCATCGCTGCCCTCTTGCTGGATCTGCTGGTCATAGAAGCCAGAAAACAAGGGAAGAAGATCCTGCCGCTCTGCCCCTATGCGGTCACTGTGTTCAAGCGAAACAAACAGTACCAAGAGATTGCGGATCCCAATTGGCTGAAGGAAAATAACCTTTAGAAGTTTCAAGAGTACAATCGCTTCAAGACACAAAGAAAGAAGAGACCCCGGGTCTCTTCTTTCTTATCAAGCATGAGCAGCCACCATTTACGGCCACAGAACAGAAGTCATGGATAGTGAGCCCCAGAGATAATCCTGACAGAAGATTTCAGGGAGGGACGAGAGGGCTGAGAGGGACGAGAGGGCTGAGCGATCGGTCAATTCGCCATCAGTGCCAAGAGCCGCGCCCAATGCATAGTAAAAAGGCGAGAGGTGGTCAGGCCAAGCGGCAGCAATCTCTGCGCCGGTGATCTCTTCCCAGTTAAGCAACGTGTTCAGCGCTTCGGCCCGTTTCGCCGGATCCTCTTCATTGGCAAGGGCTAACGTATTCTTCACAATCGTTTCATCGAAAACCTGACAGACATCATACGCCTTCTCGCCAAGGCCGGGATTCACGGTGCGTAGGTTATGGACGATGTTCCCGCTGCCGAAAATCAGACAACCCTCGTCACGGAGCGGTGATAGCCTCTGGCCGATTTTGAACCAGTACCTGGCATCCTGTTGACGATCACTGCTTAGTTGAACCACCGGAATTTGCGCCTCAGGATGGGTCTTGGATAAGACAGAGTAAGCCCCGTGATCGTAGCCCCTTTCCGGATCATCCGTCAGGTGGACCTGAGACCCCAAGAGTTCATGGACACGCTTGATCAGGGCAGATGAAGTCGGAGCCGGGTAAACATACTCGTACAATTCATCTGGGAAGCCATACATGTCATAAACCATCGGAGGCGTAGGATTCGTTTGTATTCTGGTACCCGAGGTATACCAATGCGCCGAAATCATCAGAATCGCCTGGGGGCGGGGCAATCTTCTGCCAAGCTCAGACCATTTACGCGTCCAAGAATTATCTTCCAAAATATTCATGGGACTGCCATGACCAATGAATAGAACCGGTTGTTTCATAAGTACGACCTCCTCAAGGGATCTCCACAGAGCCTTCTTGCCAACACGCTAGTTACATCGGCATGTTTTCTCTTGCCGTAAGATAGTACAGGCATAAATCAAGTATAAACTAAGTAAAGACTTATAAGGAGGCATTCACTATGATTTGGAACGTATTGACTTGGGTTGTAGTGGGAGGACTCGCCGGTTGGGTTGCCAGCAAAATTATGAAGACCGATGCGGAGCAAGGCGCCATCGGCAACATCATCATCGGAATCTTGGGGGCCGTGATCGGTGGTGTGATCATCACCGCGATTGGCGGTCGAGGGTTTTCCGGCTTCAATCTTTGGTCCTTCCTGGTAGCGCTCTTAGGCTCTGTCATTTTGCTTTATCTCATCAAGTATTTTCGCGGTCGCCGCTGACCTCATCTGAGGGCTTCTTTGGCCAAAGCCGCCTCCACCAAACAAAACAGCCGTTTGCTAACTCGCAAACGGCTGTTTCTGACAGGGGGGATGAGTTTATTCTAAGGGGCTTCTTAGTTTGAAGCGGTTTTATGAGCCGCACGCTGGATCACAACGCTCTGACGATATTCAGCCACATGAACCAAGTCAACCAAGGCATCGGCCAAGGTCTGCAAGAAGCTCACAGTTTCAGCCTTCGTGATCTCACCATTCTCATCAATAAGTTGGTGCACGTTGCCAATGTAGGCTTCAGGCTGCTGGACGACAGGCATATTCAGGAAAGTCAGGGTTTGGCGCAGATGATGGTTCGCACCGAAACCTGCGATTGCACCGGGGCTTACGGAAACAACCAAAGCCGGCTTCCCGCTGAAATTATTGTGACCATAAGGTCTGGAACCTACATCCAACGCATTCTTCAGAACGGCCGGAACCGAACGGTTGTACTCAGGGGTAACGAACAGGTAGCCGTCAAGATCCTTGAGCTCGGCGCGGAACGCCTTGAATTCGGGATCCGTATTCTCCGGTGTGTCAATATCTTCGTTATAGAAAGGCAGCTGGCCAATCTCAATGAACTTTGCTTGGAAATCTTGCGGCAGCAAGCTGACGATCTTCTCTGCGACGATTCTGGAAAACGAACCGTCGCGCAAACTACCTACGATAACACCAATTGTTTTAGACATGTATTTAATCCTCCTCGGAAATGTTTCTTACTGAAAAGAATGATACTAAACTGAAATATGCGTAAGGGAAACTTATGTTACGAAACCGAAATAAAATGAGGCGGCTTTGGCCAAAGTCGCCCTTTCTTCATAAACTCATTCAGAAAAATACTAAATTTTCGTGAATCGCGGAAAATTTACTTCTTCCGAATTTACGATTCATGATCAATGAGAAAAAATCAGAATAAATCTCAAGACTGTGATTTGCGGCGACGTTACGTAAACGGTAAAGTAAGACTCATCAGGAGGTACTAACTATGTTGACGAATGCATATGCAGAGAGAGTTTTGGCGGATACTCGTGCGCGAAGATACTGGGAGCCGGAATTTCTTCAGGCTGTCGAAGAAGTCTTGTCAACCTTGGGACCGGTGTTAGACAAACATCCGGAATATGAGGAGGTTGGCTTGCTGGAGCGACTGCTGGAGCCGGAGAGAGTGATTGCGTTTCGCGTCACTTGGGAAGATGAATCCGGCAAGGTCCAGGTGAACCGCGGCTACCGAATCCAGTTCAACGGCGCGATTGGTCCCTATAAAGGCGGCTTGCGCTTCCATCCGACTGTGAATGAATCCGTTCTGAAATTCTTGGCTTTTGAACAGACCTTCAAGAATTCTCTGACCGGCCTTCCCATGGGCGGCGCGAAGGGCGGCTCCGATTTCGATCCCAAAGGCAAAACTGACCGTGAAGTGATGCGCTTCTGCCGCTCGTTTATGGCTGAACTAAGCAAACATATTGGCCAATTTACGGATGTGCCGGCCGGCGATATCGGGGTTGGCGGTCGCGAAATCGGGTACATGTTCGGCCAATATCGCCGGCAGAACAATGAACACACCGGTGTGCTGACGGGCAAGGGCTTGTCTTTTGGCGGTTCTTTGGCCAGAACAGAAGCAACCGGCTACGGAGCCTGCTATTTTGCCAAAGAAATGCTCGCTGACAAAGGCACTTCTTTTGAAGGCAAAAATGTCGTGATTTCCGGCTCCGGTAATGTGGCTGTCTATGCCGCTGAAAAGGCAACGGAACTGGGCGGCAAGGTACTGACTTTGTCCGATTCTGATGGCTTCGTCCTTGATAAAAACGGAATTGATGTTGAATTGGTCAAAGAAATCAAATTCAAGAAGCGCGGCCGCATCAGTGAATATTTGACTTCCCATCCGGAAGCAGAATATTTTGCCGGCAAACGCCCCTGGAGTGTCCCTTGCGACATCGCCATGGCTTGCGCAACTCAGAATGAACTGGACCTGGCCGACGCGAAGACGCTTGTCGCAAATGGCTGCAAGTTTGTTGTGGAAGGTGCGAACATGCCAACTTCCCTGGAAGCGACTGAGTATTTCCTCGAAAATGGCGTGTATTTTGCTCCCGGCAAAGCGGCTAACGCAGGCGGCGTAGCGGTCTCCGGTTTGGAGATGAGCCAGAATGCGATGCATTTACCGAGCTCATTTGAAGAAGTTGACCGGAAGTTAGGTGAGATTATGGTTTCCATTTTCCGCAATGCAAAAGAAGCGGCTGCGGAATACAGTGACAACAAAGATAATCTCGTCGCCGGAGCGAACATCGCAGGCTTCTTAAAAGTAGCTGATGCCATGATTGCCCAAGGCTTGGCATTCTAATCGTTATTGTTTCGTTTCGTTCCGTTCCCCCGTTTCGTCCCGTTCCCCGGAACCACTCATGTCATTACAAAAACCGGCCGTTTCACTTGAATCGACCGGCTTTTCTTTATGACAGCAACAATAGGATTCACATTTGCAGTTTTACAGTTTTACAGATGCAAATCCAGGTCTCCGTACTTGATCCAGCCCTTCTTCCTCATGGGGATCGCAATGAGCCAGGTCAGTACAGCCGGCAACACAATGGCGATCAAGGCTAAGCCGAGCCAGTCAAACCAACCTGGCGTAATTGCCTGAGCACCGAATTCTCTAGCCCTCTCACTAGGCTCCATCCAGCCAGTGATGACCCCAATTGGCCCCACTAAGCCGGAAGTTCCCATTCCGGAGGCCAAAGGCGGGCCATTCATCTCTATTTTGAAAAACATGGTTGCCAAAGGACCGGTAATCGCAGAAGCGAGCGTCGGAGGAATCCATACGCGGGGGTTCTTCAGGATATTGGGCATCTGAAGCATCGAAGTACCGAGGCCTTGCGCCACGAGACCACCGCCTTTATTCTCCGGATAGGACAACACGGCGAAACCAACCATTTGCGCACAGCATCCGGCCAGTGCAGCGCCGCCCGCAAGGCCTACCAGGCCGATCCCGGCACAAATGGCCGCGGAAGAAATCGGCAGCGTCAGCGCCACCCCAATCACCACCGATACAACGACGCCCATAACAAAGGGCTGCTGTAAGGTTGCCCAATTGACCAGATCCCCGACAGACAATGCGGCTTGGCCAATCGCCGGAGCCCACCAAGCAGACAGGCCAACACCCACAAATAAAGTAACAAAGGGCGTGACGATAATGTCAACCGGTGTCTCTTTGTAAACGGCTTTACCACATTCCGCCGCAAAAATCGTCACGACCAGAACCGCAATCGGCCCCCCGGCACCGCCCAAAGTATTCGCAGCAAGACCCACTCCAGCCAAAGAAAACAGGACCAAGCCTTTGGCCTTCAACGCATAGCCGATCGCGACAGCCATGGCGGGACCTGTTGCCTGCATCGCGAAACTGCCGATCAGGAGCAGTAATTCCGTAAACTGGCTTTGGCCAAAAGCATTCTGAAGCTGTTGCCCCAACGTCTGAATAATCGTCCCAATCAAGAGCGACGAGAAAAGCCCCAGCGCCATCGCACCCATGGCTTCGATTCCGTACCGTTGAAACGAAAACTCAATATCTTTGCGCTTCAGAAAGGCCTTGAACCCTCCCTTTTTCCCGCTACCCGGATCAGGGCTGACCAATTGATTCTCATAATCTGACATAGAAATACCCTCATGTTTCATTCTGTCTGTTTGACGATCTGTGTCATGCGTCGTTAGAAGTATAGCGGAAATTTCCCGGAAATTTCCGCTTGCAAAGAGAATTGAGTGAAGCCGCAAGTGAGGGTCATAATTAGGGAACGGAAGGGAACGGAAATGAAGAATTTTTTGAAGCCAATTTCGGTCTATGGTAAAATCAAACACGATAAAGCTCATGAAGAGCTAAGCCTCCGGGCAGAGGATTCAGAAGAGTCTTCATAATCAAATTTTCGGAGGATTCACCATGAATCGTATCAACTTGCGCCGCCTCACACTGACGGCAGTCTGTGTGGCTTTGGGTGTCATTTTTCCACAACTTTTCCACGCCATCCCCAGAAGTGGAATGATCCTTTTGCCGATGCACTTGCCGGTTTTGCTGTGTGGCTTGCTGGCCGGCCCCGCCTGGGGTCTGATCTGCGGCGCCATAACGCCTCTCTTGTCCAACCTGGTTTCGGGGATGCCGCCTGCAGGGCCAATCCTCTATTCCATGATTTTCGAATTGGCGGTTTACGGCCTGCTGGCAGGACTCGCCTTCCAACTCATCCGCACGAAGTCTCTCGTTCTGGATCTCTATTTGTCTCTGATCATTGCCATGTTAGGTGGACGAATTATTTATGGTCTGGCCAACGGTCTGATCTTCTCCGCCGGTACGGGGTACGGCCTTGAGGCTTGGTTCACCGCATCGTTTGTCACGGGACTTCCGGGGATCGCTATGCAGCTGGTTCTGATTCCGCTGCTGTATGGGGCTTTGGCCAAAGCCAAACTCACCATCCCCCGCACAGGTCGTGCTTCTGCCTGAGCCTCCCATGCGCTATACTTATCTCTACAAGAAGAAGAGGTGAGTTGATGACAAGGATCTTGATTGTGGACGGAATGGGCGGCGGCATGGGGAAGCAACTTGTGCAGGCGCTGCGAGGGCGTTTTCCCGACGCTGAACTGGTCGCTTGCGGCACAAACAGCAGCGCTACGGAAGCGATGCTGAAGAGTGGGGCGGATATCGGCGCTACCGGCGAGAATGCCATCTGCTATCAGGCTTCCCGTTGCACGTTGATTTGCGGCTCTTTTGGCATTGTTGTTCCGCATGCTATGCAAGGCGAATTGTCCCCGCGCATGGCGGAAGCGGTGACATCTGCAGATGTGCCGAAATTTCTTCTCCCCATTCATAAATGTCAGATTAGTCTGGCCGCGCCTCAAGCAAACCCTTCGGAATCACTTGCGATCCTCTTGGACCAGGTTGAGAATTTTTTAGGAGGAACCGGGATATGAAAATTGGATTTATCGGATTCGGTAATATGGCGCAGGCTTTGGCCAAAGGACTGCTCTGCAAAAATGCAATCAAAGCTGAAGATTTAGGGGCCACGGCAAGAGATCAGGAGAAGTTGAAGCGCACGGCAGGGGAGTATGGGATCACCGCATTCCCACAGACTCGCGATTTGATTGCCTGGGCGGATTGGCTGATCATCGCTGTGAAACCTTATCAAGTGAATAACATTCTCTCTCATTTCCGCGATCACTTGAAGGGAAAGGTGGTGCTAAGTGTCGCGGCCGGAGTTACCTGGGATGATCTCGAGGAGGCAATTCCCGGCACCCGCCATATTTCGACCACACCGAATTTGCCGGTTTCTGTCGGGGAAGGGGTTCTGGGGTGCGAAGACAAACACAGTTTGACGGATGAAGATATGGAATTTCTCGAGGAGACCTTCGGGAAAATTGCGCTGATCTTATATTTGCCGACTGAGCAACTCGGCAATGTGGGCACCATCGCCGGCTGCACCCCCGCGTACACGGCTATGTATGCGGAAGCGCTGACCGATGCCGCGGTGAAACATGGTCTGAGCCGCGTGGCTGCGCAGCAGATTGTCTACAAGATGCTTGCCGGCACGGCAGCGATGTTGGAGAGCGGTATTCATCCGGCGTTGCTGAAAGAGCAGGTTTGTTCGCCCGGCGGTACGACGATCAAGGGTGTGGCTTCCCTGGAGAAAGACGCCTTCCGCGGCGCCGTCATTTCCGCGATCGACGCGGCGAATGGGTAAAAGTTTTTGTGTTCAATGTTGAGTGATCCGTGTTCCATGTTCAATGTTGAGTGATCCGTGTTCCATGTTCAATGTTGAGTGTTCCGTGTTCTGTGTTCTGTGTTGAGTGTTCTGTGTTCTGTGTTCTGTGTTCTGTGCGTCGTCACGGTAGTTGAGATTCGCTCCTCATTACGGATCTTGTTCCAAAAATAATTCCAATCGCTCCTGCAACAAAGCGGGGGCGATTTCAGTTTTGCGTGTATGTATCGCCTTGATCGGAATGTTTTTTCCGCGCCATTTCTCTTCATATTCTGTCATGATTCCTGAAGGATCATCCGCGTGTGCGAGATCTGGCGTATGCTGGATCACTGTGAAGCCAAAAATCCGGAAATAGGCGAGACTTGCTTCATAGAGTTCCTGATCATCCGTTTTGAACCAGATTTCTGCGCCATCTCGTAAAAAGTTACGATAATGTACCAGTTGCCTTGGGTGAGTCAGTCGGCGTTTGTGGTGACGTTTCTTCGGCCAGGGATTAGGAAAATTGATGTACAGGCCATTGACTTGATTTTCCGAAAATAGCTTTTCAATATAAACAATATCAAAGCGAGCCAGCCGACAATTTGGCAATGCAGCTTCTTCAAGCGTGCGCTTGGCAGAGATGAGGGCATTGGCTTCAGAATCAATACCCAGAAAATTGGCCTCCGGATGCGTAGTCGCCAGATTGATCAGAAAACGGCCTTTGCCACAGCCGAGTTCCAGATACAGCGGCTTCGCCTGTGTTTCGAAAAATTCGGGGAATCGACCCTGCCATGGCTCTATGTCTATTGCTACATAAGGGCTTTGTTCCATTTCGGGAATTGCCCATTCCTTATAACGAAATCGCATGGCTTACTCCTTCTGATTTAAGAAAATATGCAGGGCTATTATAGGGGAGTCGGATCTTCTCTGGCTAGTCCTTGGTCTGGTGTCACTACTAGATGTCACTACATAAGTTTATTTTTAAATTTATGTAGTGAAAAGACACTTGAGCACTTGACTGCCATATCTGTATTGGTATAATCAATACAGATTCACATAACTGTATTAATCCAGTTAATACAAAACGGATGCAGTTTGGGGAAGGAGGAGATCGACGTGATAACACTTAATCCGCGTAGCAAAGAACCAATTTACGTGCAGATTATGGATCAACTCGTGCTTTTTATTTCAACTGGTGTTTTGGAAGCGGGCAGTAAATTACCATCCATTCGGGAATTGGCATCTGACTTGGGTATCAATCCCAATACGGTTGCCAGGGCATACACCGAGTTGGAGCAAAGAGGCATCATTGAAACGATCCCGAAGAAAGGCGCATTCATTACAAACCGCTCTTTTCATGAAGAGATCGAAGCGAAAGCTAAGTTAGAATTGACAGAAACATTTCTCCAGAGCCGGAAATATGGGCTTAGTTGGGAGAAAATCAGGGAGATTGCGAAGGAGGCGTTGACTGATGCTGAACATAGTGAATCTGAACAAGAGCTTTGATCAATTTAGAGTTCTTCGAGATCTAAACTGGTCGATTCCGGAAGGTCAGATTATTGGACTGATCGGAAGCAACGGCGCGGGCAAATCCACCTTACTCCGCTGCATCAGTAATGTGTATTCCTATGATTCCGGGACCATAGAGATTAATGGCAAAGATGTTCAAGAGCGCCGTGAGAAGATGTTCTTTGTCTCTGATGAGCCATTTTATGTGAATCGTTTCACAACAAGAGAGATGACCGGTTTCTACCAGAGTATGTATCCGGATTTTGATGACAGGGATTATTTAAGGCTGGTGGAGCTCTTCCATTTTGACCAGACGAAGCCGATCCATATGTTGTCCAAAGGCCTGAAACGCCAGAGCATGCTCATCTTGGCTTTGAGTTGCCAACCGGAATATCTGCTTCTGGATGAGTCTTTTGATGGACTCGACCCGATGATGCGCTTGACCTTGAAGCGTGAACTGATTCGCAGGGTCGAGGAAAACGGCATCAGTGTTGTCATCTCGTCCCACAATATTCGTGAGCTTGAAGATATATGTGATGGCATGGCCCTTATTGAAAACCATAGTATTCAATTTACGAAGACGTTGGAAGAACTAAGCAACAGCTATCACAAGGTTCAGTTGGGGTATAGGGAAGCCGCGAACCCGGCTTGGTTTGCGGATTTGCCGTTACTGAAATTTGAAGTGAATAACAAAATTGTTACCGTGTTTTACAAAGGCGATGAGGCAACCGCCCTGCTGGAGCAAACGAAGCCTGTTCTGATTAATCCCCTGCCTCTGTCAATGGAAGAAATTTTTGTCGTAGAAATGGAGGCCATTCATTATGAGTAATCTGAGTAAGAAGAAGCCCTACATCTTGCATCTTTTGCGTCAATATCGAGCGTTTGTCCTACTGTTTGCTGTGATTCTGCTCGTTTCACACCCGTTGATTCTGTTTTTCCAGAAGAGATCGGAATGGGTGAGTCAATCCTATTATTCGGGCATGTATTTACCGCAATTCTCGCTCGCTGCTTTGACAATTGCTGTCATTGGACTTTGTATCGTGATGCCCTTTATCGTTTTGGGCTTTATTTATAACAAATCATCGATGGATGCTTATTTCTCCATGCCAATCAAGCGAGTGACCCTTTTCCTTAAGCATCTGGGTTTCGGTTGGCTCATGATTCTCGTGCCTATGCTGGTAAGCCTCGTCCTAGGTTTCGTGATTTATCAGAATATGTCGATCCCGGCGGTCTTAGCTTCTTCTCCTTATTCCTTTCTGCTTTTGTTGAAGCAAGCCGGTTTGCTGTCGATTGGATCCCTCATTATGATCATGCCTTCGACTTTGGCCATACTCTGCACGACCAATTTGTTCAATGGGATGATTTATGCCGTGGTCCTGAATGTGTTCCCCTATCTCATTCGCAGCGTCTGGAACCTCTTTGCTCAGAATTATCTGGGATATACGAGATTGGAGAGGGTGGGGCCCGACAGAGAACTCGGCTGGCTCGAGTTTCATAGCTTGTATATAGAGGCTTTCCAAGGCACACAAGGTGTTGCAAACGTCATAGAGATCCTCTTATGGTTCGTCGTGGCTGTGGCACTTCTCGTTCTTGCCTGCCGCCTCTTCGCAACACACCATGTTGAACGGACGAACTCCAATTACATGGTGAAAGGTTTCTACCCGATTGTGATCACGAGCTTCGGCATCATCGCTCTGGTCGGCGTCTTAGGGGCGTCAAGAGAAACCAGTCGCTTCCGCTGGGATGTTTTCACAGAAGAAATGTTCATTTACACGTTTGCGGTTGGCTTCATCGTCTATTTCGTCGTCCAGATTGTGAGGCGCCAGGGTCTGCCGAAGATCCTTCCGGTCATCTTGTCTTATCTTGCGATCTTTGCAGCCGCTTCGATCCTGTGTTGGACTTTGAGCGGAACCGTTCGGGATAATCGAGGACGGCAATTGCTTTCCTCGAATCAAGTGGCCAAAGCCCGGCTGATTTCAGCTGCTGCAACGTATGACTATGTTGAAGGCAGTTCGAAGAAATATATTTATTATGAACCTTGGGACATGACTTCCTTGTGGGTCGAGCAAGAATTCCGGAGCAAAGAAGAGATTGAACAAGTTCTCACGCTCCAACAGAATTTGATTACCTATTGGATTGATTCCGAACAGACCAAGGGAGATGCGATGGAATTTTATGCTTATTCCAACGTACCATCGGTACAAATCATCTATGAGGATGCCAAGGGAAACGTTTTGCAGGCCAGGTTATATTACATTACAACCGAACCTGAAATGGAGTTGGCAACGGAGCTTCTCGGGAGAGCGCCTTATAAGCCGGATGCGTATTCAGATTTCAAACCCGAGTCACCCTAATTCCTAACCCCGAGTTCTCAAACACATTCTCAAACACATAGAAGAAGAGAGGCAAAAGAACCTCTCTTTTTTCTTGGATTCTTAGTAATGTTTCCGCTTTTGCCCCCCGCGGTAACGTATCATGGAAGGTGAGTGGAGGTGAACGGGTATGGCAGAAATGAAACAAAAAGCACTGGGTGTTAGTTTTTCCGGTGGAGGTGTCAGAGCCCTCGCCCAAGTCGCAGTTTATGAGGAACTACTGGGCCAGGGGATTGCCGTTTCCGCAGTTTCCGGCACCTCTATGGGCTCTTTTCTAGCTGCGGGAGTCGCCCTCGAGTTGACTCTAGAAGAAATCCATGAAGTCATCGTCCTAGCCGACCGGGCAATTGCCGATAGCCGCCTATTCAGCAATCGCGCGTTGCTGAATATCTTGCCGTTTGGCAGTCAAACCGGTTTAGTGGAAATGCCGAAGCTTGAAAATGTTTTGTCAACCCAGATTACATCCATAGGCGACAGGATGCTCTCGGAAGTGCCCCTACCACTCGCCATTCCGGCTGTTGATCTCGTTACCGGAAAGTTACTGGTCTTTACGAACCAGCCAGACTACTTCGTTCTGCCTGAAGAGAATGCCGCTTTTTATGAAGAAGATGTTCCCTTAATTAGGGCCTTACTTGCCTCTTGTGCTTACCCGGTTGTACTCACGCCGATCGATCTTGGCCCCTACCAGCTTGCGGACGGTGGTATTCGCATGAATTCGCCGTCCTCATTGTTTAATCGAGAGAAGATCGACTATATCCTCGCGATCCGCTTAGCTGCAGAAGAATATGAGGGGAAGGCACAGAAGCGGGTTGAGATCGCGCTCCGGTCCATTTCTATTCTGATCCATGAACAGAATTCCCTCACCAATCGTTTGGCGAAGACAGAGGCAGAGTACAAGCTCGAGTTAAGGATTGGAACGGTTTTTTCTTTTGGCCAAAGCAGCGCGGTCATGCAAGCAGGGAAGGACTGCGTTGAACAGCACCCTGTCGTTCTGGAGAATCTCTACAAACCTGTTGAGGAACCGCTACCGGAAGAAGCGGAAGAGGAAATTGTGGCAGTACCGGCCGAGCGTTCCTTCTGGCAAAAGGTTAAGGATTTGTTTGGGCGGGAGAAATAAGCCTGCATGTCACATTAGACACAGTCTAAAATAAGGAAACAGGCTAGACTAGTAAAAGAAATCACACGTATTCGTGTTACAAATTTGGCTTTTGAAAGGAGCTTTCGTATGAAAAAAGAAGTTTATGACGCGTTGAACAAACAGATCAACCTGGAGCTGCAATCCGCTTATCTCTACCTCAACATGCATGTTGCCATGGTGGATAAGAATCTTTCGGGATTCGGCAGCTGGCTCAAGAAACAATGGCATGAGGAAATTGAGCATGCAGAGAAGTTGATTGATTATTTGCAGCGTCGCAATGAGAAACCGGTCTTGGAAACCTTCACCTTGCTGCCGGTCAAGGATGAGGCGCCTTTGGCCGTAGCTGAAGCGATTCTTGAACATGAGAAACTGGTATCCCGCAGTATTGATGATCTCCGCAAACTTGCCATTGATCATGGCGATCAGGCGACTGAAGTGTTCCTCCAATGGTTTGTTGACGAGCAGGTTGAGGAAGAAGAGAATTCCCAGCGCTTGGTGGATCTCTTCACCTTCGTTGGCGATGACAAGGCTGCTAAGATGATGGCAGACAGTTCTCTGAGACGTGAAGGCTAAGCCTTACCCATCGCAGATTGTTGGCCGCTCCTAAGGAGCGGCCTTTTTTAGGAGAACATATGACGAAATTGATCTGTAAGAAAACTTGTTCAACTTGTCAGGGAGTCGAGAAGAAGCTCCACGAACTGGGGATTGAGTATGAGCTGCGCTTGATTGATGTGGACAATCCGAGCGAGGCTGAATTGACGGAATGGTATGAAAAATCAGGGCTGCCGCTAACCCGTTTCATTAATACAAGCGGCCTCAAATACCGGGAAAGTGGTCTGTCTGCCAGACGACAGGAGATGACGGATCAGGAGGTTCTGGCTGAACTGGCCACGGATGGCATGCTCGTGAAACGGCCGATCTTGTTCTACGAAGACAAGTTCTTTATTGGGCCTGATGTCCTGAAATTTCTTGAGACGCTTCCCGCCTCGCCGGAAGAGTGACACCAAACCAACAGAGGTAGCCTCCCAGACTCAGCATGAAATAATAGAAGAGAGCATTGATTTGCCAGCCGTAGGCTTTGGCCACATCTTGAAAGACCATAATCGGTGATATCTCCGGACCTATGAAGAAGAGGTTGATGTGCTGGCCGAAATTCTTGTTGACTGTGAAATTGATCCCCAAGGCAATCAGGCACATAAGCAGAAGCAAGAGCATAACATCCACGTAGTCGCGGAACCTCTTGCCTGTTCGCTTGCTGAACCCGGCATAGAACCCAAGGAAAAGCATCATGCTGTGCCACGTGTAGGAATGGATGGTTTGAAGTAAATTGTCACTGACCATGTATTGGGGAATGAGAAGTGCCATGAACCCGCCTAAGGTGCCAAACGCAGCGAGCCAGCCGTAGAGTGCCCGAGTGAAACGGCTTCGCTTCAGCACGAGTAAAAGCGCGCAGAGATAGAGTGGCATTGAACTGAGGTGGAAGGGGAAGGTCCACCAGGCGTAGTGGCCGCCTTCGGTGATGAGGCTTGAATACACTTGACGAAACGCATCGATCCAGATGAATACAAGCGTGAAGAGGAGGAGCATTTTGCGGTTTGTTTTCTCTGACAGACCCCGGAATTTCCATGCAAAAATGATGGCCAGGGGCATGATGATCAGGAGAAAGAACAAGTGCAAGGAGTCAAAGGGACTGTAGGAATAGGGGATGATTACCCAGTCCGGGATCCACGTCAGGAGTGCCATCTAATATCCTTTCACCTTTTGCCATTCAATATTCACGCTCAGTATAGACTTCTTGTTGAGCCTATGGCTGTTGTATAATCAGCGAATACACTTGTGAAGGAAAAATTATGCGAGAAGATCTGACAGATAAAGATGACTTGAAAGAGCGAAGCGACCGCCATTTGTCTGACGACGAATGGCTAGAAGAGCGAGACGACAGTCTGCTCACCGCTGGCGAAGAGAACGAAGATAACCTATATGGCACAGAGGACGAAATTCTGCCGGACCAGGGAGCCCAAGGACTCCAGCTCACGGGGGCACGTCCCGGCCGTGATACGGGACTTGTGCAGGAAGTGGCCTACTTGGTAGGTTTGAATCTTGAGGGCACCGGACTAGGCGAAGAGCGAATGGAGCGATCGCTCGCGGAACTCAAAGAACTTGCGGAGGCCTGTGGAGCGAAGGTGCTGGGCTTCGATTACCAGAATCGGCAGTCCAGAGACAGCGCGACTTATATCGGCAGCGGCAAACTAGTCGAGATTTCAGAACAAGCAGAGGCATTGGGCTGCAATACGCTGATCTTCGATGATGAACTATCCGGCAGCCAAATGCGCAATATTCAGGAACGTACGAAACTTAAGGTGATGGATCGGACGCTGGTGATTCTGGATATCTTTGCGAGGAGAGCGACAAGTAAAGAAGGTAAACTTCAAGTCGAGCTGGCGCAATATGAATACCGTTTGGGGCGCGTGCAAATGATCAATGAAAGCATGTCGCGCTTGGGCGGTGGGATTGGTACCAGAGGTCCCGGCGAGAGCCAGCTTGAGACGGATCGGCGACATATCCGTGAGCGAATCACGCTCTTGAAACGCCAGTTGAAAGAAGTGGGCCAACGCCGGGCGACGGTCAGATCCAGAAGAAGTGACCAAGGCCAGACGACCGTGGCCGTCGTCGGGTACACCAATGCCGGCAAGTCGACGCTGATCAATAAACTTTCTGACAGTGACCTCTTGGCCATGGACCAAGTGTTTGCTACGCTCGATGCGGCTGTGCGTGACCTCAGACTCCCGGACGGCAGCCATGTCATGCTGGTGGATACGGTTGGCTTCATTCGGAAATTGCCACATCAGTTGGTAGAGGCGTTTCAGTCGACTCTGGAAGAAGTCAGTGCAGCGGATATGATCCTCCACGTCTTGGATGTTTCGGATCCCGAAGCGGAGGAACAACTCCAAATTGTCGAAGAAGAATTAGTCAGATTGCAGGCAGGCGGTAAGCCACGGATTCTGGTGCTGAATAAGACGGATTTGGCTGAGAATAATGAAGAAGCTTCCTATCAACATCATAAGGAAGTGCCTTCCCATTACCGAGTACGTGCTGTTTCTGCGAAGACCGGTGAAGGGCTGCCCGAACTTCTCGATGATCTTGCACAGATGCTGGTCTATCGACAGAAGACCTATGAATTCAGTTTGCCTTATGCCGAGAGTTCGCTCTATGCATATATCAAAGATAATGGGAATCTTCTTGTTGAAGAATTTAACGAAACGGGTATTCTGCTTCGTTTTACACTGGATATCAGGCTTTCCGGCCCCGTAGAACGTTTCTTGCGGGAGCTTGGCACAGCTGGTACAGCTACGGAAAGCTCAAGCTGAAGGGCTCACCCGAAGCGACTCAAGTCGTTGGAGCTGAAAGGCCCACCTGTAGCGACTTAGTTCGATGAGGATGAGGGCTCGTTGGGGGCGGTTTTGGCCAAAGCCTTCGCTTCCTTGTGCTTCTTCGCCCGCCACAACATGCCGAAATGCAAGATCAGAAAGTAGACCACACAAGCCGCCAGGGAAATGTAACAGAGCAAATCGGACTGGGGCGCTAAGGACACAAACACAAGCACAGGGATCGCGAAAACGATCGCCGTTGAGGAACCCGTGACTAAGTTGGTAGACATCGGGGTGCGGAAGAGCGGATCTGTTTCGCGCAGGAGCATAACGCCGGTGCTGGCTGTTCCCGTCATCATTCCGTACATGCCCATCATGCCTGAGACAGGATAATTCGGGTAAATGATTTTCGCGACTTTGATGTCGTACCAGAGCGTCAGGATGCCGCCCAGCGTTGTCAGTAAAATGAACACCGGCCACATTCCGCTTAGGTCGCCAATCGAAACCGTGCTGATTGCACCCACGATCATGACATCAAACGCAAAACCGGAGATGCGGTTCAGCAGATAATTATTGGTGTACTGGCGGGTCATCCAGCCACGCTTCCGCAGGCGTCCCAAGACACCGCGGGTCGCCAGAGCAAGTGAGGACCCAATCAGGAAGTTGAATCCCCAGACGAGCGGCGACAGCGTGTTATAGACCCCTTGCAGCGCAGGGACAGATTGGAAGATCCAGAGGAAACCGTAAGCAAAAGCATACGTGAGCGCATAAACCAGGAAAATCAGCGCAAGTTGCAGTGTGAGACGGTCAATCGGCTCAGTCAACGGGACTTCATCCGCTTCTTCCAGAATTTCACCGGCTTGTTCGTCTTCGGCGATGGTTGCTTCCTTCGGCATCTTGCCCCTGCGTTTCAAGTACACCAGATAGGCAATCCCGCCGATACTGGCCCAAATGAAGCCCATCGAAGCAATTGCGAGCCCGAAATTCTGGCCGCCTGCGAAGCCCAACGTTTCATACAAGGCCCCGATGTTGTTCGCTTGGCCGGGACCTTGACCGTACCCCATTGGCAGGAGGATGCCGGCTGCCTTGAAGAAACCGGGTGCGAAGGTAAAGGAGGCGACGATCGTGATCACGAGCCCCAGAATTCCCTGCATCAGATAGTTGGAAACAATGAACATCCCCGTGTTGACACTGTCGTAAAAGGCTTCCCCTTTGCGCCCGCCCATATCGGCTGTTCGCGGCGTGCGGAGGGATAGGGCAATGAAACCGATCGCCAGAGCGTGGTAGGTCAGCATGTCCAGAAATGCCGTGTCTACACGGATCAAGCCGATTTCTCGAAGCAGCATTCCGAGGAAGCCGGCCAGTACCGAAGTCGGGATTAGAGCGTCGCGAATCAGCTTGACCTTGGTCCGCAAGATATTGCTCACGAGTACCAAGACAGCGACCAGTCCGCAGCTCAAAATACCATTCCATAAATCCGTATTTGCCGATGAAAAATCCATACATGGTCTCCTTGGGGCTTACTATTTTCTTGTGTTCAGGTTTGTGTTTTGGCTAACGTAATTGCAGCCAAAATCACAGCAGTAATCGCAGCCTTCATCACGGCAGTAATTGCAGCCTTCATCACAGTGCCACATGCTGCTTCTCGGCATTGCCCGCACTCATTACGTGCTCCGTGGCTCTCTTGTCCAACTGTTTCAAATGCAGAATCAAGTTCACATATTTATAAGCAGATCGGGGTTTCTTGTTCTGGCTCTCGTAAGTCATTCCGGTCGGTTGGTGGGTGAATTGGATCAACTGCGGGCCAATCACCGTGATATCCATGATCTCCCGGATCGGAAATGATTTTATTTCGCCGGATTTTTCATCCCGAAATTCGAGTCTGTCTTTGTACAGCCTGAGTTCAGCAGTAAAGAGTTTGATGTTGCGTTTCGCTCGCTGCGTCATCGTGAATTTCTCATGCTTGTCCGTGAAAAATGGCGTGTCGGCATCCCTGACAGCCATCGCTCCCGGAGTGATCACTTGTTCCATGTGTTTCAGCTGCCATTGGTAGAGGCTCGAGACATCAGGGAATTTATTCGCCCATTGCTGATCTTCAGGGTTCCAGGAAGTTTGGCCAAAGCCGCCCGTTTCCTCATACCGCAGGCTGAATCCACATGGACAGGACAGAATATCATTCTGGGAGTGAAGTGTCGCCAAGCGTTCGCAGGAAGGGCAAAGGTAGATAATCCTTTCCAGGGATTCAGCCAGTTTGCGTCCTCGATAGGGAATTTCGAGTCTTCTGGGCGACCGATAAGGATTGGCCTCGAGAAATTGATCCAGCATGCGGGAAAGCTCTGCTGTTTCCGTCGTCTCAAGGTCTTTTTCCGTAAAGTGCATGATCACCGAGCCGTACATCCGGCCACGTCTATGATGCTTCGCCCAGCGCGGGGAGGTCAAATAACCTCCTTCTAAACGGTACAAAAGCACCGGCATTTTCAATTTCTTGAGGAGCTTAGCGGTGGCCTGCGGAATGGGTTCTTCACTCCCGTCTACAGAGCGGCTGCCGGAAGGGAATAGAGCGACGGTCCTTCCGGAATTCAGTTCATGATGCATGGTGCGAATGGCCGCCAGATCTACCTTCGATTTCACGATGGGAATCGGAGCCACCAGCCAGTCTAAGAGTCTGCTGAGCCAACCCAAACGAAAAATATGGTCGGATGCTACGAAGAAAACCGGCCTGTGAAAACTCAAAGCCAACAAGAGCGGATCCAGGGCACCGGTATGATTGGACAGGATAAAATAGGCTTTATTCTTATCTTCATGGTAGCGGATCGGCTTATAGTTGAAGAGCACCCACATAAGAAATCTCACAAAGGGTCGTAAAACGACGAAGATCACTCGATAGCGATAACTTCCTCGATAATCAAACCGAGTCGTGGTTTCGCGGGATTGCTTGGCTTCTGCTTCTGTTGTCATAGGCTCTTTCTACTCATGGCTTCAGATGATCTCGGCATAAATAATGACTTACCCGCAGGCAACGCTTCTTACTTTTACCTAACTCTATCATAGCATTGTTAAAACTAGCCACGTTTTTCTTAAGGATTCCGCCAGGATGCCGTTCGGAAGAAGGGGTCTTCTGGGTTATTCTGGGTTATTCTGGGTTCTGCTGGGCTCATCTTCCTTGGCGCTCAGGCGGAAATCACCCGGAGGGACCTTCCACAGCGATTGAAGATCTCCGTCTCAAGACGTCCCCTTGTTTCATTGCTCAACTCAGCCAGAGGGATAGCCAAGGTGAGAACCCGCTGGCCTTCGCGGATCGAAAACGTAAGTTGCATCGCGCGTTCACTGGTGAGGTAGGCTTGCTCCAGAATACTGTCGGGTGAGAGAGTAAACGTGAGCTTGCCATCCCGGATATCCGGGTTTTCGGAGAAGGTGAAATCCTCGGAGCTTTCTTCGGGTAGAGTCAAGTAGACTTCATCCTCAGTGAAAGAAAGGTCAACTTCGACTAATTCGCGCTGCCACGTTTGGTTCCGAACCACGAGGAACAGCCAGCTGATGATGGCAAGAGCCAGGAGGACAGCAAAAATACTCCAAACGATTGTCGGCGAGAGTGGTGTGAAGAGGAGGAGTAAAGAGAGAAGAGCAAGGATGAAGAGGAGAAGGCGGCTTTGGCCTAAAAAATGCTCAAGCCTGCCCTCGCGTTGAAGTGTCATTTTCGCTCTGAAGCGGAACGACGGGGTTTCCGGAGGCGATTTCGCTGATTTCGCCGATTCAGCCGATTCTGCTGATTCTGCCAGCGAAAAATCGAAAAGACCCTGATCGTTATCTTCTAGATCATTATGCATAGGACACATGGCGATACCTCGAATAGAAAGACTTACCCAAATTATAGTCAAGAATGAGCATTTGTGAAAGGAACGTAATTCACGTAATTCACGAATTGACTGCGAACTGGTCTCAGATGTTTCTGTATCAGAAGCAAAATAGGTTTACAATAATAATATACTTTCTTCAGGAGGTGCCACATGGACTTCGGAAACATGATTCAGGAAATTATCGACAAAATTAAGAGTGAACCAAGTTTGATGCAGCAATTTCTCAAACAACCCGTGGATACCGTGGAGCAGCTGATCGGAGTCGATTTGCCTAACGAGCAAATTGAACAGGTCGTCTCGCAGGTCATGAAGAAATTGGGAGGCGCAGGTGATGCAAGTGAGGAGAGCTTCAAGGAGCACCTTCGCGATGTGCGCCCATCCGGTGACGAGGTGCGTGAAGAATACGAAGATTTAGGGTTGAAAGGCAATGAGAAGATTGATGATGTCTTGGGCAAATTCAGCTGAGTCCCATCTGCTTCGGTTCTAATTCGCCTAGGTCGTTTGTAAGAGAATGCTTCCTGCCAGTTCCGGCAGTAGAGGTGGAGTGATGTTTCTGGAATTTCACCGTCTGGATCAGTATCCTATGTCTGCTTTTGACGGAACTTTGTTTGTTGTGCCCGCAGCTGAACTGCGCGAGAGCTTAGGGGAGTCTTCGCCATTACCGGCTGAGACGAACGCTTATTTTCTGGGCTTCGGTCAGATCCGGGGGATCATGGAACTTTTGTTGATTGGGACTTTGGCCGAAGATGGCTCAGAATATGAGCTTGATTCTGATTATACGTACTATCTGCCGCTCCATATGATTGCTGACGTTTCTGCAGCTAGACTTACCCTAAGCCGCTTCCTTTACCGGGATCCGCTTTACCGCCAAGTCTTCTATGAAACTTTGCAGAGAAGGTCTCTACAGGCACAGCGTTTGGATCAGGAGTTGAATCCCTTGCGGATTCCGAATTATCCGGATAGTTTCCTCTGCTCTGTTGTGAAGGACTCCCAGGTTACCGACCTATTGAGTGTCGACAACCTGGCTCTGATCGGCCGTGATCTCTACAGTGCGGTGATCCATCGGGGCAAAGAGAGCCTGCCGCAATATCCGGTAGGTAAGAAGGTTTATGTTCAGAAGACTAGGCTCGATGAGAATTCTTGGGGGACGGCGCCGCTCCTCGTCCTGTTGCCGGAGAAACCGTCACTGCCACCGCTGCAGCATCATCAAGGGGAGAGCGCTACCCCTCCTCATCTCTTAAGTGGCCGCTGCTTCGGACAAGTTCACCACTTGAACCGTATTCTCTTAGGCCAAAACCGCCTCGATCAAGTGAATGAGCACAGAGTGCTTGCTGAAATTCTGGAGGGCCTCCATGGGGTTCCCCTTTATTCATTTGCCATCACGCATCCGGAGGCGAAGTTTTGGGTGGAGAAACGAGTCTATCATTGCACAATCTGCTTGAACTCTGAGGTTAGACTACGTTATGTCATGCAGGACGGGGAGGAAATGGAGGCCAGCCGGCCCTCTTGTTCCACGTGCGACAACCCCCTTGATCTCTATGACGGAGATCCGGCAGAAACGCCGCTGAATTGCCTGGAATGCGGGCACCCGGTCTTATGGAAACAAGGAGTGCCGGACGGTGAACCTTTTACCGAGGTCTTGACCCCGGAAGATTTTGAAGTGATGACCCTGGAGGAACTAGCGGAAATCAGAGAGGAGCTCAAGATGCTCTATCTGCCGAATGATCAGGTGCCTTTTTTCGAGCCCTGAAGCCTTGGGGCCATTTCCGGGCTCTGTGGGTCAGTAACCATTCGTCGAATCCTGAAGCTCAGTGATCGTTCTTCGAATTCTGAAGCTCCGAAGCGATCTGCGCGAAACAGGCCTCCTCACCGGAGTTCGCCAATAGCGTCAAGTAGCGGAGAAAGGCTTCATCTGTCGTTTTGTGCATCAAGTAATGAGACCTGGAATATTGGTAGTAGAGCAAGGGGCTGTCATCGTGATACTGGTCACCCAGGTACACCCGGCTCGCTGCGATCCTATCGCAGACCGACTCGGCAATATAGCGAAGCGGCATGGGAAGACCTGCATAGAGACCATCTTCGGAGCTGTAGTCAATCCAGTATTCCAGATGGTGTTTATTTCGCCCCTTGTGATGGAGCCAGGCTAAGCTTGTGCCATTGACTTTGCGCTCCATATCATTGGGGCTGCGGTCGCCCCGAAAATATTTGACACCGACCCAAAATTCCGTCGGCTGGTATTTCGATAGATCGTGAGTTAGCCCCTGCCCCGTGATCCCGCATTTCCGGCAATAGCGGAACACGAGCTTGCGGTGTTTGTGTACCGTTCGCAGATGGCCCCAGAAGCGCATCACAATGTTCTTATTGTTTCCCTTTTTTTCCATGCACCAATTATAGCGAAGAAAAGAAGGTGAGTTTGGCGGGTAAGGGTACAAACTGATGGTACAATGGAAAGAAAAGGGCGGTAGAGAATGGAAACAAGTACAATCATCACCGGAGTAGACCAGATCGGTCAGTTTCAGGAAGTACTGCGCTATGAAAATATTGGTCTTTTGACAACCGGCACGGCGCTTAATCGTTGGATGGTTCCGACGTTACAGAGCGTGAACGACCGGCTGCATTTGACGGCGCTTTTTGGCTTAGAATACGGTATCCAAGGGGAGAAGAGGCGTGGCGAACGCTACGAGTCCTATACGGACGTGTGGACCGGCTTGCCGGTGTTTTCCCTGTATCGCTATGGCGCGTTTCATTTCTCGCAGGAAATGCTGGCTCGATTCGATATTCTGCTCGTGGATCTGCCTCTGACAGGCACTCGCTACGACACCTATATTCCGGCGATCCATCGTTTACTCCGCGAATTAGGGGAGAACGGCAAAAAGGTCATTATTCTTGACCGCCCGAACCCCTTGGGTGGTGTGGAAGTTTCGGGAGGCATTCTGCAGAAGGTACTCCAAGAGGATGAGGATGCTTTCCCTTTGCCGATTCGCCATGGGTTGACGCTCGGGGAAATCGCGCTCCTGATGAACAGCGAAGATCAATTAGGTTGTGACGTGGAAGTTATCAAGGTGAAGAATTGGGAGAGAAGACAAGCACATCCGGAAATGAATCGACCCTGGATCTACCCGCAACCGCATCTGCCCACGTTCAATTCTTGCCTGCTTTCTGTGGGAATTGAACTTCTGGGTGCTTCCAATGTCAGTATTGGACACGGCACGCCGAAACCATACCAAAATATCGGCGCTCCTTTCCTTGATGCGATTCAGTTGAGTGCCTCACTCAATAAGCGCAATATTTCAGGTTTGCTCTTCCACCCGATCTATTTCACACCAACGGTTGATCTTTACCAGGGGGAGCTCTGTCAGGGTGTTCAGGTGCATGTTGTTGATCGAAACAAGGTGAACCCGCTCTATTTTGCGTTGGAACTTATCGCCGAGATTAAGACCAGAGCAGGTGATGATTTCAGGTTCGTCTCTTTACCGGACGGGAAATACCCAATCGATTATCTTTTTGGCAACAATCGTCTGCGACGCCAACCGGAAGAATATCAAGTGATCTTGGCCGATTGCGACAAGGAAGCGGTGCTCTTCTCAGAGAAGAGCCAAGCCTACCACTTGTACGGGTGAGTTCATCCCCAGCTCTTTCGCCTGCCGTGTCGGACGGCCATTAACTCTTTCGCCTAGAGTGTAGGATCGTCCTTTGCCCTTTCGCTTACTGTGTACGTTTGCGGACGCTCTTTGCGGCGGGCCAGATAGAGGTAAACGACAAGGGCGATTACCGAAATACACGTAATGATCATCCCCTCGGTGAGTCCGGGCGTTCTGTAAGTGAAGGCAACCTCGTGGCTGCCGGCAGGGGCTTCAATAAACATAAGTCCCATTGACTCATTAATTGCCACTTCCTTCCCATCAATGAGGCAGGTCCAGCCGGAGGACCAAGGAACGGTAAAAAAAAGGTTTCCCTGTGAAGTGCGTGTGTAGCCGGCCCGGAAACCATCGCCTTGCCAAGTCATCTCGCTGACCCCTTGTAGCTTACTGTCATCTGAGGGCATGGTTGCAGCCGTTAGATTATCTCGTTGATCTTCCGGAAGTACGCGCAGGCCAAGACTCGATGCCAGCGCTTCCTGTTCTGGTTTAAGAGGGAGGGCGCGGTGAATCAGATAAGAGCGCTCGGGAAAGGGCGTCTTCTGGAAATCTTCCCACGAAATGTAATACTGATAGGAAAAACCGGCCGGCAGGTAGGAGTCATACTCGTAAATATAGGCCGTTGCTCCATCTTCGCCGACGCCTTGTCGCAGCAATTCTCCCTGCCCTTTTTGTGGCTCTGGTGAGACGAGGTAACGGGCACCCAAGAAGGAGCGGAGCCCCGGTTCGTCATTGACGGAAGCAACGAAACGACCTTGGCCGATATCGTTGTAAAATTGATAGATGGAAGGGCTCACGGTGCTGCTGAATGAATTGATACTGCGAAGCCCTGACGTCAAGGCCTCGTTTCGGTGCGTCGTATCCGAGTGGAAGCGATAGAGATCAAGGTTGAGGTGGGCGTCTTTGGCCAGATCATTGAGCAAATTCCCGAAACCTACATAAATCCGAGGAACATTCTCAGGCTTATTGGAAGAACCGGAATTCTGGCCGCGGGCGATCGTGTACACCTGATTGAGACCTCCGAAGACTAGAACGATGGCCAGAAGCGCTGTAAAACGGCGCTCCGGACGTTCCTTCTTCTCTGCGTCCAGGATAAGCCACGCCAATAACAGCCCTAAGATACTGGCCAGACTGAAGGCCAGAAATGCCGGTACATGATTGATCACCCCGATCTGAGTCCTGTCTGCCCGCGGGGATGGCAGGATAAAACAGAGGATTGTAAAGCCGATCAGCAAAATGAGGGTAATCCCGGAGGCGAGGCGAATGAGTCTGGGATTCGCTTGGTCAGCTGAGGCTAAGAAATCGAGTGCCTTCGCCGAGGCCAAGGCCATAATAAGGATCGGCATGAAAAACCAGCGTGTATAGTAAACCGAACCCAGGCCGGTAAACACGCTGTTCAATACCGGTATCCCGGCGAAAAGGGCCAGGACAAGCAGGAGGTTTCGCAGCCACTTATCTTCTGTTGTTTTCTTATGCAGGAAAAATACCAAGACCAGCATGATGCCCACCGCGGGAAGCCAGAGAGACGTGGAGGCATAGTAGGTGGGAGGATAGATGACTTCGCTGGGCATGAAATCTCCGGGGAAGAGAAACGAGCGAAGCAAATTCAGATACTGTTCCTTTGAATAGAAGAACCAACGGTCGAAGGACAATTTTGCTTGCGCCCGCGGCAGTTCCATGGTTGATAGCATGGAGGGAATGAACAAGAATGAGCCCAAACCAACGCCCAAGAGACCTTCTAGAAGGTACTCCCAGACTCGGCGGATTTCTCTCGACCAGTGGGGAATCAAGAAACGAACGATGTAGTAGATAACTACGAAAACGACTTCCTCCGCGAAGAAAAAATAATTCAAGACGCAGGAAAAGCCGACCGCAAGCGCGAAGACACCACGTCGTTTTCTCGTTGCCAGCTCCTCTAAGGTGATCAGCAAGAGAGGGAAAAAGGCCGTGACATCGTGAAAATGGTTGAAGATGGTATTGGCGGCTTGGAATCCGGAAAAAGCGTAGAGCATCGCGCCTACCACAGCTGTCCTGCGGTCTCTCACGAATCGCTGCAAATAAAGATAGGCAAAAATTGCGGCGGTCATGTATTTCAGAATATAGAGCGGGCCGGTTAGGTAGGGGAAGAAGCTTGAAGGGAAAAGCATGGACAGCCAGAAGAAAGGGCTCCCCAGGTTATAGAAACTAAAAGCCGGGATCAAACCACTGCCAATATCAAGCTCGGCGGCCCAGGTTTTCCCTTGCTTAAGCGCATCGTTCACGTACATGTTGAAAGGCACTTGCTGGGAGTTGAAATCGTCAACCACCGTTAGCCAACCGCCATTCGTTACTAGAAAGGGGACAAACACCGCCGCTGCGCAAAGGAAGCTGGCTACAGCTGTGAGGAAGAGATAGGAATTACGATTCTGCTGAGCTCTTCTTGTAAGCAAATTCATTCTGTGTCACCCCGCCACGTAATTTCACGTAATTTTCTCTGCCTTGCGTTACCCCGTCTTGTAACTTCGCCCTGAGTTACCTCGTCACACTATCTTACCTAACCTGAGCTGGCTCGTCACGTGAAATTACTCAACGGTGACGGATTTCGCCAAATTACGCGGCTTATCAATATCCAAGCCTTTGTTTGCCGCAACATAGTACGCAAAGAGCTGGAGCACGATCGCCGATAAGGAGGGGGAGAAGAGTTCGTGGGTGTCCGGGACAGGGATTTGAAAAACTTTTTCATCCGCCGGGCTGTCCGTCTGTTTGCCGATGAAAAGGACTTTCGCCCCGCGACTGATTACTTGTTCCACGTTGGAGACAATTTTCGGATAGAGTGCGGAGACGTTGGCCAAAGCCACTACCAGCGTGTTCTCTTCAATCAGCGAAATCGTACCATGTTTCAGCTCTCCTGCCGCATAAGCCTCTGAATGGATATAGGAAATTTCTTTGAGTTTCAGAGAGCCTTCCAAGGCAATGGCATAGTCGATGTTGCGACCGATGAAGAAGATGCTCTTATAGCCAATACAGGTGGAGGCATAGCGCTGAATATCATCGATCGATCCCAGGAGGGTTCGGACTTTGGCCGGAATATTTTTAATTACGGCGAAGTAGGCCTCGACCTCTGCCGGGCTAAGCTTCCCCAATTTCTTGGCAAACGTGACCGCCAGAATATCCAGCGCCACCAGTTGGGCGGAGAAGGCCTTGGTCGTGGCAACTGCAATTTCAGGGCCGGCCAGCGTATAAATAGTGTGATCCGCTTCCTTGGCAATCGTACTGCCGATCACATTGACGATGGCGAGTGTCTGAGCTCCTCGGGTTTTGGCTTCGCGCATGGCGGCAATCGTGTCAGCCGTTTCTCCCGACTGGCTGACCAGAATTACAAGTGTGCGGCTGTCGACGATCGGGTCTTTGTAGCGGAATTCCGAGGCGAGCTCTACTTCCACGTTAACCCGGCAGAGCTTCTCGAACACATATTTGGCACAGAAGCCGGCGTTATAGGCTGAGCCGCAGGCCGTGATCACGAGCTTGTTATATTGGGCAGGGTCAAGCCCCTCCATAACTTCCTTGTTATCCCCTTGTTTAAGCAAGGAATCGATCGTTTCGCGGATGATCTTCGGCTGCTCCATGATCTCCTTGAGCATGAAGTGGGGATAGCCGCCTTTCTCTGCACTATCGAGGGACCAAGTGATGGTTTCTGCGGCTTTGGCCAAAGGCGCCAGATCCATGTCCCTGAAACTGACCTTATCCTCCTCCAGCACCGCGATTTCCTTATCGTTCAGGTAGATCACCTGATTTGTGTAGCGGAGCAAGGCCGGGACATCCGAAGCGATGAAATTGCCATCTTCCGAGACGCCAATGATGAGGGGATTATCTTTCTTTACCGCATAAATTTTGCCGGGCTCGTCCAGACACATAATCCCCAGCGCATAGGATCCGTCCAAAGCATTCGCCAGCTTGACCACGGTTTCCGCCATATCTCCGTCGTAATAATACTCGGCAAGCTGAGCGATGACCTCGCTGTCCGTTTGCGAACGGAAGGTGATGCCTCTTTGCTCCAGATGCTCTTTCAGCTCCTTGTAATTCTCAATAATCCCATTGTGGACGACCGCGATCTTGCCCTTGTCACTGATATGCGGATGGGAATTGACGTCAGACGGCTCGCCGTGGGTAGCCCATCTCGTGTGCCCGATTCCGACATGGCCTTGAATCGGCTCTTCGGCGAGAGCCGCCTCCAAACCCGCAATCCGCCCCTTCTGTTTACGTACCAGAAAACCGTCTTCATTGTAGACGGCGATCCCGGCGGAATCGTAGCCGCGATATTCCAATTTCTTCAGTCCGTCGATGATGACAGGCACCGCATCCCTTCGGCCAATATAGCCGATAATTCCACACATAGATTATTCTCCTCCGTTGTTCGTACGCGAGTATCCCGCGTGCATTCCGCGTGCATTCGCCGCATCGCTAGGCCAGGCCAGGCTTCATTTGACTTGACTTGACTTGACTTCGCTTCGCTTGTTTCCGTGATGGGGCATTTACCTAAGCGTCACGTATTGTTCGCGATCTGCACCCACAGAAACATATCTGATTTTGCAGCCCACTTGTTGTTCAATGAATTTTATGTAGGCCAAAGCCGCCGTCGGCAGCTCTTCTTCTCGCCGGCAGTGCGAGATGTCTTGGCCGAAACCCGGTAAATATTCGTAGACCGGCTTGGCTCTCTGCAAGCGTTCTCCCTCCGGGAAGACCATTGTCCGCTCGCCGTCTATTTCGTACGCCGTGCAGACGGGGATTTGCTTGTAACCCGACAAAATATCCAGTTTTGTGAGAGCCAATTCATCAGCTCCTTGCACGGCCACACCATAACGACTGGCGACCACATCGAAACCGCCGACACGCCTGGGTCTCCCTGTTGCCGCGCCGTATTCTGCACCGGCTTCCCGCAAGATTTCTGCTTCAGCACCGAACATCTCCGCGGTAAAAGGTCCTTCGCCGACACAAGACGAATAGGCCTTCATGACGCCGATGACCTTGTCCAAGTGGAGTCCCGGCACACCGGCTCCGTATGTTGCGTAAGCGGCCAAAGTCTGCGACGAGGTCGTATAAGGATAGATTCCGTAATCGATATCTCTCAGTGCCCCCAGCTGAGCCTCAAACAGGATATCTTTACCTGCCTGCACTTGCTCATGAAGAAACTCGGTGGTATTGGTGATGTAGGGAAGCAGAGGCTCGCCATAGGTCCGCAGCCAGGTAAAAATTTCTTCCGCATTCGCCCGGTAGGAGCCGTAAGCCGCGAGGGTCAGGTTTTTCCACAAAACCAGATCTTCCACCCTCTCCCGCAGTGTTACAGGATCCAGAAGATCGCCGATGCGAATTCCCTTCTTGCTGTATTTATCACTGTAGGCAGGTGCAATCCCGCGTCTGGTCGAGCCGAATTTCTTGTCACCCAGACGTTCTTCTTCGAGAACGTCCTGCTTCACGTGGTAGGGCAGGGTAATGAAGGCCCTTGAGGATAGTTTCAGATTGTCCGGCGAGATTTTTATGCCTTTGGTTTGGAGATTCGAGATTTCCCGCACCAGGTGTTCAATGTCAATCACCATGCCGGCACCCAGCACATTGACGGAACGTTCTCGCAAAATCCCGGACGGCAGTAAATTCAGGACGAATTTCCCTCTGTCATTGATTACGGTATGTCCGGCGTTATTGCCCCCTTGATAGCGGCAGACGATATCATATTGCTCGGAGAGTAGGTCAACCATACGGCCTTTGCCTTCATCTCCCCAGTTTATTCCCACAATAGCGGTAAGCATAAATAGCCACCTCCCTTACAAACAAAAATTGTAAAGCAAAATCAGCAGCTGTAAAGAATTTTTTTTGTTAATGATGAAGCCCGGCACGTACGCAAGGGCAATCCTATTGAAAGAGAATCAGCTATTTCCTGCATGGCAAGCGGCTTCTCTGTTATTTACACGAAGTCATCCAAATTGGGTGGTCAAGTATCCTCATCATCGTCGTCGACGGATTCATCGAAGAAATCGTTACTTCTGGCGACCTGCAACCTAACAAGGGCACGGTATTGCATAACCTCGAGTCGCTTTGTCATTTGATCCTCGCGCTTCTCCGCAAGAGCCTCTTCCGCCGTGATGCGATCCTCTTCGGCGCGTTCAAGGTCAATTTCATCCGGACGTTGTGCAATGGTGCTGTAAACTTTAATATGATTATCTTCGACATCCGCAACGCCTCCAAAAACAGCCAGCTGTTTCTCAACACCATCATTGTGAATGCGCATGACCCCATCACCAAGCACCGTGATCAACGAAGCGTGGCCCGGTTGGATACCCAGGTCACCGTCAATCGCCCGCATAATCACTAAGTCGCAAGTCTCGGTAAACTTGAGACCTCGCGGTGTTGTAATGGTCAAGTTGAGTTTCTTCACCGGTTTCACGGATGTGACATCATCGGCCATAAGCTACTCCTCCGGGACTTGCGTTTTTTTGTATTTTTCCACAGCCTCGTCCACGGTGCCGACATTCATAAAGAAGCTCTCCGGCACCTCATCATGGACGCCTTCGATGATTTCTCTGAAGCCCCTCAGCGTCTCATCAATCGTCACGAAACGACCGGGAATCTGTGTGTATTTTTCAGCCACATAAAACGGCTGTGACAAGAAACGCTGGACTTTGCGGGCACGGTTGACCGTGAGCTTATCTTCGTCACCCAGTTCGTCCAAACCCAAGATGGCCACGATATCCTGCAGATCCTTGTAACGTTGCAGAATTCGTTTCACCGCCTGCGCGACCTGATAGTGCTCATTTCCGACAATTCCCGGCTCCAAGATCCTGGACGTGGAACTCAAAGGATCGATCGCGGGATAGATCCCCATTTTCACAATATTACGTGAGAGCACAGCAACCGCGTCCAAGTGTGTAAAAGTAGTCGCCGTTGCCGGGTCGGTGAAGTCATCCGCAGGAACATAAATAGCCTGCACAGAAGTAATCGATCCGCTCGGTGTCGAAGTAATTCGCTCTTGCAGTTCACCGATTTCCGTAGCCAAGGTAGGCTGGTAGCCAACCGCGCTGGGTGTTCTCCCGAGAAGAGCAGAGACCTCAGAACCGGCCTGGACGAAACGATAGATATTGTCGATGAACAAGAGCACATCTTGATTACTCACATCGCGGAAATACTCAGCCATCGTAAGTCCGGTCAAGGCCACACGCATACGGACGCCGGGAGGTTCATTCATTTGGCCAAAGACCAAAGCCGTATTTTCCAGCACACCCGAATTTTTCATGTCATAGTACAAGTCATTTCCTTCACGCGTGCGTTCACCGACACCCACGAAGATCGAGCGGCCACTGTATTCGGAAGCAATACTGTTGATAAGTTCCATAATCAGAACCGTTTTTCCGACCCCCGCACCACCGAAAAGGCCGATCTTGCCGCCGCGGGAGAAGGGGCAGAGAAGGTCGATCGCCTTGATTCCCGTCACGAGCATTTCCGGTTGGGTGGATTGCTCCACTAAGCTTGGCGGATCGCGGTGGATCCCCCATTTTTCGTCAGACTCAATCGGCGGACCGTTATCGATCGGCTGCCCCAACACGTTCACCATGCGCCCCAAAATCTGGTCGCCAACAGGCACCGTAATCGCGGCACGGGTATCCAGAGCCTTCATCCCGCGCTTCAAGCCATCGGTTGAATGCATAGAGATACAGCGAACACTTCGTTCACCCAAATGCTGAACGACTTCCAGGACAATGACCTTATCGTGATTTTTGATCTCAATGGCATTGTAAAGCGCCGGTAATTCATCATCGAAGTGTATATCGACAACCGCGCCAATGATCTGAATAATTCTGCCGGTATTTTCTACTATCATTTTCTTGTCCTTTTCTTCTTAGCGGAGTTACCGCTGACGATTTCGGTCAATTCTTGCGTAATCGCGCCTTGCCGTTCTCGGTTAAACTGTAAATTTAACTGATCAATGAGTTCTTCGGCATTTTTCCCCGCGGTATTCATGGTTACCATCCGGGCAGCCTGTTCACTTGTATGAGAATCAGAATAAGAATTGAACAACACCATGTGTAAATATAAAGGCACCATATTGTCCAGCACAGTGGCGATACTCGGAGAATAGATGGCCTCTTTGGCCGAGTGATCCGGTTTATGGTAGTCAAGTGGCAAGAGCTTCTCAACTCTCGGTTGGTGCGACAAAACATTCTCAAAATGTGTGTAACAGACATAGATTTCGTCGTAGTTCTCCTCGCGAAACTCTGAGGCAAGCCAAGCTGAAGAGGCTTCGGTTGTATGATAGATTTGCGATTCGGGGAAATCCGTGACTGTACGAATGATATTTTTTTTGTGACGTTTGAAAAACGTTTCGCCCTTCTTGCCGCCAACAATGATGTGTTCTTGGGGGAATCCGGCAGATTTTTTCCCTGCGGTGTGCTCGGCCATATGCTCAAGAGCCAAGTTTGAGATATTCGCATTAAAGCCCCCGGCGAATCCCTGATTACTGGTGAGCACGATGTACAAGATGTTTTTTACCGGACGTTTAGCGAAGAAAGGATGGTCTTCGACGCCGTCGAATTGACTCAATTTGTCCAACGTTTCCTGCAATCCGTCCAAAATGGGTATCGCGCCGCGGAGCTGGGCTTGTGCCTTGTGTAATTTCGAAGAGGCAATCGAATCCATCGCCCGGATGATTTGGCCGGTCGAGGTCACACTTTCGATTCGTAATTTAATGTCTCTCATTGAAGGCATAGATGAACTCCCTATTTGTAACCAAACTCTTCTTTCACTTCGGCGATCAGGCTGTCAATTCTCGCTTTGTTTGTCTCTGAGAGCTCCAAGGTATCATGGATTTCTTGGACGACTTCGGGCGCATGCTGGTCGACATATTTCAGGAAGTCTCGCTGGAAGCGTAAAACCCGGTTTGTATCGATTGTGTCGAGATGTTTATTGTTCAGAGCATATAGAATCAAGACCTGGTGCTCAACCGAGAGCGGCTTATGCTGCATCTGCTTCAGAATTTCCTGGATCTTGGCACCGTGATTCAGCTGGCTGACCGTGCTGGGATCCAAGTCCGAACCGAATTGTGAGAATACCTGAAGCTCATTATACTGGGCGTACTCGATACGCAGGGGCCCGGCAAGTTCTTTCATTGCGGGAATCTGCGCGGTTCCGCCGACACGCGAGACCGAAAGCCCGGGGTTTATGGCCGGCCGTATGCCGTTATTAAACAGTTCCGATTCCAGATAGATCTGACCATCGGTAATCGAAATAATATTGGTCGGAATGTAGGCTGAGATATCGCCGCCTTGGGTCTCAACGATCGGGAGTGCGGTCAGTGTGCCGCCACCCTCATCCAAACTCAGGCAAGCTGCCCGCTCCAAGAGTCTCGAATGGAGATAGAAGATATCTCCGGGATAGGCTTCACGGCCCGGGGGACGCCCCAGAAGCAAGCTGATCGCACGGTAGGCCACCGCATGTTTCGACAAATCATCATAAACAATCAGAACATCTTTACCCTGATGCATCCATTCTTCGGCAATTGCCGTGCCTGCGTAAGGCGCAAAATACTGTAAAGCCGAGGAGTCGCTGGCAGGGGAGAGGACAACGGTCGTGTAGGCCATAGCGCCATTCTCCGCCAAGACGCGAATGAGACGGGCAACGGTTGAAGATTTCTGGCCGATCGCCACATACACACAGAGGACATCTTTGCCTTTTTGGTTCAGGATGGTATCAATAGCAATGGAAGTTTTGCCGGTTTCGCGGTCGCCGATGATCAATTCCCTCTGGCCTTTGCCAATCGGAACCAGCGCATCAATCGCCTTGATTCCTGTTTGCAAAGGCTGGTTGACTTCGCGTCGTTGGATGACGGAAGGGGCTTCGTTCTCAACCAGACGGTACCTGTCTGCCACAATAGATCCTCGGTCATCAATGGGTTCACCTAAGGAGTTCACCACGCGCCCCAGCATTCCGTCGCCTACAGGGACATCAGCCATGCGGCCGGTTAATTTCACCGGATCCCCTTCTTTGATTCCGGCATCGGAGCCCATAATGATCACGCCGATGCTGTCTTCGTCCAGATTCTGTGCCATGCCGAAAGTACCATTGGTAAATTCCAATAACTCGCCGCTCATGCAATTGCTTAAGCCGTGAACCCGGGCGATCCCATCGCCGACTTGAATGACTGTTCCGGCTTCGGTAAATTCGTAACGGCCTTTGTAAGTCTTGATCTGGTCCTTGATAATTTCTGTAATGTTATTTGATTGAACTTCCATTTGGACCTCTCTCTTCAACTTCTCCTTCATCCGGTTCAATTCACTTCTGACTGTTGTGTCGAGAATGAGTCCGTTACAAATGATGTAAAAGCCCGCGATGACATCCGGGTCTACATGATAATTGACCTGGACATTTTCGCCGAATTTCTGCCTGATGATCTTACGCACCGTAGCCTCTTGGTCGTCGCTTAGTGTTTCGGCAGAGACGGCCTTGGCATAGAGCTTACTCAGGTTCCGATTGCCGCTGGGGACATAGGACAGGAGGTCTACGTCATCCGGATTATCCCTGCTCTGTTCAATCATGATTTTGAGACGTTCTTGTCGGTTTTCCCGCGCTTCCTCCATGAAACTCTTATCCAAGATATTCCGTTTCTGGCGCGCTGAGACTTGCGGATCCGTCATAAATTCTTTGATTTCCGGATCATCGATTGCATCCAGAATCATACGGATCTGATCAATATCCTGATCCAGCGTGTCCACATCAACGCGGAGTTCAAGAAGCGGTTGGGTAAAACTTCCGTTTAACTGGGCCATGATTGTTCCTCCATAGCCGCAGTAACGAGATCCGTGTACTTGGCTTTGGATTCTTCATCCATTTCATTCTGTATGAATTTTTCCGCCATCAGAGCCGAGTAGTCAATGACTTGGATACGCATTTCTTCACGCATCCTTCGGGAATCTTCACCGGCTTTTTGGGCTTGTTGTTCTTTGATTTCTGCCGCCTCGGCCTTGGCCTGGGCTATGATTTCTTCTTTGTTCTTCAAGGCCGCAGCTTCAGCTTGGGCCAGAATTTCTGACCGTTCCTTCTGAATATCTTGCAATTTTTGCTCGTACTCAGCCTTCAGTTCATCCACGTGAACCATCTGATCTTCCGCTGACGCAATTTCTTGCGCAATCTTGTCTTGACGTTTCTGCAAAAACTCCTTGACCGGTTTGTAGAGCAATTTCGTAAGGAACGCGAACAGAATCACAGCATTCAGCAGCTGTATGCCAATCTGAATCAGCGTTTGTTGATCGAGTCCGAATAGGCGCCCTTCCGGTACGGTCGAGTTCAAAAAAATGAACAAGTTTGTCAATTCAGATTCCTCCTTCTGTAATCATGTGATCAAGCAAGGCCAAGCACTTAGCCCAGCAAGCCTACGAACTGGTTCACAAGCGGGTTCGCGAAGATGAGTATGATCGCGATCAGAAGACCGTAAATACCGGACGTTTCAGCCATAGCCAAACCAATAAACATCGTAGAGCGGATGTTATCGTAGGATTCCGGCTGTCTGGCCATGGATTCGATTGCCTGAGCGGAGATTCGGGCTTGTCCAAACGTGGTGAAAAGACCGTTCAGGAGCGCGATTGCTGCTGCGATCTGGGCGGCTGCCATGACGATGGCTAAATCTGACATAATGTTTGTCCTCCAATAATGTGTGTTTTTCTTTGCTTCTTCTGGTTTCGTTTTGTTTGTAATGATTGGTCTGTCGTTGGCCTTCTGCTGCAGTTCAGGGTGCGGAGGGAGTTTGAATCGGCGGCTTTGGCCAAAGCCACCTGCTCCAACCCCATACCCCTTCAGGCGGCTGCGTTATAGATATACATCATGCTGATGATGACGAAGATGTAGGTCTGCAAGGCGCCGAACGCCACGTCAAAAATGCCATGCAGGATCGCCGGAATTCCGATATGGGCGAGGATAGGGGTGAGCCCGTAGTAGAGCGCGAGCAGAATCGTGCCTGACAACATGTTGCCGAACAAACGGAAGCTCAACGATACGGGCTTCGCAAGCTCACCGATCAGGTTGACCGGCAAGAATACGGGGTGCGGAACAAGGAGGTCTCTGCCATAATCGCCTTTGCGGTGCTTGATCCCAAGGAAGACCATCAGGAAAAACGACACCAATGCCAAAGCAAAAGTGGTGGCCCAATCGGCTGTCGGTGCCCGGAGACCAATGACACTAGAAAGTGCGCTGAAAAGGATGAAGAGAAAGGTGGAGAAGAACCAGGGGGAGACGTAAGATAATTTGGGGCTCAAGGCACCGGTGGCGAACTTGTCGAATGACTCAACAACGGCCTCGGTTACATTCTGCAGACCGCTCGGCACGGCCTTATAGTTTTTCAGACCGATTCTGGCGATCACGGCCAGGATAATCAGCACACCCATTATGATCCAGGTGTTGACTATGGTTTCTGTGATCCAAATTTCCAGATCGCCTATTCGCAGGACCGCATAGTTATCAATTGTTAAATCCATAGAGGATCTCCTCTCTTCCTAAATTACGTAATCGTCTTCGTCTCTGATCGTGTCACCGGAGGCTTCACGGATCGTTCTACTTTCCTTATTTCGTTCGATAGTTGGTTCGACATTCATGTTGATGTCGGGTTCGGCATTCATGTTGATGTCGGGTTCGGCATTTGGCTCGGAATTCTCGTCAGTGTTCGGTGCAGGACTAGCGGGGCTAGTGGGGCTAGCGGGGCTAGCGGCGCGGTCCTTCTTCGTCATCATATTGGCAGCGTACACCGCGATCTGGAAACTGAAGACGCCGGCAACAACCCCCCAGAGACTGATCTGATCGATCAAAGCCCCTGCTAGGAGCGCAGCGGCGGTTAGAGCAAAACGCAATAAATTTTGCCCCGTGATGTAGGCGTTCGGATTCGAGACTTCCGGTGTCAAAGACTTGGTCACCGCGCGTTCGAGCATGAATATTTTAAGGATACTGACGCCGGCTCCCAGGATTGCCCCAAACAAAAAGGGTAAGAAAGCCAAGGACCGATAATAAACAAGAGAGGCGAGAACACAAATAAACGTAACAACGACAACCCAGAGAATCATTTTCTTGGCAATTGTGTGTACATTCATTCGCATGGTTCCTTTCCGTCTATTTAATGCATAGCAATAACCTATTGTTTATCATTAGATATGGCAAAAAGGGACTTCAAAGCAGCAATCACGCCCAATAGTGAACCGATAATCAATAACCATGGCGAACTCCCAAAGAGTTCATCTAAATATTTTCCCACCAAAACCCCGATCAGGACTGAGGCGGCCATGGTGAAACCAATTTGTGAAAATGCGGCAAACGTTCGTAAGGCCCCATTTCTCTTGGTTTCATTTTTTTTATCATCCTTTTCCGGCTTAGCCGATTCCGGTCTATCCGAATCTGTCTTGTCTGACATTGCGGCACATCTCCTTATAAAAATGCTTAGAGACGCCGATAGGATCAAAGCATATCAATCTGGTGCTGAATTTCCCTTGGTTAATAAGTTAACATAGAAGATTTGAAAGGTCTAGAACCGATTGCATCGGAAACAGGAAATGAAGTAAATAAATTGTTGCCATCGCTTCATTTTTGTTAACGTTTTGTTTGCAATTGGGGGTTATGAATAGCTTATGAATTGACTCATTTCGTACCTGATCTGTACCCAGGGAGTACCGTTATGCTTCCCATATAGTACCTTTTTAGTACCTGTAACATGATAAAAGCCCGATTTCTCGGGCTTCCTTCTCTAATTGGTGGAGACGAAGAGGATCGAACTCTCGACCTTACGGATGCGAACCGTACGCTCTCCCAGCTGAGCTACGCCCCCATAACAGAAGTCGATTATAAAACTTTGGCCAAAGCTTGGCAAGATGCGAAAAAAAGACGGCAGGACGGCAAGGCGGTAGGGCGGTAGGGCGGTGTGTGATTCTCTAAGTAAACTCATACTCCGTTTTATTCCTGTATAAAGTAATCCATATCCACTTTTTGAATTTTATACTGATAAACCGTGCTTACGCCAACCCCATAAGTGATCATAAGTCTTGTAAGTTCAGCACCATTTATGAGAACTACCTTGCCGGCATTATTTGAACGGGCATACTCTTTTGCCCCGACGCTGAAATCTGAAGTGGTTATAAACACCCCTTTTCTGGCACCTTCGCCTACTAAGGCCCCTACAAATTTCTGCACTTCAGGTCTTGACACTTGGTTTCCATGCGCCCACCGTTTAGCCTGCACATAAATATAGTCGAGTCCCAATTCATCTTCTTTGATTAGACCATCAATGCCCCCATCACCTGATGCCGGGGTATGAATGATGTTGGCGTTGTCTTTGCCACCATAACCCATAGCTATCAGGAGATCCAAGACTAGTTTTTCAAAAAACACGGGATCCATATCCATGATAGCTTGCATAAGATCTTCAGAGAGCTTGCGATGTAAAAGTTTCTGGGCTCCGTCAATTAAAACCTCAGGTGTTTCATCAAGAGGGAAGTCAACGGGAGTTTTACTCTTGCCAATTGGTTCATTTTTATTGGGGGTCAGAGAGGTATTAGGAGAGTCTTCAATCACTTCATTTGTCTTCCCTTGTCTCGAACGACTTTGGAACTCATTGAAAGCATCGATTTTTCTCAAATCGTCAGTCGTGATAGCGTAACCATTTTTCTCAATATAATTCTTACCCTCTTGGGATAATTGATAGACTCCTCTCCTGGGTCTTTCAATAAATCCGGCTTGGAATAAGTATTGCAATGCCCAGTTTGCCCGATTATTGAAGACGGTTCCGGAATTTGAAGGCAATAGCTCACTCAGCTCTTCTTGCGATAAGCCACGCACCTGACTGATTTCTTTACGAATGGTATCTACCTTTTTTCCCTTACCATCGCTTAAAACCTTAAGAACATCCGGAAACATCTCATCATATTTTGGAAGTGCCACGTTTTTTTTACCTCAATTCCACTCTCAGAAGCATATGCAGATATACTATTATCAGATATCTTAAGAATATTCTCAACTGAATGATATCGGAGGGCGGAAAGCGGGAAGCGGAAAGCGGAAATCGGGAATCCGGAGAGCGGAAATCTTGTGGAAATCAAGAACAGAATGAGGGAGAAATGAAGAGTGAGATCGAGTCACCTCAAAATCCTAATTCAAACCAGTCGTTCTTATAGTAAAATAATGTGACCAGAGGGGAGGGATGACAGTGGAAGATAAGAGATTATTTACCGGTATCAGGCTTAACCAGGATGTACGAGCTGTTTTGAAGAAGAATGCGAACCAATTGGAACAGACAGGGAAGATTCGTCTGACCAGAGAAGAAAATTTTCACTTGACGCTGATTTATGTCGGTGGAACCTCCCGAGAACAAGATGTGAGGTTGGCCTTACGCGAACTTGCCTGTGAACCATTCATGGTGGAATTTTCGGAGGCAGGCTGGTTTCACAGACCGGAAGGACTCTTAATCTGGCAGGGAGTGAAGGTGAATGCGGCTTTGGCCGACTTACACAAACAACTAAATGCGAATCTCTGCTGGCGCGGATTTTGCGGCCCGGACCTCAAATACACACCCCATATTACCTTGGGCCGGCGCTACAGGCCGAACCGCAACCAGCATCTTGAAACGATCTTACCCAATCTTGAGATCCCGCCCGCTATGCTGGTCGACAGTGTCAGCGTGTTTGAATCCAGAAGAGAAGATGATCAGCTCGTTTACGAAGAGCTGGAGAGGCTGGAACTGAAGAAATTTGAATAAAACCGTTTAGCTTAATAAACGATTAATTGAGTGAATCGTTCGACAAATCGTTCGGAGAATAGGTGGGAGAGAAGTTTATGAGTTACAAAATTGGGACAAATTGTGTTCAGGCGGGGTACACACCGAAGAATGGTGAACCCAGAGTGTTGCCGATTTATCAGTCAACCACGTACAAGTACGATTCCAGCGAGCAGATGGGCAGGCTCTTTGACTTGAAGGAAGACGGTTATTTCTACACACGCCTGGCCAATCCGACCAATGATGCGGTTGCTGCGAAAATTGCCACGTTAGAAGGTGGTGTTTCGGCCATCCTGACATCGTCCGGGCAGGCGGCGACTTTTTATGCCATTATGAATATCTGCAAGGCCGGGGATCACGTCGTGAGCTCAACCGCCATCTACGGCGGGACATATAACTTATTGGCACACACGCTTGCTGACATGGGGATAGAGGTTACTTTTATTGACCCTGATTGTTCGGAGGAGGAGTTGGCTGCGGCTTTTAGGACGGAAACTCGCTGCGTTTTCGGAGAGTCGATCGCTAATCCGGCTCTCACGGTGTTGGACTTCGATAAGTTTGCCAAAGCCGCCCACAGCCACCATGTTCCCCTCATCGTCGATAATACGTTTCCCACACCAATCAACTGCCGCCCCTTTGAATTAGGCGCCGATATTGTGATTCACTCCACGACAAAATACATGGACGGCCATGCGACTTCGGTCGGCGGAGCCATTGTGGACAGCGGAAATTTCGATTGGCAAGCCAATTCCGAAAAATTTCCCGGCCTGACGACTCCCGATGAAACCTATCATGGCACGGTGTTTACAGAGCTTTTCGGCAAAGGGGCCTATGTTGGCAAAATCGTCACCACACTCATGAGGGACTTGGGCTCGATCCCGTCCCCGCACAATTCTTTCCTTTTGAATATGGGTTTAGAGACCCTTCATCTGCGCGTGGAACGCCACACCTCAAACGCACAGAAAGTCGCAGAATATCTGCAGGCCCACGACAAGGTTTCCTGGGTCAAGTACGCCGGCCTGCCGGGTGATGATAATTACGCAAAAGCACAGAAATACATGCCGGGCGGTACCTGCGGCGTGATCTCCTTTGGCGTCAAGGGCAGCCGCGAAGACGCCATTCGCTTCATGGATCACCTCAAGCTTGCTGCAATCGTGACGCACGTGGCCGATGCCAGAACTTGTGTCTTACATCCTGCATCAACAACCCACAGACAGATGAACGACGCTGAATTAGCTGCCGCGGGCGTTAGCCCCGATTTGATCCGCCTCTCTGTCGGCATAGAAGATGTCACGGACATCATCGAAGATTTGGAACAGGCTTTGGCCCAAATCTAAACGATCTGATGCGCTGATCTGGAGGCGGCTTTGGCCATAAGCCAAGACCCAAAATATGAAGAAGAAGAAAGAAGAGAGCATTCGTGGCACAAGTTTTTTGGACGGATTACAGAACAACTTACAAGGAAAATATCACGGACAAACTCCGCAGATTACTGCTGAATTCTGATTTCACGAAAATTGATTTTAAGAATAAATACGTAGCCATCAAAATGCACTTCGGTGAACTGGGTAACATGGCCTTTTTGCGCCCTAATTATGCGAAAACCGTTGCCGATCTGATCAAGGAGCGAGGAGGCAGACCCTTTCTCGTCGATTGCAACACGCTCTACCCCGGTTCCAGGAAAAATGCGCTGGATCACTTGGCTTGCGCAGCAGAGAATGGCTTCAGCTACCTTTCCACCGGTTGCCAAATCTTGATTGGCGACGGGCTGAAAGGTACGGATGAACAAGAAGTTCCGGTTCCGGGCGACTATGTTCATTCGGCCAAAATCGGGCGTGCCATTATGGATGCGGACATCGTGATTTCGCTCAACCACTTCAAGTGCCATGAATCTACCGGCATTGGCGGTGCGATCAAGAATCTCGGAATGGGCTGTGCTTCAAGAGCGGGGAAGATGGAACAGCATAATAGTGGCAAAGTTGCCGTCGATGAATCCTTGTGTATTTCCTGCGCCAATTGCTACAAGGCCTGCGGCAGTCAAGCGATTTCATTTCCGCAGAAAAAGGCCTGGATCGATCCGGAGAAATGTGTTGGTTGCGGACGCTGCATCGGCGTTTGTCCTGTCGACGCTACGGCGCCTGTCGGGGACAATTCCAATGATCTTCTAAATTGTAAAATGGCTGAATATGCTCTAGCTGTTGTTCAGAACCGCCCATCCTATCACATCTCCATGCTTCGCGAAGTTTCGCCCTATTGCGACTGCCATTCCGAAAATGATTTGGCCATTATTCCTGATGTCGGTATGTTCTGTTCGGCGGATCCGGTTGCACTGGACACGGCTTGTGCCGAAGTGGCCGGCGAGCAACCCGCGATTCCCGGCAGCATACTCGCTGACCATCTGGATCAACCAGGTGACATCTTCGCCAAAATTCATCCTGACACCTCTTGGCGAGTCATGACTTCACATGGCGAAAAGATCGGGCTCGGCTCAGGCACCTATCAACTGGAAAAAATGGAGAATCTACCTTTGTAATCGCTTATCATTAAACATTTGCTCATTGAGAGCTTGCTCGTTAAGCGATTGAAGCGCTTGCTCATAGAGAGCTTGCTCAGTAAGCGCTTGAAGCGTTTGCTTATAGAGAAACTTACCTGAAAATCGATTCTTGTAAGAACGCAACTAGAACCCAAACCCTGTAAACACATCATTTATGGACTAGGCTGATAAAGTCCCGCTCTGGTAAATTGTTTTCGCGATGTTTCGTTGAAAATACTTACTATTTGTTGGAATTTGTCAGCTCCGCCAGCCTTTCTCTTCGAGTAAGCTTACTGATGCAGGAAGGTGATAAATCATTTAGGAGGAATGAGATATGGAGACCTTCGGGTATATCCGCGTATCAACGACAGACCAGAACATTGACCGCCAGGTCATTGCCTTGAGAGAGGCAGGGGTCAGAGATGATCAAATGTACATCGACCATTGGAGTGGCAAGGATTTTGCGAGGCCCGCGTATCGTGAGATGGTCGCGAAGTTTCAGCCTGGCGACCTCTTGGTCGTCTTGAGTGTCGATCGACTTGGCCGCAATTACCGCGAAATGCTGAGTGAATGGCACCGCTTAGTTCATGAACGTGGAATCAACATTCAGGTGTTGGACATGCCAGCTTTGGCCACCAAAAATAAGGACTCATTGACGGAGGAACTGATTGCCGACATTATGTTGCAGCTGCAATCTTACGTCGCTGAAACAGAAAGACATTTTATCTTGGCGAGACAGTCGGAGGGGATTGCTGCTGCGAGAACACGTGGAGTCGTCTTCGGGCGCCCTTGTTTTACTGTACCGGCTATTTTCTTTCAATTGAAGACCAGGTGGGAGAAAAAGGAAGTTTCATCTCGTGCTGCTGCTGAGATTCTCAACATCTCTCATGTTACTTTTCTTCGCTGGGTGAAAAAATACTGACACTAAGGCCATAACGGAAAGGCCATAACGGATTCCTTTCACCGAAGGTTTTCGTTGCCTCACGAACAAGTGTTACATTAGGTAGGCTTTATGTAACAGAAGGAGTTCTGCGATTATTACGAGAATTTTTCTGTATGAAGGCAATTTAAGCCAAATTCTAGGTTTACAAGAAGAAATGCAGGAAGATTTCTTGTATATTTATGCGTTACATAAAGCCTACCTTTCGTTACAGCGAAAAGGTGGGAAAGGCCATATTGGCTCGATTTGTTTATTTTATGAAGGATCAAGAATTACGCAATTTGCTTAGAAGAATAACAAGTTTGCTGATAGAATATCGCACCAAGGCAAAATATATACAATAATTCCGACAACAATAGCATATGTATATATTTGTGGAAATTCGTATAAATACGAAGAAATAACATAACAAGATGAATAAGTGAGCATTTTTCCAGAGAAACTTGCGCAAGGAAAAGTACTGTAGTATAATCCTCTGCGTTATCGACTGCGTTTGACTGCTTTCGAAAGTATAATAATTGAAATTGCCAATTAGTGTAATGGTAGCACACCTGACTCTGGATCAGTTTGTGAGGGTTCAAATCCTTCATTGGCAGCCACAGAAATAACCCGCTTGCGTTGTGCTTGCGGGTTTTTATAATTTATTAGGGCCTTCGTGATTTGTTAGGGCAAAAGTATTCGGAAAATACATCGGAGCAATAACAGATCTACGGAACAACAGAGCAAGAGAGCAACTGAGCAACAGAACAAAAAAGCAACAACTGAACAGCAGAGAAACAACAGGACAAAGGCTACTGCTACACCAATCGCTCTGATAATCCACTATAGAATAGTCTTCGCCCGAAAGGATGACCATTATTTGACGGCTGCTTGAAGACGTCCTTTACTTGCTTTACTTGTTGTTGACTTTTGCTTGTTGACAACCCTTGCTGCCGATGACTACTGTTGACCGCTATTCAAAATATTGGTCACTCATCAATTTCATTGTCTTCAGACGTTCTTCTGTGGCCACCCGATCGACATGATATTCTCCGGTACTATGGTCCTCCACAAGTATGTCTCCAACATTGAAAGAGGACGTAATACGCTTACGCTCAATCCAGATTAGATGCTGATCAGGAGTTTCCAATTCAACCTGATCTTTGTTAACACTCTTAACGACACCTTGAAACATAAACTCCCTCCCGTGAAATAGGATACTTGCTTGATGACAACTTCAGTATACCGTATTTAAAAGAAACAGGCAGTTCCATCCGTCAGAATTCGTCCATGAAATGGTTCAGGAGAGAACATCCTAAGTGGCTTAAGCTCTGGCAATTGGTGCTCAAGCGCTGACAACAGCGGCCACAGCACTGGCAATGGTGGCTTCAGAGTTGGCAATGAGGGCAGTAGACACTGCGCCTCCCTCCAATTACAACAGAAGCTAATTGCTCTCCACAGGTGTAACACGGCTCCCCGGCTCTACCATAGACGAAGAGTTTACTCGCATATTGCCCCATTTGGTTATCCGCCTTACGATAGTCACGGAAACTTGTCCCACCCTGAAGAGTCGCGTCCAGAAGGATTCGTTTCATCTCACTCGTAAGAAGTTGCCATTCCGCATCCGTAATGGAGCTCGCGGGACGCATAGGGCGAACAGCTCCATGAAACAAGGCTTCATCCGCATAAATGTTGCCGATGCCAGCCACCGCGCGCTGATCCATCAACAAACTCTTGACCGGCATCTTCGGGTGGGCTTGGGCAAATGTTCGCAAGGTTTCCCACGTAAAAGAAGAGTCCAGCGCATCCGGTCCCATGGTATTGAAACCACCTGGTAGCGTAGCCAGCTCCGAGTCTTTCAGTATCGTCAACCTGCCGAAACGCCGCACGTCATTAAATAACAGGGTTCCAGAAGTGAAGTGCAGCAAAGCATGGGTGTGCTTAGCGTGGAGCAGAGCCTCTTGTTCCTCTTCAGGAAGCGCCGGTAAATAAATCAATTTACCCGTCATTCGCAAGTGAATCAATAATGTATAAGCACCTGAAAAGTGAAAAAGTAAGTACTTACCATGTCTCTTGATTGCTTCCAGAGTTCTCAGATCAAGAGTCGTCGTTGGCAAATCCTCAGGCCAAAGCCGCAGGATATCCGTTCGTACTAACTCCAGCTTCGTCAGAATCTGACCTTCAAGAGACGGCACTAAGTCCAAGCGTATTGATTCAACTTCAGGTAGTTCAGGCATAGAGACATTCTACCAGAGTCTAAGCTCCACGTTCGCAGATCTTGTACTTTCAGAAATTCAGAAATTATTCGGAAAGAAAATTTTCATCATCCGATAACTCTGGCTCTTTCTTACTGACACTATCCAAATATTCCTTCATGACTTCCAAGGGATCTGCCCCGATGCCCTCGCAGAAGTCTACATATTTAGTAAAACTAATCATACTGTACCCATGCTCAACGGCAGAAATATACGTCTCGTTCATGTTGGCATGGAAAGCGGCCTCTGCCTGCGTCATCCTGTTCTCCTTTCGATACTTCCGAAGAATGTTCCCCAAGACTGTTGAATCGGTGAAGGCTCTCATATGAATCCCCCTTTTGTTTAGATATTTTTAGGTTACTATAAACATGCGAAAATATCCATAGTATAAAGCCGAAGTTTTTAGTAATTTTATGCAAAAACAGACCCTAAACATAAAATGTAAAGTATACGTAATCATTTTGTTATATATCCTATGCTTGTATTGCTAAAATATTACATTTCTTACATTTGTCACACATGCTACAATCAGGAAAACACACGCGATCGATCGCTTGTATAAGAAGGAAAAACATGCACAGAATTGTTATCCCAGTATTAATGGGCCTAGAGTCCGTAGTTTCTGACGAACTCCTTTCCCTTGGTTATCAAGAAGAGGCGATCAGAAAAGAGAATGGTCTGGTCATCCTCATACCCGACCAAGAGATCCAGGCTATCCGTCAAGCCGTCGCGAGATGCAATCTCTTCTTGCGTTGTGCTGAGCGAGTGGAATTGGAGATCGCAAGTTTCCAAGCAGAAACATTTGACGAATTATTTGAGCAAGTTCAAACGATTCCCTGGGCTGACTATGTCGAAAAAGGCGCGGCTATTCAAGTCAAAGGGTACTCACGGGACTCTAAACTCTTCGCCCCGTCAGCACTACAGAGCACGATAAAAAAAGGAATTGTCTTGGCACTGCAAAGAGCCTGGCATATTCCTGAAGACCACAAGATCCCGGAAGACAGAGATTTTCAAGATATGAGACTCAACTATGCCATTATGAAAAATCAGGTCTTCCTGCGCATGGACACATCAGGTGAGGGACTTCATAAGCGTGGCTATCGCAGAGCGCATAACGCAGCACCGATTCGGGAGACTTTGGCCGCAGGAATCATCAAACTAAGCCGCTGGGAACCATTCAGCGGAGAGGTCCTGTATGATCCCTGCTGCGGATCCGGTACTTTCCCCGCCGAAGCAGCATTACTGGCAGCGAACGTCGCACCCGGTAGCAGACGAAGTTTTCGAGGGGAGACTTGGCCCTTTCTTGGTCGTGAGCCCTTTCAGCTGGCAAGAGAAGAAGCGCTTGATCTGGAAGACCTTCAAGCACCTTCAGAAATTTTCATAGCAGGCAGTGACATTGACGGCAGAACCTTGGATTTGGCCAGAGAAAACGCCGCAAGAGCAGGCGTTGCGCAATTCATTGAACTTAGGCATGATGATCTATATGCTCTATCAGCCAATTATGTTAAGCAAAGATACCTTGCTAGCCGGGTACTATTTGTTGCCAACCCACCCTACGGAGAACGAATGCAAGGCGAGAGCGAACATGATATTCGCGATCTGAATCAGGCAATAGGTCGCTTGGCCTTTGACCCTGACAGCAAGTACACTAGACCCGGCGTCCGCTTATCGGTAATCACCTCCGCTGATTTCGAAGAAGATACCGGCAGAAAAGCAGATAAACGCAGAAAACTATATAATGGTATGATAAAGAGCACAATGTATCACTACTTTCGAGAGAAAAGAATCTGACAGTACAGGAGGAAATACTCATGAAGGCTTTGATCTTGGCCGCCGGTTATGCCACGAGGCTTTACCCTTTGACAAAGGACCGACCAAAAGCATTACTGCCCATAGCCGGACGCCCAATTATTGATTACATCTGCGAAGAAATAGTCACGATCCCGGAAGTAAACGAAATTATTGTAGTTAGTAACCATCGCTTCGTAGCGAATTTCATGTCTTGGCAAGAGACGAATCAGCCGAAATACAAGATCCCGTTGACGATCATTGACGATTTCACAACGAGTGATGAAGATAAATTAGGCGCCGTCGGTGATATGCAATTTGTCATTGACCGATTGGCAATTAAGGAATCTCTCCTAATCATTGCCGGAGATAATCTCTTCACCTACCACCTGATTGATGCTTGGCGGGTTTTCCGCGAATTCGGCCAAGATATGATCTTAGCGCAAACCATCGATTCTATTGAAGATCTTCGCCGCTTTGCCGTCGCAGAGATTGATGAAAATAGTATGGTTGTTTCGCTTGAGGAGAAACCTCAGAATCCCAAGTCCAATCTTGCCGTGTATGCAACCTACTTCTATTTAGAAGACACAGTCCCTCTGATCAGAACATACCTGGATCAAGGGAACAATCCTGATGCTCCGGGAAATTTCCCCGCTTGGCTTTATAAGCGTAAACCCCTGCGGCTCTATGAATTTGATGGTGATTGTTTCGATATCGGCACACATCAAGCGTACGCAGAAGTTGAAGAGTACATGAAGAAGCTAACCTCCGAAGAAAATTTCCAGACCTGATTCAGGGAGGAAAATCCTATCCATACTGGAAGTGTCCATTGAGGAGAATTCGAGGAGAACTAGAGCGGCTTAGGCAGAAGTAGGGCAGATTAAGCAGAAGCAGGGCAGCAGGGCAGATTTTCCAGAACTTTCTTGCGGGAGTTTGGTGCACAGAGTATTATTGGATGAAATAAAATTCAAGTAAGAAAATGGAGTACCAGATGAACCAAAAAAATGTATTTATCTTCGACCACCCTTTGATTCAGCACAAGATTGCCCTCATGCGCGATAAGAATACCTCGACGAAAGAATTTCGTGAATTGGCTAACGAAGTTTCCATGCTGATGGGGTATGAAGTGACCCGGAATTTGGCATTGGAACCCAAGGAAATCGAGACTCCAGTCGGTACCGCTCATTGTAATGTGCTGGCGGGTAAGAAATTGGCGCTTGTCCCGATCTTACGAGCCGGGTTAGGCATGGTCGACGGCATGTTGAATCTGATTCCTTCGGCAAAAGTAGGTCACATCGGCATCTACCGAGATCCTGTAACCCTGCAGCCGGTGGAATATTACTGCAAACTTCCGGCAGACAGTTCCTCTCGTGAAGTGATCTTACTGGATCCTATGCTCGCTACCGGCGGAAGTGCTTCGGCAGCGATTGGTTTCCTCAAGGATCGTGGTGTGACCAATATTCGTTTTATGTGCTTGATTGCAGCGCAAGTGGGTATAGACCGTATACTCACAGATCATCCGGATGTGCCGATCTACTGTGCTGCCCTAGATGAGAAATTGAATGACCATGCGTACATTGTTCCCGGCTTGGGTGATGCCGGAGACCGTCTGTTTGGTACGAAATAAGGGATCAATTTGTTGAATCTGCATTCTGACATCTTGAAAACCGGCACAGGTAGCCCCTGTGCCGGTTTTCTAATAAGCTCGAAAGCGCAGGAGTACTTGGGCGACTCGAAGCTGGCACTCATCGGGTAACTGGTAATCCTCATAGCGATAGAGCATTCGACCTTGTAACCAAACGGTTTTTGTACTACTGAGCGCTTGGGCAAAGAATACCCCAGCTCTTTGGCAAATTCGCAGCACTACCTCTGAACCACTCTCCGATTCCGGCAGAAGAAGCTGACATTTGTCGGGATCACTACCCAAAAGAAACTCCGAACCCAGAATCTGCCAACTGTGATCCTTCTGACCCCTGACTGAACCGGTGAGCAGTGTGAGAACGGCCGTTCTGTCAGCACTTGAAGGATTCACGTTGATCGTTTCCGGCAACACGGGTTCAGGAACTCGAGCTGATGCATGTAAATCCAGGTCGTTCCGCTCCGGTTCGCGTACACAATAGGGCGAAGCGCGATGGAAGAGCAGGAAAACCTGACAAATACATAATATGGCAATGATTCCCAGCATGAGCATGAGCAGTGGGAGAGAGATCTGTCCCAGCACAAGATCCAGCAGATAAATTCCCGCCAATAAAATAGCTTCCGCTAACAAGATCAGAAAGGGTAGAGTTGGTCCTGTATTTTCTGTTTGTTCATTCGTGGATCCTGTGGAATTCGAGGATTCCGAAGAATCTGTGGCTTCCGAAGAAACTGTGGATTCGGAGGACTTCTTGGATTTTGCGGATACAAAAGGAATCGCAGCATCCTGAACCTCACCCGAAATCGCTTGGCGCATAGCTTCTGGCCCGTTTGTAATTGCTGCTTGTAGCCCTGCCTCAAGCTTCTTTTTCCTTATTGGACCATAGGAGGACAACAACTCTTGTACCAATACTTCCAAAAGGTCCCTCAATTCCCGGTCAAAATCATCATTCAACGAATTTTCGTCAGAGTCGATTGGCAGGTAGGTCATCTTCACAAGTGATGTGGTTTTACGACGATCGGCTCTCGCTATCCAGATCAGCTTCGTGTCTAAGGAAAGTTTCCCTTGGTCAAGTAAGGAATCCTGTAAGGTAAGGACGGCCTCACAGATCTCAAGAATAATCCGTTCGCGACTGTGAGGCTTCTTTGCTTCTTTCAGCCAGTCCGACAAGCGTATATAGCTACTTACATCGGAATAGAGTTCACGTTTGTAGCCGGAATCGAGTAAAGTCCAGTGTAAGAAGCCGGGGTTCCTGACGGATTGCAACCAGGTTTGTGCATAAGGCTCCAGCACCTCGTTAGCGTCTACATAATGCAACAACCATTTCTTCCCCTGATCTCCAGTAATTGTGTCGAACTTAGCCATACTCTCGTTACCCAATCACTTCCAATACACTGGAGTCATCGAAAACGGAAGTGAATAAGGAATTCGCAAACGCTCTCAATTCTGAATTGAAAATGAGTGCAACTGCGAGGACAACCGCGATAACGATGACAACTTCCAGAACTGCAGACCCTTTCTCATCTGCAGCTGACTTCTGAAATATGCCCCTCGTTTTGCTGGTATGCCACTTTCTAACCAATTGTTCTCTCATGTGTAGTTCTCCTTCCCTCGTTGAGATGATTTAAGTCTAGTAGACCTGCTCCGCAAATGGGAGTCAAAAATTCCAACAAAAAACTAGAATTGGAAGCTGGGAATTACCGGCGCCAAACTAATCAGCATAACGGCCAGTAAATCCATAACCATAGGAAGCAAATAGCGATTCGCTTGGCGAGCTTCTTTTTTCCGTTTCTTTTCCTTTAAGACATGGCGCAGCTGCTGCACCTGAAGTTCCATGAGCTCTAGGTCTGTTTTATCTCCGCCTGCACCATATTGAGATAGGAGCCTCACAAACATCGATGCTTCCGGGAGTCCCAAGCGTCTGATAAATTCATCCAGAACGGTCTGTAAAGCTTGCCTGTTCAGAAGTTTCTGATTGATAACAAAGAGTTCTGCTGACAGAACTTGCGATTTCGCGAATGAATCTTCGGCCATAGCAAAACTTCGGTTGACGCTGTTTCCGGAACGCAAACAAATCAAAAGATAGGTAAAGAGATCAGGTAACACGGCAAAAACCCGGTAGCGCCACTCAGATGCCAGATTCAATAGCTGATAATCCGGAAAAATCAGCAGCAAGCAGGGGAGTGCGATGGTAAACCAAAGTGGAAAATCAAAACTAATGCTCAGTGCAATAAAAGTCAGACCATATAAGCCATAGCGGATGCGTTCCGCCATTAATTTGCGAAGAAAGAGGACTTCCGATTGCTCGTAATTTGTCACTTGGAGTACGGAAATCGCGTCTTTATGCCTCTCTTTCAAGAACGCAGGAGTAAAAGTTTGATAGCTTCTTTTGATCTTTTCCGGGTTACCCGGCTCTTTCGCGCGTGGGAGGATTTTGGGCAGCGCTTTCTCGGGCCCTGGTAAGAAAATCCTGTAGAGAAAGACACACGAAAGAAGGAAAAGCACATAAGCGATACTGAGCATCATCTTTCCTCCCGCTGTCAGATAGGCTAGCTCCATATAGTCTGCCGCAAATCGGGTCAATCCCAAGAGCAGCAGCACCGGCATCACTGCAAGAGACACGCTTTCTGTTAAGGATCGGGCTTGCTCAGCTTCCAGACTTTCCCTTTCATTTTGTGACTCCCTCACATTCTGTTCATAGTAACGGAACAAGGTTCTAAGCCTGTCGCCCAGTCTTTCCGGGTTCTCAAGCAAAGCAAAGAATGGTGGCGCTTCCGGACAGGGAAAAGCAGAGCTAAGCAAAGGGATGATCGTGCGGTAAGGAGCTTGCAGCTCAATCGCTTTCCGAACTTTGCGTAAATTCGAGGCAAAACGAGTTCCTGACGACTGCTCTTGCATTTGTGCCAGACAGACTTCTAAGCTGAACCGAAGCGCTTGCCCAGAATTCAGTCGACTGGCCATATTCTGCAAAAATTCTTGAAAATGGCGTCTTGCACGTCTTACTTGCCAAGCAGCTAAGAGACGGACGATGACAGGAGCAAGAAGAATAGCAGCGGCTGCACTGAAACCTAAACGAAGAATTGTTTCTTGGACAAACAAAGAAGTGATTGGCAGGAAAAAGAGGAACATCAGAAGCACGCTCAAAAATTTTGTCAGATGAGTTTTCATTTAGACCTCCGATAGATAGAAGTAAGCCGGTAATTTCCCGAGATGTCCGGACGAAGTTCTGCGATCTCTTCCAAATACCTGTCACCTGATTCATCTCTTGCGATGTATACCAATAACTGAAAAGCCGAGGCCAAATGGCGGAGGATCACTTCATAAGTCAGTTTCGATGCTGCAAGCACAAGATCCGCTAAGCGGAGGAGCATACTCTCGCAATCATTGCCATGGATCGTACACAGGGTTCCCGGATGGCCGGTAGCTGCTGCCTGCATCATGTCATAGGCTTCGTCTCCTCGTACTTCACCCACAATGATTCGGTCCGGCCGCATGCGGAGAGCATTTCGAATCAGCATACGGCTGTCGATCGCCATACCGCCTTCCGGCCCGGCAGGCCTGCAGGTTAAACGAACCCAATTACTGCGATTCTGCAGTTGTAGTTCAGGTGAATCCTCAATTGTGATAATTCGCTCATCCGGGGAAATATAAGCCGAGAGGATATTCAGCAAGGTTGTCTTGCCGGAGCCCGTGCCACCTCCGATAATAATTGACTTGCGCGCTCGCACGGCCTCGATTAATTGCTCCGCAATTTCCTCCGGGAAAAAAGCTGCTTCCGTTAACTCTTTCAGACCGGGTCTGATTCCGCTGAACTTACGGATCGTTAGGATCGGTCCATTTTGAGCCACCGGATGAAGAACCGCATGAGCTCTAGATCCATCAGGCAGTTGCATATTCCCCAGCGGGTGAGATTCAGATAGTGGCTCATTATTCCTTGAGAAAAAACCGGTGATAACATCCATTAGATAGTCACGGCTCTCAAAACGCAGTGGGCTTCTGATCAGACGCCCTTTCTTCTCGAAGAAGATTTGTTCAGGGCCATTCACCATAATCTCCGTGATATCTTGGTCATCAAGCAGGGGTTGTAAAATATCCAAGCGTCTGAAACGGTTGAACACGCGTTCCTGAAGTTCCGTCCGTGACTGCAATCCGGGGCTCTTATTCCCGAGCACTTCTCCGGTTATTTCCCCGATGATGATTCGGACATTTTCATCATCAGCATCTTGTTTGACGAGAAGTTCATTAAAGACCCTCTTACACACTTCGTTATAGACCTTCTCCGTGAGGTCAGGTGTCAACTCGCCTTGCTCTGAAACAGATTCGAGCGGTTTGCGATCTTTCCCAATTCGGGTAAAACGTCTGAGATCAGCCATGAGTATTCCTTTCCGTATCTGTGATTTGGAAGCGCCCTCCGCCGGGTAAGAGACCGGCCAATTCTTCTTGCTCAGTTCGCCACAGCCCTTCATTGATCTCCCTTGGAGCAAAGATAAGTTCCACCTCTTCACTTAGTGCGGCCAGAGGGTGACATAAGCGAAACGGCAAATAGGCAGTAATCACATACAGGCGCCAGTTAGCTTGGAACTGCATTTGTGCCCAATCCGTAATAAGGCTCACGGCATCAATGACCAGGGTTTCAGGGCTCAGAACCCAGTCATCCGATCGGGAAGGCAACTTCAAGCGAAGTGCCTCAGGTAACGGTGGCCAGGGTTCAAAATAACGGCCGCAATTTCCGGCATCGATTTTTCTGAGAGACAAATCAACCAGAAAATCCAGGTTATTAGCAGTAACGGAGGCAGGGAAAAGTACTGCCGGACCAAGCTCTGCAACAAGTGTCTGCAGACCACTACGGGAGGCCGCAAGAATTCTCTGCCGAATCATTTGCCTCACTTCTTCAGACCATGTCCAAGTCATGAGTGAACTCACGGGATTACGAGGTGTTCGATGTTCATGTTCTTGAAAGAAGCGGACAACCGCAGCCGTAATTTCGCTGACGGGGCCCAAGCGTCGCAAAACTTGCGAGGATGACTCTTCCAGAAATGGCGATTCATCCATCAACTTAAGGTGATGTTCCGGCGGCTCGAAGTCAGGGAATTGTTCCCCGGTATAGATGTGAAGGACAACTTGCTCTCCATCCTCTTCATCTTCAGGTGAATGTAAAGGTTCTTCCGGAGACCTTCGCCAACTGACCTTCGCTCCGGGGACCGCTGCGCGTAAGCGTTTGGCCAAAGCCGCAGCATAGAATGTATCGAGATCAATGATATCAATTTGCATGGCAGATCCTCCTGCCTCTAAGTCTACGTCGATCGGAGAGACTTTGGGACGGACAAATTCCGACAAATTCCTCCAAAAAGTAAGAAACAGCCCCAGGCAAACCTGCCTAATCCTGCTGCTGAATAGGATTTTAAATGGAGCCCCAATGAACCCTCATTCAGTCTGAATTCTACCCGTATACTTTCCAAGTAATAGGCCACAAATAGGCCACAAATAGAGCTTTTTGTCGCTTGCAGACCGCGGATGCATTTGTTAGAATTCTTTCAAGCTTATCAAGAGAGGCGGAGGGACAAGGCCCTGTGATGCCCGGCAACCAGCTTAATGTATGGTGCTAATTCCGCCGGGTTTACCCGGGAGATGAGGTTATGAGCAGTAAACAGTTGAGCCTTGTCAAGCAGACAAGGCTTTTTTGATGAGAGAAGGAGCATAATTTTGGCAGAGAAACGTTATTTATTTACATCAGAATCCGTGACCGAAGGTCACCCCGATAAGATTTGCGACCAGATCGCGGATGCCGTATTAGATGAGATCATCAAGGATGACCCCATGGCAAGAGTTGCCTGCGAATGCATTGCCACGACGGGAATGGTTTATATCGTAGGAGAAATCAGTACGACCACTTATGTGGAGATCCAGAAGATCGCACGCCGCGTCATTAAGGATATTGGTTACAATTCTTCTGATTACGGTTTTGATTCGGAAACTTGTGCGGTGCTTACCGCGATTGATGAGCAGTCCGGAGACATTAGTCAGGGCGTCACTCATGCGTATGATTCAGGCGAGCAGCAACTTACCGGTGCCGGAGACCAAGGGATGATGTTTGGTTATGCCTGTACAGAAACACCGGAATATATGCCCATGCCGATTTCGCTGGCTCATCGTTTGACTCAGCAACTTACAGCGGTCCGCAAGAGCGGAGGGCTTCGTTACCTTCGTCCGGACGGGAAATCGCAAGTTACGGTTGAATATGATGGGATTATTCCGAAACGTGTTGATACCATCGTTGTCTCGACTCAGCATGACCCGGATGTCGATATGACGGTCCTGAGGAAAGAAGTGGAAGAGAAGGTGATCCGGGCAGCTATTCCACAGGAACTTATGGACGAGAATACGAAGATCTTTATTAACCCGACCGGCCGCTTCGTGATCGGAGGCCCACACGGGGATTCCGGCCTGACCGGACGCAAAATTATTGTGGATACGTATGGCGGATCCGCTCCTCACGGTGGTGGTTCTTTTTCGGGCAAGGATCCGACGAAGGTAGATCGTTCCGCTTCTTACGCCTCGCGTTATGCCGCGAAGAATATTGTGGCTGCAGGTCTTGCGGATCGTTGTATGATCGAACTGGCCTACGCCATTGGTGTGGCTCATCCGGTCTCAATCTTCGTAGATACTTACGGCACCGGCAAAATATCCGATGAGAATTTGGCGAAATTGGCTTCGGAAAATTTTGACTTCACACCTGATGGCATCATTCGCGATCTGGACTTAAGAAGACCGATTTACAGGCAGACTGCGACTTACGGCGCCTTTGGCCGACCTGACCTTGATCTGCCGTGGGAACGCCTCGACAGGGTGGAACTCCTTAAAGAAAAGGCGGCTAAGCTCGTTTGATGAAGGTGCCGGAGGGGGTGTAGGTGCGCAAGAGAGCGTTAGCTGATGTGGCGGATGCTTTGCTGCCGCAAGTTTGTTCCATATGTTTGACCCGTTTAAGTGAGGGAGCATTTCCGCAAGGAATATGCTCCTTTTGTTTAAGCCGGCTGCCGGTGAGACCGCCAGACAAGTGCCTCTCTTCGTTGGAACGTCCCGGAAGCTTGGGGAAGGGGGACTCTTTGCCTCTCTACACCTGCTTCTATTATGAGGGGGCGGTGCGTAAGGCGATTCGTGAGTTGAAATTTCATGAGCGGACGGACTTTGGTCCGCTCTTGGGCGATTTGCTTGCGCAATTTTGGCTCCGTGAGAAGCGTTTGGCGGAACAGAGTGAGCGCGCCCGGCATTTTGCGATTGATGGAATTGTTCCGGTGCCGCTTCATGAGACAAGGCTTCGGGAGAGAGGGTATAATCAGGTGGAAATGATTTGCCGCCGTATGGGTGAGCGGCTTGAAGTTCCTGTTTATGCGGAACTTCTCTGCCGTAATCGCCGTACGTCCCGGCAATCAGAGACGATGAGCAGGGAAGAACGTCTGGCGAATGTGGCGGGTGCTTTTAGCCTCGCTGCAGAAAATGATGTGAATGTACGAGGACGCTACTACTTGCTGATGGATGACGTAATCAGTACAGGGGCGACTCTGTGGCAGGCAGCTGAGTCTTTGCTTTATCAGGGCGCAGGAGTCATCTTGCTGGCTGCGGCAAGTAATAAACCACATGCGTGAGGCAAGAAAAGAATGAGGAGGGAAAAATGAAACAGTGGCAGAGTAAGGATTTTGGTGAGATCTCGGGACAGAAGGTGACCCGTTACACGCTTGAGAATGATTTGGGGGATCAGGCGGATTTCATGGAATACGGGGCTGCCTTGATCAGCCTGAAAATGGTTGGTGAAGACGGGAATCGTAAAGATATCGTGTTGGGCTATGATTCTTTGGACGAATATCGTAATCATTCCGGGAATCTTGGCGCGGTTTGCGGGCGTTATGCGAACCGTATTCGTTACGGTGAGTACCGTTTGAATGATGTTTTTTACCGTGTGCCGAAAAATGATGGCAGTCATGCTTGCCATAGCGGGAAGGAAGGATTCCATACCCGGGTTTGGCAGATGGAAGACATTCAGAATGATTCCATCACCTTTGTTTATGTGGCCAAAGACGGAGAGACCGGTTTTCCCGGTGAACTCACCTGCAAGGTGACCTACACTTTCGATGATGATCGCGCGCTGTCCTTGACCTACCATGCCGTTAGTTCGAAGGATACAGTCATTAATCTGACAAATCATAGTTACTTTAATTTAGCAGGGGAGGGCGACATCCGCTCGCAGCTTGTGGAGGTCAACGCTTCTTTCATGACGCCTGTGGATGCGGAATTGATTCCGACAGGCGAGATTTTACAAGTCGAAGGTACGGATTTTGATCTGCGCCAGGCAAGAAAGCTCGCTACGATACTTGATTCTTCAAGTGAAGCGATCAGCAGCGTCGGCGGTTTGGATCATAACTATATTATCGATGCGGAAGAGCGAGGAGAACTTCGCTATGCGGCAAGACTGATCAACCCGGAATCCCACATGCAACTGGTCTGTTACACGACAGAGCCCGGCGTGCAGGTGTACACAGCCAACAATTTGAAGGATTACCCGGGGTCAGACGGCAGGACGTTTGGCAAGCATAAGGGGATTTGTTTTGAAACCCAGCATTTTCCGGACAGCCCTAATGTGACTTATTTCCCTAGTCCTGTCTTGAAGGCGGGTGAAGAATTTACCAGCCAAACGATTTACAGTTATGTACCCTATGCAGATTTTTAAATCTTCTGTGTCGTGCTATACTGTAGTTAGCCCGTTAGGCGCTTTCCATTTTGAACCTGCATGACTTAAAAGGGAGCTCGCGTCATGTGGAATAGTATCAGGCCTGAGGCGAGAGTCTCAGGAAGATAGAAGACCGCTGCAGAGCACCCACCTGACATATTTGTTGGGTGTCAAAAAGGAGAGTGACTTTCGGGTGTTTTTCTCTCATAAAATAACTGAGGATTTGTCCTATGCAAATATTCAACACAATGACCCGTACGAAAGAAGAATTTGTCCCCCTTGAACCCGGTAAGGTGAAGATCTATTCTTGCGGTCCTACCGTCTATAATTATTTTCACTTAGGTAATGCGCGCCCGTTTATTACCTTTGACACCTTACGCCGCTACCTGGAATATAAAGGGTATGAGGTGGACTTCGTTCAGAATTTCACGGATATTGATGACAAGGTGATTAATCGGGCGAATGAAGAGGGCATTTCTTACAGTGACCTGGCGGATCGCTATATTGCGGAATACTATGTTGATGCGAATGGCCTGAATATTGAAGAGGCCACGCATCACCCCCGCGCTACGGAAACGATTCCTGAAATTGTTGACATGATTAAGACGTTGGTTGATAAAGGCTATGCGTATGTGGGCAAAGATGGCGTCTACTATGCCGCCAGAACGTTTCCCCACTATTGCAGCCTTTCCCACTTTGATGTTGATGAGTTGGTTAAGAATGCCCGCAAAGATGTGACTTCTGAGAGTGGGAAACGAGATTCTATTGATTTTGTTTTGTGGAAATTTCGCAAGCCCGGTGAACCTTTCTGGCCCAGTCCCTGGGGAGAGGGCAGACCCGGCTGGCATATAGAATGTTCGGCAATGTCTAAGAAGTTTCTCGGGGAGACGATTGATATCCACAGTGGCGGGCAAGATCTAATCTTCCCTCACCATGAAAATGAGATTGCCCAGAGCGAAGCGGCTTCGGATAAGCCCTTTGTTCATTACTGGATGCATAATGGGTTTATTAATGTAAACGGCGAGAAGATGTCCAAGTCCGAAGGGAATTTTTTCACCGTCCGTGACATCGCCGAGAAGTATGGCTATATGCCGATTCGCTTGTTCATGTTGAGCTCGCATTACCGTTCACCGATCAACTATTCACCGGATCTGATCGAGTCGGCTGCGGCGGCTTTTGCCAGAATTGAAACATCGGTGAAGAACTTGAACTTTGTGCTGTCTCAAGGATTCGACATACCTGAAGAAGAGGCTGTTAAGAGACAGGGTGTTGTCCTCTCGGAGGCCTGCAAGGATGCGGTCTCTCATTTTGAGGAAGCCATGGATGACGACCTCAATACAGCCGACGCACTCGGAGCGATTTTTGAACTGGTTAGAATTGCCAACAGTGAACTGGCAGTGCCTGCGTCAGCGGAAGGCTTGACACTTACCCGCGACACGCTTGTGAAGTTGAGCGGTGTCTTGGGCTTCCGTTTTGCGGAAAGCAGTGGGATTCCCCAGGCGATTTTGGATTTGGCCGAAGCGAGACAGATAGCAAAGCAAGAAAGAAATTTCGCCTTGGCGGATCAGCTTCGCGAAGAGATTCAAGAGGCGGGTTATCGTATTACGGATACCCCGCAGGGACCGAAGATAGAGGCTTCCCATGGGTGAGATAGAAGAAGTTGGCCAATTGCCGGCTCAGTCTTTGGCCTATATTGGTGACGCCGTGTATGAACTTTATGTACGAGGAGCCGTACTGGAAAAGTTTCGCTCGAAACCCGGCAAACTTCATGCGATGAGCATACGTTATGCCCAAGCGAAGTTCCAGGCGAAGGCGGCTCTAAACCTACAAGCGGAACTCACAGAAGAGGAAAAAGCGATTTTGCTGAGAGGCCGTAATGCCAATCCGGGGACTATGGCGAAACATGCGAGTCCGCAGGAATATCGTTGGGCAAGTGGTCTTGAAACACTGATCGGTTATCTTTATCTGTCCGACAGGAAGAAACGGTTGGAAGAATTGTTACCACGTATTATAGAAGCAGGGCAAGAGGATGAGGCAAGGACAGAAGTTTGACAGACCCGGAGGGAAATCGGACGGTCGATTCTCCCGCGGAAGACAAGAGGACAAGGCCGGCAGAAACTGGGGTAAGTCCGGCGGAGGGTCAGGCAAGCGGAATCATGATCCGTCGCGTGGCGAGGGAAAATTTTCTTCAGCCACTGCTGATGGTGCAAGAGGGAAGCAGAAGAGATCTTCTTATGGAAAGCCTGATCGACCTGACGCTTCACGTCCTGCGAATGCAACAGCCGCTAGATCGGGTGGTAAATCCTCCGGCGGTGAACGGCGTAATTCTTCCGAAGGCGAGAGGCGCGGCTATACCACAGGTGAGCAGCGCAGCTATACCGGAAACGAGCGCCGCAGCTATACCGGAAACGAGCGGCGCAGCCCTGCCGGCAGGACGCCTGTAAGGGCATTTTCGGATCAGGCGGAAACGCAGATCGCCAGAGTTACTGAAATACCCGATGAAGAACGCCTGGAGGGAAGAAATAGCGTGACGGAGGCTTTGGCCGCAAACCGAACCTTCAACAAAGTCTGGTATCTTAAACCGCTCCCGGATAAGCAGATGGACCACCGCCTGAGTGAGATTATCCGCCAATTGGCGGCGACGGATGCTGTACTCTACCCCGTGGAACGAAAAGTGCTGGATCGAATGGCGGTTACCCCGAGTCACCAAGGAATTATTGCCCAGGTGGCTGCCCACGAATACGTTGAGGTGGAAGATATTTTGGCGAGGGCAGAAGAGAAGGGCGAGAAACCCTTCATCCTCTTACTGGATCAGATTCAGGATTCCCAGAATTTAGGTGCGATCATGCGAACTGCGGATGCGTGTGGCGTCCATGGAATTGTGATTCCCCGTCGAAGATCGGTTGCACTTGATGCGGCTGCGGCGAAATCATCGGCCGGAGCTGTGGAGTATGTCCCGGTGGCCAGAGTGACGAATCTCAACCGCACGATTGAAGAACTTAAGGAGCGTGGAGTCTGGATTGCGGGACTTTCCCAGGAAGGGGATGATCTTTTTACCTCGGACAAACTTGATCTGCCTTTGGCTCTGGTCATTGGCAGCGAGGGGGAAGGCATGTCAGCCCAAGTGAGTGAGAACTGTGATTTTCATTTGCGGATTCCTATGGTTGGAAAGATTAATTCGCTCAATGCTTCGAACGCCGCGGCAATTGCTATGTATGAGGTATTCCGTCAGCGGAACCTGGTAAAGGAATGACAGAACGAGACTCCGGTGCAGAACCTGGTAAAGGAATGACAGAACGAGACCCCAGTGACGAGACCTTGGCTGTTATGGCCCAGAACGGCGATGAGGATGCGCTGGAACGCTTGTTGGAGCGCTATAAACCCTTGGTCAGGAAGCTGGCGCAACGGTATTTTATCCGCGGAGCTGATCGCGATGATGTCATCCAAGAGGCGATGATCGGACTGTTCAAGGCCGTACATAGTTTCAATAGAGATCAGGGGTATCCGTTTGCGGCTTTGGCCAAAAAAAGCTGCGAAATGAGCATTATTGATGCGGTGCGCCGAGCGGATACACAGAAAAACAGCTTCCTCAACGACTCGCTCTCGCTTGATGAGTATCAACTGACCAATGATCAGCTGATGGATGAGCAGGGGAGCGAGGCTGAACAAGGCTTGAATGAAGAATCGGTTGTGGAGGAATGGCGAAAACTTCTCAGCAAACGAGAGTTCCAGATTCTGCAGGAGCGTTTACAGGGGCGAAGTTACAAGGAAATTGCCGAGGAGTTGCAGATTACAACGAAGTCAGTTGATAATGCCTTGCAGAGAATTCGCAGAAAAATCCAAAAATTCTGAGTATAGTCCCCACTTGCCCCGGAATTTCGCATACTCTACACGGTTTCTTCACAGGAAATTAGCGTTTTTCACAGTATTGTCATAATTCTCGCCTCAAACTATAATCTAAAGACAGTGGGGAAAAGGTGAAAAATTGTGAACAAGCGGATTAACAGAGATTCTTATGTACTTATCGTCATTATTGCGGTTGCTGTATTGGCTGTCTCTTCGTTTGTTTTTACGAAATATCTAGAAGATCAGACCCAGAAGACCGTGGAAGTTTCCACGTATTTGTCTGTTCCCGGAACGTCGACGAGCCAGGCGGCAGAAACTCAAGATACGGTCGCTGCGACTACCAAGCCGGTAAACGGAATTTCCTCAGGCAATGAGATTCTGCAGTTGATTTCCGAGAGTATTAATGATGAAAATTTGATCGAGACGAATTATCGCAAATTCCGCAGTGGGCAGTTGGATGATATTTCACTTGAAGAATATCAGCTCTATATTCGTTTGTTGAAAGCGATTTTCGGCCACAAGATTGAATCGTATTCCACAATGAATTATTCGGAACGCATGAGCACAATTGCGGAAATGCGCCAGCATGACCCGGCAAATGAGGCTTTTCTAAGTAAGGCAAGTTTCCATTGGCTCGAATCGCGGAATGACGCCGGGGAGGTCACGAGGATTCCCTTGCTACTCTCCCAGGATCAGGAAAACCAGAGTTATCTCTCCCGTGAGTGGGTGCGTTCTTGCCTGGAACTTCGCAACTATGCGACGCTTTATTTCGGTGCGTTCCTTGACCAGAATGTTGAGGCTGCGCAGAAGTTGACGTATTCTTTATCCCCTGATCCGCTGATCGTCGAGCAGAAAACCACTATGCTGATGGGTTACTATAGGAATTCCGTTCAAGCGACGGAGATTGGTTCGACTGAGATTATTTCGCTGCGAATGGATGCGATCACTTTCCGCATTCCAATTATGGGAGCGGTGCGAGATCAGAGTTTGCCGGTTGTGGCAACAGAGGCGACTACGCAGGTTCCGGAGACTGCGGCCAAAGCCGCCACCGGTGGCACCGTGAAATCTTTGCCGCTTCCTTCAGGTTCAGAGATACCGACAACGGTCGTGGAAACCGTTACCCCCCCTGCAACAAGTTCAGAAGATCCCGTTGGTACCCTCTATCATGACGTGACTATTTATAAGAGAAATGGTGCTTTTATCGCGCAGGATACGGTTCCGGCGCAAAATTGGCAATTTGCCAGACCCATTGAACTCAATCAGGCGACGGTTCTCGAACTTCAAGCGGACTATTCAGTGGATGAACTTAGCCGACTGTTTGGTTTCCCGACGAAGCAAACTAAATTCACTTCTACGGGTGGAGAGGGTCAGGCTGCGGACTACGTTCGTTTAGTTTACCCTGACCTGGAACTTGTCCTCTCAACGTCTACAGATAATCCGGAACTTCATCGCCTCATGGCGGTGAAGCTTACCACACAGAAATATTCTCTTGGTGAGTTCCGCGTAGGAACGTCGCTGCAGAGACTCTATCAAACATACCTATATCTTGATACGCTTGCTTTTCAATACGTCGACGGAGCGGGTAACACGGTTGTCTTGTCGGTCAATGATAATCAATTGGTTGGCCAAATTGAGATTCAGGATCAAGAGTACAGAGCGGATCTTCTCCTGCAAGAACAAGGACCGGACGAAGCGTTTACGCTAATTTCCCCAACCCCTACCCCTCAGCCGCCAACCAGCTCCGCGGCTCCCGGAAGTGCCATTCCCGGAAGCGCTACGGATACTCAGGGTGTTCAAGGTACAACTAACTAAAGAATACGATCCTTCGAGGATTCGATCCTTCCTAAAGGATGCGACCCTTCGAGGATTCGATCCTTCTTAAAGTATGGGATCCTCATGAAAAATCAGCCCAGCCCATCACTAGGCATCTGAAAAAAATCAGACAAAAAAACTCGCGAAATTGCTTCGCGAGTTTTCAAATGGTGCGCCCGGCAGAGCTCGAATCCACAACCTTCTGATCCGTAGTCAGACGCTCTATCCAGTTGAGCTACGGGCGCATGTCCAAGAGAACAAAGGCAATTATAGTCATCGGTTTCAGGAGTGTCAAGCGAATTGTAAAAATAAGTATGTAATAAAGCATGTATAATGGAACAAGCGCTCGTTTACAGGTTGATTGACTTGTGGTAGAATTTTTTAGCATTTTGTCGAGAAGACTCTGTTTTTCGCGCAAATTACCTCAGGAGGAACTATAGATGCAGAAGAGCTTTGCCCAACAGGAGCACAATACCGGCGTATTCAGCTTCGAATTTACGAAAGAAGAATTTACCGAGGCTGTGAATTGGGCTTTTAAGAGGAACGCCAAGCGTTTTAATGTACCGGGATTCCGCAAGGGGAAGGCGCCTTTGGCCATCGTATTGAGCTATTACGGCGAAAGTGCCCTTTATGATGAAGCTGTTGATCATATTATCGCACCGGCATATGAGGAAGCAGTGAAGGAATTTGCCGTTTCTCCGGTTTCGCAGCCGGAACTCGACATTCAGGAAATTGGTATGGACAAGGGCCTTACCTGCACATTGACCTTTGACACAGAACCGGTACCGGTTCTGGGCGAGTATCGCGGTGTTGAAGCTGTTAAGCCACGTGTTGAAATTTCGGATGAAGATGTTGAGAAGGAATTTGAGCGTGTCCGCGAACGCAATTCGCGCTTGGTTCCGATCGAGGATAGAGCAGCTGAAAATGACGACACAGCAAACATTGACTTCGAAGGCTTCCTTGATGGTGAGGCTTTTGAAGGCGGTTCTGGCAAAGAATATGATTTGGTCTTGGGTTCAGGATCCTTCATCCCCGGATTCGAGGAACAAATTGTCGGGCACATGCCTGGTGAAGAATTCGACGTTTTGGTTACTTTCCCGGAAGATTACAACCAGGAAGATCTTGCAGGCCAAGATGCCGTGTTTAAGGTGAAACTCAATTCCCTTAAGCATAAGGAGTTGCCGGAAGCTGATGATGATTTCGCTATGGATGTATCTGAATTCGATACTTTGGCCGAATATAAGAATTCCATCCGCGAGGAACTGACGAAAGATGCTGAGGACAGAGCGACGAAGACGTTTGAGAACAATGTTATACGTAAAGTTGCGGATAACGCTGAGATCGAAATTCCTCATTCCATGGTTCATTCAGAGATGGAACAGATCCTCAACTATCAGCGCCAGCAAATGCGTCAACAAGGCATTGAACTTGAACAATATTTGCAGTTTGTCGGTCAGTCTGTGGAACAATATACCCATTCTTTGCATGAGCCGGCCGAAGATCAACTTAAGGTTCAACTCGTTCTGAAGGCTGTCGCCCAGGCAGAAGGCCTCACGCTCACGGATGAAGACAAGGACAATGAGATTGCATTACTCGCATCACAAACTGGTCTTTCTGAAGATGAAGTAAGACGTCAAGTGGGTGATAATGAAATGTTCTTCGAGAACGCGCTAAATACGAAGGCGATCCGCTTCTTAACTGAACATGCAATCGCTGTTGATCCGCCGGAAAATGAAGAGCCGTTGGACAACGAAGAGCTCTCGGATGACGAAGTGCTCTCGGATGATGAAGAGTTGTTCGAGGAGAGTGCTGCAGCAGAAGCTGATGAACCATTGACCGATCAGTCCGAAACGGAAGAGTAGAATGATAAGAAAACATCTCCCGGTTTGGGGGGTGTTTTTTAAATATTCTATGAATCTGCTTATTTGGACGTGACAAGTCGGAAATTGGTAGTATAATGTTTTTTGACTTTGTTTGACATTTAGGTCAGACAAATGGAAGGAGCGACAATATGAACTTCAATGAAGACGCAATTAGGGCGGCCTTGGTCCCCACAGTTATCGAATCCACGAACCGCGGCGAGAGAGCTTATGACATTTATTCTCGTCTGCTTAAGGAGAGAATCATCATCTTGAGTGATGAGGTGAACTCCACAACAGCGAGCCTCGTTACAGCTCAGCTGCTTTTCCTTGAGGCGGAAGATCCGCAGAAGGATATCCAGCTCTATATCAACAGCCCTGGTGGTGAAGTCTCCAGCGGACTTATGATCTATGATACGATGCAGTATATCCGTCCGCAGGTGCAGACGATCGGCATGGGTATGGCTGCCAGTATGGGCGCATTCTTGCTGCTTGCCGGCGAACCGGGTAAGCGTTTTGCACTTCCGAATGCGGAAGTTATGCTTCATCAGCCTTCCGGCGGTGCCCAGGGTATGGCCTCTGACATTTTGATTTCTGCTGAGCACATCAAGAAAACACGTGAACGTCTGAACAAGATTATTGCTGAGAGAACGAAGCAACCCTTGGAAGTGGTCGAGAAGGATACTGACAGAGACTACTGGATGACGGCTGAAGAAGCTCTGGCTTATGGTGTGATCGATAAGATCATGGTGAAGAACTGAAGAGCTGCCGGATAAGAAAATGTAAATCAAGGAGATTTCATGGCCAATAAGAGTACCTATAATCAACCGATTGTCTGTTCGTTTTGCGGCAAGAGCGACAAGCTCGTTGAACGAATGATTGCGGGCCCTGATGCCTATATCTGCAATGAGTGTGTTGAGCTTTGCTATGAAGTTCTGAATGACAAGGCAGGGAAGGCTCGCAGGACGAAGAACAAGCCTCACCAGGGGAAGCTCATGTCTCCTGCTGAGTTAAACCGCAAGCTTGACGACTATGTCATAGGCCAGGACAAGGCTAAGCGAGCACTGTCCGTTGCGGTTTACAACCACTATAAACGGGTGTTTGGTGATGAGCTTACTGATCCTGAATTGCGCGATGTGGAGTTGTCGAAGAGCAATATTATGCTCATCGGACCTACCGGATCCGGCAAAACACTTTTGGCTCAGACTTTGGCCAGAATACTTGACGTACCCTTCGCTGTTGCTGATGCGACGGTCTTGACTGAAGCCGGTTATGTCGGTGAGGATGTGGAAAACATCATTCTGAAACTTCTGCAGAACTGCGATTTCAACGTGGAAGCAGCGGAAAAAGGAATTATTTACATCGACGAGATCGATAAGATCACACGGAAATCGGAGAACCCTTCGATTACCCGTGATGTCAGTGGTGAGGGTGTACAGCAAGCACTGCTGAAGATCTTGGAGGGCACCGTTGCAAACGTGCCGCCACAAGGTGGAAGGAAACATCCGCAGCAAGAATATATTCGTGTAGATACAAGTAACATTCTGTTTATTTGTGGTGGTAGTTTCGACGGCATCGAGAAAATCATTGAATCTCGAATCAATAAGAAATCCATTGGCTTCGGTGCTCAAGTGGATAGTATTAGCCGCCAGGATGACAAGCTCATGGCGGAAGTTAGCCCGCAGGACCTGCAGAAATTCGGTATCATTCCTGAGCTTATCGGCCGTGTTCCTGTTATTGTTAGCCTGAACAGCTTGAAGGAAGAGGACCTGATCCGCATTTTACGCGAGCCGAAGAACGCATTACTGAAACAGTACATGAAGCTCTTCTCCTATGATAAGGTGTCTCTCCGTTTCTCTGATGAAGCGGTCAGTGAAGTGGCTCGAAAGGCGCTGGAGCTCCACACAGGCGCAAGAGGACTTCGCTCGATCCTTGAAGAGATCATGATGGATATTATGTATGACATCCCTTCCAGAGATGACGTAGTTGAATGTATCGTGACGAAAGATTCGGTTGTGCGAAAGGTCAGACCGACACTGGTCCTTCGCGATGGTTCGCGAATCGAACCGGATGGCATGATTGAGGCGAAGAGCGGAGAGTTAGCGGAACCGAAGGAAGCCTGAATGTGAGCGCGGATCCACAAGAAACCAAGAAAAAAATGACCCCGAAACAGTTCGCACTGCCAGCGGCAGTGCTAGCTGCGTCGGGGTTTGTTTTATGGTTCTCGAACCGACATTCTCTAATCCTTTGCCCTGTTTACGCGATAACAGGTGTTCCGTGTCCGACTTGCGGGATGAGCCGCGCTTGGTTCCGCTTTTTTGACGGGGAAGTGGCGGATGCCTTTGCTTGGCATCCTTTGTTTCTACTCGTTTTGTTCGTTCCCCTTCTGTTCTTCCTCTACCGCAGAAAGGACGGAACGATCCGTAAATGGATTAAAAATCTTGGGATTGTCCTGCTCATTTTGCTGATTGCGGTATGGCTCTGGCGAATGCTACTCTATTTTCCTTCCACCCCCCCTCTTGTGTGGAATGAGAACGCACCACTTCGGATCCTCTGGCGATTTTTCACAGCCACCTAAGTACGTCGAACACGTCTAGTACGTGTAGTACGTCGAACACGTCTAGCACGTCTAGTACGTCTAGTACGTCGAACACGTCTAGTACGTGTAGTACATCGAATACGTTTACGGGGTGCCACGAGTGACACCCCACAACATGCTTACCGAAGTCCTGAGCCCGCGAAATCGAAGTTTTTCATCGTTTCTAAAAGACTGGCACATTCGAATGCCGTTAGGCTGACCCCTCGTCCCATCCTCGTATGTTCGTGATTCCAATCTCGAATATCAAAACGCGCGGGTTTGCCGTTCCAAGAGACGAGATTTACTTCTCGTTTCCAGCCGGATTTTTTATCAGCGATTACAGAGACGTGTCTTTCTATTTTGAAATTGAATGAATCATCGGGGAATTGATTTCTCTGATTTCTGGGTGATTGCCCTTGGTTTCTGTAACCTGAGGAAGGGTAAGAACCGTTTTGAGAATAAGGTGGCGGTGGCTGGGGCTGGCTCTCATTCTGATAAGACCTCGGCTGACCAGAATTTTGGTTCGGTGTGGGGCCTGACCATTGCTCATTCTGATAGTGCTGTGGAGCGGACGTTTGTCTGAATGGCTCCGTTTGCGTTGGGGGAGGCATGTGGGAGCCTTCTTGCGTTGCAAAGGGTCTTTGCGGTTCGCCTTCTACGTGGAAGGAATTATCGAACAGTTCATCATCTTCTTCTGCGAGTGCATCTTCCGGCAGCGTATCAGGTGATGGGACGAAACCTTGATCCATTCCTGGTGAGAAGGCTTGGTCTTCGGGCATTTCCGGCATGTGCTGGTCTTGCTCCTGGTCAAAAAGATCTTGATTCGGCAGTATTTGCTCTGTCTGCATAGTCTTTACTCCTTGATAATATTATCTTGTTCGAACAAGACTAAGCATAACGCCACACAACGCACTTGCGGAAGCCCCAAAATTCCAACAAATTCCTACAAAAACTACGAAAAATTATTCGCTGGAGAGGAGGAAAACAAGGTACTTGCGACTTTGGCCAAAGGGGTATCAAAAAAACCGTCGATTTGCTACAATGTCTTCACTTCTAAAGTACAGAAACGTTCAGAATTGCACCACAGAGGATAATCATATGTTAAGTAATCAATTTGATGTAGAACCTGAGAGAGACCAACATAGTTTGGAAGAGCTTCCTCTCGTCTTGGAAGGCATGGGTCAATATTTCCCTGAAGGAGATTCCATCAGCAAGCCCAGCCGCCATGAAACGTATGAACTTACTTATGTCAGATCCGGTAAATTGGATTATCTTGTTAAGGGTAAACGCTATCATTTGATTCCCGGCAGCACGATCATTCTTCAACCCGATGTGTTACATAGTTATGTCGTATTGGAGGAATGCGAAGTCGCTTGTGTCTATTTTTCGATTCGTCCCCAAGAGCCTAATGTCAGCGGTCAGCCCACGCTTGATCTCGATCCTTATGCGGATTTCCTGAGATTCGCAAATGCCGAGGGTGAGATAGATGAGGCGAAAGAGCAGAGCCAGGAAGCCATGATGATCAAGGGCAAAGGGCGCCGTGAGATCGCTGCTGTTGTCGAGGCTATTATTGAAGAAAATAAACAGAATGAATATGGCAAAGTGCTCATGCTTCAGGCACTGAGCCTTCAGCTCCTCGTGGAATTCTCCCGCGCGCTCAAGGCTGAGTGGGAGGAGAGTCTTAAGGTTAAGACGGGTAAAGCGAAAGAGCTTGTCCAAATTGCGAAAAATTATATCGAAACCTACTATGAAAGTGACATATCAGTTGCTGACATTGCGGGCTATGTTTTCTTGAGTCAGGGCTACTTTGCCAGAGCCTTCCGCGACGAAATGGGTATGAGCCCCATGTCTTACCTTATGCAAGTGCGCGTTGAGAAGGCCTGCGAGCTCCTGCAAGAATCGGATATGAAGGTGTCGACAATTGCTCGTAAAGTCGGTTTCTCCAGTCCTCAACGCTTCAATGCGGCGTTCCGCAAGCAGATGAATTCGACTCCGATGGCGTATCGGAAAAAATATATTGATGGTGTCTCTCCTGGTGCTGCACCAGCGTCTTCTCACGAAACTGACGATGAGGATGATTCTGAGTCCGAGGAATAGTTTTCGCACGGAAGTTGCTGTTGATGGCGCGAGGAGGGGTTTGGCTGGCTGTCGTTGGCCGACTGTCGTTGGCCGACTGCCGAATGAAATCACGCAGCTGAACGTGAGTGGGTTGCGGAGCGGATAGGTGACAAGTTACTTGGGTTGCACATATCTTCAAATTTGCTTTTATGTGCACGTGGGTTGCGAAGCGGATTGCGAAGCGGATAGGTGACAAGTTACTTGGATTGCACATATCTTCAAATTTGCTTTTATGTGCAGGTGGGTTGCGAAGCGGATTGCGAAGCGGATAGGTGATAAGTTACTTGGATTGCACATATCTTCAAATTTGCTTTTTTGTGCAAGTGGGTTGCGAAGCAAATTGCGAAACTAATAGATGACAAGTTACTTGAGATTGCACATATCTTCAAATTTGCTTTTATGTGCATGCTAGAGCCGAAGTTGATACATGACATGTCACCCAACGTGCACATATCTTCAAATTTGCTTTTATGTGCAAGTGGGTTGCGAAGCGAATAGGTGATAAGTTACTTGGATTGCACATATCTTCAAATTTGCTTAAATGTGCAGACGGACACTGAAACGAATAGAAGAAAAGTTAGTTGGATTCCTATCGACCCTATCGTTCCCATCGTTCGTATCGCCCAAGGCGGAAAATTTCCCAATTGAGCCGTTCTGTGCTATAATTACAGGTGACTATGTGCTTTTGGGAGGTAGAACGAAGTATGATTATTAAAAGTGAACTCGAAATGTGCAAGCGGGATATGGAAGCATGCATAGGGAGAAAGGTTCGCTTGAAGTCAAACGGCGGTCGTAAGAGGACAATCATCCGCGAAGGAATTGTTGAGAATTGCTACCCCAATGTTTTTACGGTTCGTTGTCTGAGGACGAATCACGATGAGCAGGAGATGGTCTCCTACAGCTACGTTGATATTTTGACGGACACGGTTGAAGTAGCCGTTGCCCCCGATCAAGAAGTCCCAGGACAGCCGGCCTGCTGAGAACAATTAACCGAAGAAGTAACAGACCCTGCTCCCGCGGGGTCTTTTCTATAGGAGCAGATCAATAGCAGATCAGGAGCAGATTGTTATGGCTCGGGAAGTGACATCGTACAAGGCCTATGCGAAGATCAATTGGTTTCTCGACATCACGGGTAAGCGTGCGGATGGTTACCACGAGCTTTCCACGTTGATGCAGAAGATTAGCCTCGCTGACGAAGTGACGTTGAGTGTGGCTGAACCTTTGAGCGATCGGGCGAAGGTCTTTCGTTTTCCCTCAAGTGAGCTGCATTTGTCGATCGAGTCCCCGTTTCCGCTTGAAGCGGATCGAAATAACACGATTGTGCGGGCTTTTGAACTTTTTTGTGAGGCTGGACTTGCGCCTTCTGAGGTCGTTCACATTCATTTGGCCAAAGCCGTCCCCATCCAAGGTGGTCTAGGCGGTGGGAGCAGTGATGCGGCCACTGTGTTGCGAGCGCTGAACGAACGTAGTGATTCCCCATTGTCGGAAGAGACACTTGCCGGCATCGCGCGGAGAGTTGGTGCAGATGTTCCTTTTTGTTTGCAGCCGGCACCACTGGCTTATTGCACGGGAATTGGTGATCTCTGCGAGGCAATCTCGCAACCTGCCCAATTGCCGCTCCTTTTAATTTTGCCGGGACTTCAAGTATCTACTGCCCTGGCCTTTGCCAGATATGATGAACTCCCTGAGGAACAAACCTTGCTCCTGCCTGAAACGGATCCGCAGGCTTTTATCCTGACACTTCGTTCGGATGACAGGAAAGGTTTACTTCAACTGGGACAAAATACGTTCACATACTTGCTGCAAGATTTGTATCCGGAATTAGGTCTGTTGAGGGAGCGCTTGGTGGAGATGGGGGCAAGCTATGCTGCGATGAGTGGCAGCGGGCCTACATTATTTGGTCTGTTTGAAACTGAACAGCAGAGGGATGAGGCTAAGGCGGCTTTGGCCCAAGAAAATAAGCGAATTACGCTCGTATCGTGTCAGACCATCGGCGAATAAATCGTTCGATTCGGCACTTTTTAGCCCGGAAAGCCGGAAATTTGATTGACAGACTTCTAAACTGGTGCTTATAATGTTCTGCACTATGTGGAAAAATAGGAGGTGAATATAGATGAGCAAGAGAACCTATCAACCCAAGAAACGTCAGCGTTCCCGTGAACATGGTTTCCGTAAGAGAATGGCGAATTCCAGCGGCCGCGACGTCCTGAAGAGAAGAAGATTGAAAGGCAGAAAAGTTCTGACAGCCTAAGAGAACCTTCCATCATGGTTTTCCGGGCAGCTGAGCTTATTGTTAGAAACATGAAATTGCCTCCGCGCTTGAAGAAAAATTATGAATTTGCCAGAGTATTCCGGCATGGCAAGCGCAGACCGGGGCAATATCTTACCCTCCATTACCGGAGGACGAAGACGGGGACCATCAGGGCGGGTTTCACGACCATAAAACATTATGGGAATGCCGTCCAACGTAATCGCATGCGTCGCTTGATGCGAGAAGCCTTGAGAGATCTTGCCCCGGAGATTGAGGAAGGCGTGGACATTATTTTGATGGGTCATAGAGCAGGGGAAGCACTTGGCTTTTCCCAGATTCGTGAGGATC